>JAPOJD010000004.1 GCA_029978585.1 Actinomycetota bacterium
CGAGCGCCTGCGCCAGGCGTGGCTCGCCGCCGCCGCTGACATCGGCGTGCCTGTCACGCCGCACGGCGTGTACGCCGCGTTCGACGGCCCGCGCTTCGAGTCGAAGGCGGAGATCCGCATGGCGGGCGCGGCTGGCGCCACTGTCGTGGGCATGACGGGCCTGCCCGAGGTCGTCCTCGCCGTCGAGCGCGGCATCCCGTACGCCAGCCTCTGCCTCGTGGCAAACCCGGCGGCGGGTCAGGGCAGCGAGCCCATCACGGTCGACGACGTGCTGGCCGTGATCGCGCAGGGTGCCGACACGGTGACGGCGATCCTCGACCGCGCGGCGAGGCGTCTCTCGGAAGCCGCGGAGTCGTCGTGACCGTGGACCTGCTCATCCGCGATGCGCGCTACGTCGTCATGACCGATGACGACACGGGGATGCTCGAGAATGCCTCCGTCGCCATCGACGGCGGGTGCATCGTGGCCGTGGGGCCGGGTCTCGACACGGACGCCAGGGACGTCATCGACGGACGCGATGCGCTCGTCATGCCCGGTCTCGTCAACCTGCACACGCCCCTGCCGATGGCGCTGCTGCGCGGCGTCGCCGAGGACGTCGATCTCCAGGGCTTCCTCGAGCGCGTGTGGGCCGAGGAGGCCCGGCTCATGGATCCCCGTGGGGTCTATGTCGGCGCGCGGCTCGGCGCACTCGAAGCGGTGATGTCGGGCACCACCACGGCGTTGGACATGTACTTCCCCCCCGCCGACGCCCACCGCGCCGCGGTCGAGGTGGGACTCCGGCATGTCACCGGGCCGGTGTTCTTCTCGTTCCCCGGCCCGGACGGCCTGGCCTGGGAGGAGCGAATGGCCCTGGCGCGCGAGTGGCCGGCCACGCTCGCCGCGATCGGAGGACCGGCCGTGCCGCCCGCGCTCATGCCGCACGCCGCGTTCACGGTCGGCATCGAGCACCTGCGCGAGATAGCGGACCTGGCGCGCGCGCAGTCCGCGCTCGTGCACACGCACGCATCGGAGAACGACCGCGAGAACGCCGACACGGTCGCGTCGACCGGGCTGCGTCCCGTGGGCGCCCTCGACTCGGCCGGCCTCCTCGGCCTCGGCCCGGTGCTCGGCCACGGGGTGCGGCTCGACGACGGGGAACGGCGCCTCCTGGCGGCGACCGGCACCTCCGTGGCGCACTGCCCGGGGTCCAACCTCAAGCTCGCCAGCGGCGCCGCCGACTTCGTGGGCTACCGCGACGACGGCATCCGAGTCGGCCTGGGCACGGACGGATGCTCGTCGAGCAACGACCTCGACATGTTCGCCGTGATGCGCCTGGCCGCGAACCTCTCGCGCCTGGTCCGTGACGACCCGGCGTCGGTGGAGTCCCGGGAGGTGCTCGCGGCCGCCACCCTCGATGGGGCCCGGGCGCTCGGCCTGGGCGACCGCATCGGGACCATCGAGCCGGGCAAGGAGGCCGACCTCGTCGTCCTCGACCTGCGGGCGCCGCACCTCGTGCCGATCCGCGACCCCTACACGGCGATCGTGTACGCCGCCGGCCGATCCGACGTTCGCGATGTCGTGGTGGCCGGTGAGGTTGTCGTTCGCGGCCGACGTCCAACCCGGGTCGACGCCAACGCGGTCATGGACGAGGCCGATCAGCTCGTGGCGTCCGCATGAGCGGCCTCGATGACCTGTCGGCACCCGAGGTGATCGAGGCAATGCGACTGGAGTACCTCGACGGCGAGGGCGTGTGGTTCCGCGTCCTGTGGCGCACCGAGCACGCGAATGCGATCTACGGGATGCTGACGCCGGAGGACTTCAGCGCTCTGCACGTGCTGCGCGAGGACGAGACCTGGGTGCACGTGGCCGGAGCGCCCGCGCGGATGCTGCTCCTCCACCCCGACGGCAGCCATGAGGAGTGCTTGCTCGGCACGGGGATCGAGTCCGGCGAGGTGCCGGCGGTTCGAGTGCCGTCCGGCACCTGGCAGGCCGCGCGGACCACCGGCGCGTGGACCCTCGTGGTCTGCATGCTCGCGCCCCCCTTCAGCGGCTTCACCCTGGCCACTGTCGATACCGACCTGTCCGCCTGGGAGCCCTCCGAGCGCATCCGGGAGATGATCCGTGGCTGACGCGCGGGTGGTGCTCATCACCGGAGCCTCGGGCGGCCTCGGCGGGGCGCTCGCCCGCGCGTTCGCGGCGGACGACGTCGTACGCCAGTCGCGCTCCGCGGAGCGCGGGGACGTTGCCGGGGACCTGGGTTCGGACGCCGATGTCGACCGAATGGTGCGCGAGATCGTCGCCGAGCACGGGCGGATCGACGTTCTGGTCAACAATGCCGCCGACCAGATGATCGGCGAACCCGGGTCTCCCGACGCGGAGCGCTGGGCCGCGATGCTCGATGCCACGCTGCTGTCCGCCGTGCGCCTCTCCCGGGCGTCCATTCCGCACATGCCGGACGGGGCGGCCATCGTCAATGTGTCATCGCTCGAGTCGTCGCTGGCATTCCCCGGCCGGGGTCCCTACGCGGCGGCGAAGGCGGGCCTCGAGGCGCTCACGCGGGCCCTTGCCCTGGACCTCGCCCCGCGCGGCATCCGTGTCAACGCGGTCGCACCGGGGCTCATCGAGCGCGAGGGGCTTCGCGCGGCATGGCCCGAGGGCCATGGGGCCTGGACGCAGCAGACTCCCCGCGGGAGCATCGTGAGCCCTGACGAGGTGGCCGCGGCCGTGCGCTTCCTCGCCGGGCCGGAGGCCTCCGGGATCTCGGGGGTGGTGCTGCCCGTCGATGCCGGCTGGTCGGCGAGTGCCCGGTTGGGGTGAGCCTCGGCCTATCCCGATAGTCCCAGGCGTCACATGGGTTCTCATGCGTGCCCTGCGTCGCATCACGGGATTGTCACAGCGCACGCGCGCCGTGTCGGGGCGATGGGGGACGGCAATAGGGTGACGCCAGATCGACTCCACCGTGACGTGGCGGCGACCAGCGCCCGCCCCTCACACTCGAAGAGAAGGGTGCATGCATGCATCGCAAGATCGTTCTCGCGGCCGTGGCCGCGTCCGCCCTGCTCCTGGCCGCGTGCGGCGGCAGCAGCAGTGACTCCGCCAGCAGTGGCAGTAGCGAGTCCGGCGGCAGCAGCCAGGCTGCCGGCGGCGGTGGCGAGGGCGACTGCCCCGGCCCCGACGCCTTCTGCATCGGCCTGGTGACCGATACGGGCAAGGTCGACGACAAGTCGTTCAACCAGTCGGCCTGGGAGGGCGCGAAGGAAGCGGCCAAGGCCACCGGCGGCTACGCCAAGTACATCGAGACGGTCGATCCCAAGGACTACGCCAACAATATGAATCAGTTCATATCGGCTGGCTACGACGTGATCATCACCGTCGGCTTCCTCATGGGCGAGGCCAGTGTCGAAGCGGCCGATGCCCAGAAGGACAAGGGCACAACGTTCATCGGAGTGGACCAGTTCCAGGCTGATCCGATCATCCCGAACCTCACGGGCCTGGTCTTCAGCGAGGACAAGGCAGGCTATGCCGCCGGCTATCTCGCCGGCCTCATGACCAAGACCGGCAAGACCGGCGCCGTTCTCGGCACCGACACCGTCCCGCCGGTGAAGCTCTTCGGTGAGGGTTACAAGGCTGGCGCACTGGCCGCGAACCCCAACGTCGAGGTCACGCTGGTCTACCACGCGCCGGACAATGCCTTCAACGATCCCGAGTGGGGTGCGGCCGAGGCCAAGAAGCAGCTTGCCCAGGGCGCGGACATCATCTTCGGCGCGGGTGGCAACACCGGCAACGGGGCGCTCATCGAGATCGCCAAGGCCGCGGGCGCGGGCGAGACGATCTTCTGCATCGGCGTCGACACGGACCAGTACTACACCGTGCCTCAGGCGCAGAAGTGCCTGCTCACCTCCGCGGAGAAGAAGCTGCGCGAGGGCACCAGGGACCTCATCATCCTGGCCAAGGACGGCAAGGCGCCCGGAGGAAACTACTTCGGCCTCACGGGTCTTGCTCCCTACCACGACACCGAGGCTGCGGTTCCCGACGACGTCAAGAAGAAGGTCGAGGAGGTCGTCAAGGGCCTCGATGCCGGCACCATCCTGACGAACGTCACTCTGGGTTAGTGCAACAGTCCTAACGCCCTCGGGCGAGCGGAAGGGGGTGGCGCAACGCGCCACCCCCTTCCCCCTTCCTATGCAAGGATGCGAAAGCCATGTCGACGATGGATCCGTCCCGGACAGATCTGGGGTTCTCCGACCCCGATCCGCGACGCTCGGGGCCACTGGATCGCATCCCCTCGATCGTGCTGCCGATCGTGTCGGTGCTGCTCGCGTTCGCGGTCGGCGGCATCCTCATCTGGCTCCAGGGCGTCAGCCCGCTGCGTGCCTACGCCGTCCTCTTCAGCAACGCGCTCGGCACCCCGGAGGGGCTGCTCCGGGTCATGGAGAAATCCACCCCCCTCATCCTCACCGGTCTCGCGGTGACCGTGGGCCTGCGCGCTGGCCTGTTCAACATCGGCGCGCAGGGCCAACTCCTCGTGGGCGCGATCGGTGCCGCCTGGGCGGGGTACCACTTCCAGTTGCCGCTGATCGTGCACCTGCCGTTCGCGGTCCTCTTCGGGATGCTGTGCGGGGCGGCCTGGGCGTCGATCGCCGGAGTCCTGCGGGCCTATCGAAGCGTGTCCGAGGTCATCACCACGATCATGCTCAACGCGATCGCGATCGCCCTGGTGGACTACCTGGCCAGCGAACCGCTGAAGGAGGAGGGCCAGCCGCTCACGCGCACGCCGGCGATTGCCGACTCGGCAGCGCTCCCGGTGTTCGGCATCGTGCCCTCGGGCTTCCTCCTAGCGCTCGCTGTTGCGGTCTTCTTCGGGTGGTACCTCACCCGGACCACGCAGGGCTTCCGTTTCAACACCATCGGCCTCAACCCCTCCGCCGCTCGCTACGCCGGGATCTCGGTCAAGGGCACGATCGTCCTCGCCATGGCGGTGAGCGGTGCCCTGGCCGGCCTCGGCGGAGCCATCGAGACCCTGGGCGTCACGGGGCGCTTCGAGCCGGCCTTCAATGCAGGGCTCGGGTTCGACGGCATCACGATCGCGCTGCTGGCGCGTGCCAACCCGCTCGCGACGATCCCCGCGGCCCTGCTCATCGGCACGATGCGCACCGGGGCGGCGGCACTTCAGTTCCAGACCGGTATCGAGCCGGAGGTCGTGGACGTCATCCTCGCGATCACGCTGCTCTTCGTCTCGGCACCGATCGTGGCCCGCCTGCTCTTCCGGAACCGAAACATCAAGCAGACGACCGTGACCTCGGGGTGGGGGTCATGAGGGCCCGCTACGCCTACGCGCTCGCCATCATCATCGGCGTCGCCATCCTGGTCTTCTACGCGATGGACCAGGTGCGCACCGTGTCGGTCCTCTCCTTCTCCCTGAGGTACGCCGTTCCCCTGATCCTCGACGCGATGGTGGGCATCATCTGCGAGCGCAGCGGCGTCATCAATATCGGCATTGAGGGCCAGATGCTCATGAGCGCCTTCGCGGGGTTCTTCGGCGCCGCCCTGACGGGCAACCTCATCCTGGGCACGCTGATCGGGGTCGGCACGGGGATGATCGTGGGCGCCTTCCTCGCGGTCGGAGCCGTGACGTGGAAGATGGACCAGATCATCGCGGGCACGGTGATCAACATCCTGGCGGTCGGACTCACCAGCTTCTTCTACGCGCAGGGAAATGTACTTCCGGGAAGCACGCCCATCGTCGCGATCCCCGTGCTGTCCGACATCCCTCTCGTGGGGCCGGTGCTCTTCGAGAACGGCCTCTTCACCTATGCGGCGCTCATCATCCCGCTGGTGCTGTGGGTGCTGCTCTTCAAGACGCGCTGGGGGCTGCGCACGCGGGCGGTGGGCGAGAAGCCGAGTGCGGCCGACACCTCGGGTGTCAGCGTGCAGGGGCTGCGGTTCTGGAATGTCACGGTCGCGGGGCTCCTCGCCGGCATGGCGGGGGCCTACCTCGCTATCGAGGCGGCCGGAACCTTCGAGCGCGGCTTCACCGCAGGTCGCGGCTTCACGGCCCTCGCCATCATGATCTTCGGCGCGTGGAACCCCATCGGCGCGCTGGGGGCGGCGTTCTTCTTCGGGCTCACCCAGGGCCTCGCCAGCCAGCTCCAGGCGGATGAGGTCGTCGCGATCCCCCAGCAGTTCATCAACATGCTGCCGTACGTCCTCACCATCGTCCTGCTCGCGATCGTGTCGGGGCGCATCAAGCCGCCCGCCGCCGTCGGCAAGCCCTACGAGAAGGACTGACGATGGCCGACGCGCAGAGGACCGCCCTCCTCGAGGCCCGTGGTCTCACCAAGCGATTCCCCGGCGTGATCGCGAACGAGGACGTCTCGCTCACCCTCCACGAGGGGGAGATCCTGGCTCTGCTCGGGGAGAACGGCGCGGGCAAGAGCACGCTCGTGAAGATGATCTACGGGCTCTACGCCCCCGACGAGGGCGAGATCGCGATCAAGGGCGAGACGGTTCGGCTCTCCGGCCCCCGTGATGCGATCCGCCGCGGTATCGGCATGGTCCACCAGCACTTCCAACTCGTTCCCGTCTTCACCGTCGCGGAGAACGTCGTCCTCGGCGACGAGCCGGTGCGCTGGCCCTTCGTCAACATGAAGAAGGCCCGTGCGGAGGTCGCGCGCCTCGCCGAGGAGTTCGGCCTCAGGGTGAACGTCGACGCTCGCGTCGAGGATCTGCCCGTCGGCACCCAGCAGCGCGTCGAGATCCTCAAGGCGCTCTACCGCAAGGCCGACATCCTCATCCTCGACGAGCCGACCGCGGTGCTCACCCCCCAGGAGACCGACGACCTGCTGCGCGTGGTCCGTGGCTTCGCCGACAGCGGCGTGGGCGTGGTGTTCATCACCCACAAGCTCCGCGAGGTGCTTGCGATTGCCGACACCATCGAGGTGCTGCGCGGGGGTCGCCAGGTGGGGACGACCACTCCGGCCCAGACCGACCAGGCCGGCCTGGCCGAGATGATGGTGGGCCGCGGAGTGCTCCTCTCCGTGGACAAGGCACCTGCGAAGCCCACCGACGTTGTCCTCGACGTTGTCCGCCTGTCGGCCAAGGACGACCTGGGCCTGCCCGCGGTCCGGGACGTGTCCCTCGAGGTGAGGGCCGGGGAGATCCTGGGCATCGCCGGGGTCGAGGGCAACGGCCAGCGCGAGCTGGTGCAGGCGATCACGGGCCTGCGCCGCTGCACGGCCGACCGGGTCACCGTGCGGGGGGAGGACATCCTCAACAGCACGCCCCGGCGCATCCACGACCTCGGCGTGGGACACGTGCCGGAGGATCGCGAGGCCGATGGCCTGGTAGGGCCGTACTCCGTCGCCGACAACCTCGTGCTCGACCGCTTCGATGAGCCGGAGTTCGCCCGCCGCGGCGTCCGCAGGCGTGGTGCCATCGACAGCCTCGCGAGGGACCTCGTCGACAGCTTCGACATCCGCACCCCGGGCATCTCCACCACGGTGCAATCGCTGTCCGGTGGCAACAAGCAGAAGGTCGTCATCGCCCGGGAGCTCGCCGCCGATCCGGTCCTGCTCGTGGCCGCCCAGCCGACGCGCGGAGTCGATGTCGGATCCATCGAGTTCATCCACTCCCAGATCGTGGCGGCCCGCGACCGCGGTGCGGCGGTGCTGCTCGTATCCGCCGAGTTGGACGAGGTCCTCGGCCTCTCCGATCGCATCGCGGTGATGCACGCCGGCGAGCTGGTTGCCACCATGCCCGCCGAGGGAGCAGATCGCGCCCGCATCGGCCTGCTCATGGCCGGCCAACAGGCCTAACCCCCGCGTGCGCGGGGGGTGGGGTGACGGAGGTCACGCCACCCGGGTCCGGTCCTGCCTTGACGCGTCATGACCGGTCGTGTTGTGGTCATGACCAGTCATGACCGTCCCCCAGCGCCGAGTCGGCGTCCTCGTGCTCGCCGCGGCGCTCGCCGTGGCTCTCTTGGCCATGCTGGCCCCCGCACCTCCGGCCGTCGCCGTTCCGGTCTCCCCGGCGCCCGCCGATGACCACACCGCCTTCTTCCCGGACGGGACCCTCGCGGGCAGCGGGTGGTCGGCCTGCCCCGGGATCACCTGGACGGTGGACGCCCGGCGCCTGCCTGACGGAATAGAACGGCGCGAGATCCGCCGACTCGCTGCCGCGGTGGGCCAATGGGCCGAGGCAAGTGGCCTCGACATCCGCTTCGCGGGCGAGGAGCCCCTCTCGTACGACGCCTCCCGCTACCTCCTCGTCCCCCGCGGAACACCCCGGGAGCGCCACGTCTACCTCGCCTTTCTCGCGCCCCGGCACGCTCCATTGCTCGCCTCTCCCGTGGTCGGGCTCGGCAATCCCTCCCACGTCATCGCGGAAACACGGCAGATCGTCGGCGGAGTCGCGGTCTTCCGCAGCGGATTCGTGGCTGACGCGTCGGGGCGGGATCCCGACCGGCTGCGCAACCTGTACCTCCACGAGTTCGGCCACGTCCTCGGCCTGGGGCATGCCCGTACGACGGCCAACGTGATGTACCCGACCATCGACCAGCGCGTCCGGCTCGGCCTCGGGGACCGGTCAGGAGCGCGATCCCTGGTCCGCCCCTGCACGGTCGCGCAGTAGGTTCGGGTCATGGCGGACCCGACCCCCTCGCTGGAGATCCTCGGTCGCGCCCCCAAGGTGCTCCTGCACGACCATCTCGACGGGGGCCTGCGCCCCGCGACCGTGACGGAACTCGCCGCCGAGACCGGGTACCCCGACCTGCCCGAGACCGAGCCGGACGCCCTCGCGGCATGGATCCGGGCCGCCGCGGACTCCGGCTCCCTGGAGCGCTACCTCGAGCCGTTCCGGCACACGGTCGGCGTCCTGCAGACCCCGGAGGCGCTGGCCCGGGTCGCCTCGGAGTGCGCCCAGGACCTTGCCGACGACGGCGTGGTCTACGCCGAGGTCCGATTCGCCCCGGAGCTGCACCTCGAGCGCGGCCTGTCGCTGGACCAGGTCGTGGACGCCGTCCTCGCCGGCTTCCGCGATGGCGAGCGGGCGGCATCGCGGCCGATCCGGGTCGGCGTCCTGCTCACGGCCATGCGCACGGCGGCTCGCAGTCGCCAGATCGCCGATCTCACCGTCGCGTACCGCCATCGCGGCGTGGTCGGCTTCGACATCGCCGGGCGCGAGGCGGGCTACCCGCCCACGCGGCACCTGGACTCCTTCGAGTTCCTGCGACGGGAGAATGCCCACTTCACCATCCACGCCGGCGAGGCCTTCGGGCTGCCGAGCATCTGGGAGGCGATCCAGTGGTGCGGCGCCGACCGGCTCGGGAACGGGGTGCGCATCGTCGACGACATCCACCGCGAGCCCGATGGGACGTACCGCCTCGGCCCTCTTGCGGCCTACGTGCGCGACCGGAGAATCCCCCTGGAGCTGTGCCCGACGTCGAATGTCATGACGGGAGCCGCGCCCAGCATCGACGAGCATCCGCTGGGCCTGCTCTCACGACTGCGCTTCCGAACCACGATCAACACCGACAATCGGCTCATGTCGGGAACCACGATGACGCAGGAGATGGCGAAGGTCTGCGAGGCCTTCGGCTGGGGGCTCGATGACATGAGGTGGCTCACGGTCAACGCGATGAAGAGCGCCTTCATCCCGTTCGATGAGCGCTTGGCCTACATCGACAACGTCATCAAGCCCGGCTACGCCGCCCTCGCCGCTGCGTCGTAGGCTGCTCGCATTCGATCCGGGAGGGCGCATGACGATGACCGAGCAACTGACGGAGCAACTGACTGACACGGCGGACCGTGTCGAGGGACTTCGTGGCAACCTGGGACGCGTGCGCATGGTCCTCGATCAGACGGATGCCGTCCTCTCCACTGCCGACGACCTCCTTGGTCGCACCGACGAATTCCTCGAGCAGGCGACGGTGACGCTGGAGAGCGGCCGCCGGTGGTTCCCCCGGGTCGCCCTCGTCCTGGGCGTCGTCGCCGTGGCCGGGATCGCCACGGTGGTCTACATCCGGATGCGCCGCGGCGCCCGCGAGGAGATCTAGGCCGGCAGGCGAAGCCGCCAGGCCGTCGTCTCGCGGACGAAGCCGGCGCGCTCGTACGACCGCAGGGCCGCATCGTTGCCCACCGTGACCACGAGTCCGAGGGAGTCGTGGTCGATAAGGCGCGAGGCCGCCCGCCGCAGCAGTGCGCTGCCGGTGCCGGAGTAGCGCGGATCGGGATCGCGCCAGATATCGCACACCCAGGGCCCCTCGCCCGGACGGTCCACGATGATGACCCCGCCGTAGGGGTAGCCGTCGCGTACCGCGACGGCGATCGCACTCGCATCGCAGATCAGCGGCCCGAGTTTCGCCCCTTTCGTGTACGGCACGAGGTAGGAGTCGACGAGTGCTTCGCCGCCCGGCAGGTGATCGGGGTGTTCGGGCGGGTACGCCGCGAGGAACGCCGGCAGGACATCGCCCCAGGGCACCGGGGGATTCGCGTCCGCGTCGAACGGCAGGAACTCCCCGGCGTCATCAGGGAGGCCTGGCGTCGGCGCGAGCGGGAGGGGCAGGCGCATCTGGTGGGCGTGCCGCTCGAGCACCGCGCCCTCGCGGATGAGGGCCTCTGCCTCCTCCCGGCTGTGGACCGAGACGATGCCGGGTGCCTCCTCAGACACCGATGGGGTGCCAGACCGTCGTGGTCTCCACGAAGGAGCGCAGGCGGTCCAGGCCCGGCTCGTCGCTCCAGTCGGGCGCCTTTCTCGGAGGGATCAGCACCCGGGTGATCGTCTCCGCGGCCGCGAACTCCATCTCCGTGGCCAGTGCGTCGTCCTCCACTCCGGTGAGGTCGAGCGCGTTGACATCGGCGTGCGAGGCCAGCCATGGGCCCATCTCGGCGGGGCGTCCGGTGAGGATGTTGACCCCGCCGCCGGGAAGATCGGACGTGGCGAGGACCTCGGCCAGCGCGATGGCCGGCAGCGGCCGCGACAGCGACGGGACGACGATGCATGCGTTGCCGCTCACGATGATCGGCGCCACCACGCTGACGAGCCCGAGCAGGGACGATCGCTCCGGTGCGATCGCGGCGACCACCCCGGTCGGCTCGGGCACCGAGAAGGTGAAGTACGGCCCCGCGACGGGGTTGCTCGACCCGAGCACCTGCGCGATCTTGTCCGACCAGCCGGCGTACCAGACCCACCGGTCGATGGACAGGTCCACTTGCGTCGCGGCACGCCGGGCGGAGAGGCCCTCCGCGCGGGCGACCTCGTCCTCGAACTGCGCCCGTCGCCCCTCCATCATCTCCGCGATGCGGTAGAGCACCTGGCCCCTGTTGTACGCCGTCGCGCCCCACCATGCGGCCTGCGCCGAGCGCGCCGAGCGCACGGCGTCGCGAGCGTCCTTGCGGGAGGCGAGGGAGGCATTGGCGAGGAACTTGCCCCTGGTGTCGCTGACGACGTAGGTGCGGCCGCTCTCGCTGCGCGGGAACGCGCCACCGATGAAGAGCTTGTAGGTCTTGCGGACCTCGAGTCGGCCGTCCATCACGCTCCCGTCCGCAGGTACGCAGCGAGTCCCTGACGACCGCCCTCGCGGCCGAACCCGGACTCCTTGTAGCCGCCGAAAGGCGCCGCCGGGTCGAAGCGGTTGAACGTGTTGGCCCAGATCACCCCGGCTCGCAGGCGCGAGGCCATCCACAGGATGCGCGAGCCCTTCTCGGTCCAGACCCCGGCCGACAGCCCGAAGGGCGTGTTGTTGGCCTTCTCGATTGCCTCGTCGGGCGTGCGGAAGGTGAGCACCGCCAGCACCGGACCGAAGATCTCCTCGCGGGCGACGCGGTGGGCCTGCGTGACCCCGGTGAAGATCGTGGGCGGGAACCACCAGCCGCGCTCGGGAAGGTCGCAGGCGGCGGTCCAGCGGTCGGCGCCCTCCTCGTCGCCGGAGCGCACCAGGTCCTCGATGCGGGCGCGCTGCTCGGCGGAGTTGATGGCGCCGATGTCGGTGTTCTTGTCGAGCGGGTCGCCCAGGCGCAGCGTGCCGAGCCGGCGCTTGAGCGCGTCGAGCACCTCGTCGGCCATCGACTCCTGCACGAGGAGTCGCGAGCCGGCACAGCACACGTGGCCCTGGTTGAAGAAGATCCCGTTGACGATGCCCTCGACCGCCTCGTCCAGCGGCGCGTCGTCGAAGACCACGTTGGCCGCCTTGCCGCCCAGTTCGAGCGTGAGCCCCTTGCGGGTACCGGCGACCGCCCGCTGGATCTGCCGGCCCACCTCGGTGGACCCGGTGAAGGCGATCTTGTCGACGTCCGGGTGCTCCACGAGGAAACGCCCGGTCGCAGCGTCGCCGGTGACAATGTTGACGACCCCCGGCGGGAGCTCGGCCTGCTGGCAGATGTCGGCGAAGGCGAGCGCCGTGAGAGGCGTGGTCTCCGCGGGCTTCAGCACCACGGTGTTGCCGCAGGCGAGCGCGGGAGCGATCTTCCACGCCAGCATGAGGAGCGGGAAGTTCCACGGGATGACCTGCCCGGCCACGCCGTAGGGCCGGGTGCCGTAACCGGCGTACTCCAACTTGTCCGCCCAGCCGGCGTGGTAGAAGAAGTGCGCGGCCGCGAGGGGGATGTCGACATCGCGGGACTCGCGGATGGGCTTGCCGTTGTCCAGGGTCTCGAGCACCGCGAGCTCGCGGGAGCGCTCCTGGATGATGCGCGCGATGCGGTAGAGGTACTTCGCCCGCTCGCTGCCCGGCATCTTGGACCACGTCGCGCGGTACGCCGCCCGCGCGGCGCGCACCGCCCGGTCCACGTCGAGCGCCCCGGCCTCGGTGACCTCGGCGAGCGCCTCCTCGGTGGCCGGGTTGAGTGTCTTGAAGGTGGCGCCGTCGAGGGGATCGACGAACTCCCCGTCGATGAACAGGCCGTAGGACGGGGCGATGTCCACCACCGAGCGCGACTCGGGCGCGGGAGCGTAGTCAAAGGCCATCGGTCAGTCCATCGTCACGTAGTCGGGACCGGAGTAGTGCCCGGTGCGCATGCGCTGGCGCTGCTGGAGCAGGTCGTTGAGCAGGCTGGACGCCCCGAACCGGAAGAGGTCGGGGGTGAGCCAGGCGTCCCCGCAGGTCTCCTTCACCATGACCAGGTAGCGGATGGCGTCCTTGGCGGTGCGAATGCCCCCGGCGGGCTTGACGCCCACGCGCTCACCGGTCTGCGCGAACCAGTCGCGCACGGCCTCGAGCATCACCAGTGTCACCGGCGGGGTGGCGGCCGGGCTGATCTTCCCGGTGGACGTCTTGATGAAGTCGGCACCCGCGAGCATCGCGAGCCAGGAGGCCCGGCGGACGTTGTCGTACGTCCGCAATTCGCCGGTCTCGAAGATGACCTTGAGGTGGGCGCCTCCGCAGGCCTCCTTCACCGCGACGATCTCCTCGAAGACCTCGAGGTAGCGCCCGGCAAGGAAGGCACCGCGATCGATCACCATGTCGATCTCGTCGGCGCCGTTGGCCACGGCGTCGCGGGTGTCCTGGAGCTTGACCGCGATGCTCGCGCGCCCCGAGGGGAACGCTGTGGCGACGGCGGCGACGTGCAGGCGGTCGCCCACCGCCTCTCGCGCGAGCGCGGCCATGTCGCCGTACACGCAGATCGCGGCGACCGCCGGCACCGTCGGGTCCGTGGGATCAGGGCGCAGTCCCTTGGCGCACAGGGCCCGGACCTTGCCGGGGGTGTCCATGCCCTCGAGGGTCGTGAGGTCAACCATGGAGATGGCCAGGTCGAGGGCCTGCTCCTTGCTCGCGGCCTTGACCGACCGTGTTGCGAGCATCGCCGCGCGTCCCTCGGCACCAACCTGGTCGACGCCGGGCAGGCCGTGGAGGTAGCGCCGCAGGCTGGCTTCGTTGGCGGCGATCTCGGTGGCGGTCACCCGGCCAGGGTATCCCCGCCCTCTCTGGCCCCTTGCCCAGCCGGTGAAGCCGCGCCGCGGTGAGTCCGGGTTCGCGCGTACATGACCAGGTCGTGGTGGATTCCGTCGGCGCGGTACTGCGCCCCGCGCAGCACACCCTCGCGGGAGAAGCCGGCCTTCTCCAGGGACCGCTGCTCGGCGAGGTTGTCGACATCGGTGGAGGCCTCGACGCGATGGGCGGAGTCGAGCAGGTGATCGCTGAGCAGGCGCTGCGCCACGGAGCCGATGCCCCGGCCGCGCCATTCGGGAGCGAGGCCGATGCCCATGCTCCAGGCCCATGACCCGCGCGTCGGCCCGTAGGCGATGCGGTGCCACGACATGGTCCCGACCACCTCGCCGTCCAGGGTGACCGCGGCGCGATGGTGCTCCGGCTGCTCGACGTCGGGGATCCGGTCGTCGTCCCAGGCGTCCCATTCGCTGGACTCGTCGGGACGTACGTCGTCCGCGCGCAGGTCGCGGACTTCCACGTGCCGCCCGCCGAGGTCCGCCTCGAGGAGCACCTACAGCCTCCGCAGGACCTCGTCGATGAGCCGACCCATGCGCTCGGCGGCGTTGCGGCCGGCCTCGAGCACCTCCTCGTGGGTGATCGGCTCACCGGTCGTCCCAGCGGCCTGGTTCGTGACCAGGGAGATGCCGAGCACCTCCATGCCGGCCTCGCGCGCGGCGATCGCCTCCAGGGCGGTGGACATGCCGACGAGGTCCCCGCCGATGGCGCGGATCATGGCGATCTCGGCGGGTGTCTCGTAGTGCGGCCCGGGCAATTGGACGTAGACGCCCTCGTCGAGGGTGGGGTCGACCTCGTGGCACAGCGCCCGCAGGCGAGCGGAGTAGAGGTTGGTGAGGTCGATGAACGTCGCCCCGTGCAACGGGGAGCGACCGGTCATGTTGATGTGGTCCTTGATGAGGACCGGGGTGCCGGGGGACCAGCGCGGCTGCAGGCCCCCGCAGCCGTTGGTGAGGACGAGGACGCGGCATCCGGCGGCGGCCGCGGTGCGGACCGAGTGGACGACCGCGTCCGTCCCGCGCCCCTCGTACAGGTGGGTGCGGCCGACGAACACCAGTGCGGGCCGCCCGCCCGCGTCGACACTGAGCACTCGGCCGGCATGCCCTGGCACGGTGGGCGCCTCGAAACCCGCGATGTCGGTCACCGCCATCTCGATCCGACCGTCGCCGGCGACGCCTGCCTCCCCGATGAGGTCCGCGGCATGCGCCCAGCCCGATCCCAGGATCACGGCGACCTCGTGCGAGGGCACCGCGGTGATCCGGGCGATGTCGGCGGCCGATGCTTGCGCGGCGGCGACGGCGCGCTCGGTTCCCTCGTGAGCCATGGCGCGACGCTACCGGGGCCTCGTCTCAGCCGCGGCTGGGGTGGCGTCGCAGCCCGGCGACGTAGTCGTCGGGAGCTCCTCCGGCCTCGGCCGCGTCGGCGATGATCCCGAGGTAGGCCGCCGAGGGCAGCCCGCCCTCGTAGTCGTCGAGGACGTACAACCAGGCCAGGACATCACCCTCGAGCGTCGACACGCGCACCCGCAGCTTGCGCCACAGCCCGAGGGAGGTCCCCTCCCACGCATCCAGCGAGGCCTCATCCAGCGGATGCATGTCGTAGAGGACCACGAACACCGAGTGGCCGGGGTCCTCGACGACGGTGGACAGGGCGCCGTCCCAGCCGAGGTCCTCGCCCCCGAAGGTCAGTCGCCAGCCGACGAGCCAGCCCGTGGCGGCGACAGGGGAGTACGGCGCCCGCTCGGCCATGCGATGCGGGTCGAGGTTGGAGCCGTACGCCGCGTAGAGCGCCACGGCGCCAGGGTACGGCTCCAGCGCCCGCTGCGACAGAATCAGGCCCGTGACGTCGGTGACGATGATCGGTGCCGGACCGGGCGGCTACGAGGCGGCCCTCGTGGCCGCGCAACTGGGGGCCAGGGTGACCGTGGTCGACCCCCTGGGCCCGGGGGGCTCGGCGGTGCTCACCGACTGCGTGCCGAGCAAGTCCCTGGTGGCCACCGCGGACGTGGTGTCGTTCGGCGCCCGCACGGGGCCCATGGGCATCCTGGTGGACGGGCACGTGCCGAGCGGACGGACGCTCAGCGTCGACCTCGGGGTCGTCAACCGGCGGATCCTCGCTCTCGCCGAGGCGCAGAGCGTGGACATCGGCGAGAAGCTCGCCCGGGAGGGCGTGGAGCTTCTGCGCGGTCGCGGCCGCCTCCTCGGACCCACCCGCGTGCAGGTGACGCTGGCGACCGGAGAGGTCGAGGAGCGCGATGCTGACGCGGTGCTCGTTGCCACGGGTGCGCGTCCCCGTCTGCTCCCCGAGGCGATGCCTGACGGTGAGCGGATTCTCACCTGGGAGCAGCTCTACTCCCTCGATGATGTCCCCGCGCGTCTGATCGTCATCGGTTCCGGGGTCACCGGCGCGGAGTTCGCGTCGGCGTACCACGCCCTGGGGTCGGAAGTGGTTCTCATCTCCAGCCGCGACCGCGTGCTGCCCGGAGAGGACCCCGACGCTGCGCTGGTGATCGAAGAGGCGTTCGCCGACCGTGGGCTGACCGTCCTTCCGCGATCGCGGGCACGGGCAGTGAGGCGGACCGCAGACGGGGTCGTCGTGGAACTCGACGGCGGCGAGACCGTCGAGGGAACGCACGCGCTGCTCGCGGTGGGCTCACTGCCGAACACCGAGGACCTCGGGCTCGCGGACGCCGGCGTCGCGGTTGACGACCGGGGATTCATCGTCGTCGACCGCGTGTCGCGGACGACAGCCCGGGGCGTGTACGCCGCCGGGGACTGCACGGGCGTCCTCATGCTCGCGTCGGTAGCCGCAATGCAGGGGCGCATCGCGATGCGGCACGCGCTCGGCGATGCTGTGGCGCCACTGGACCAGTCGCACGTGTCCAGCACGGTCTTCACCACCCCGGAGATTGCGACCGTGGGCATCTCACAGGCAGAGGCGGACAGCGCCGAGGGCCGCGCGCTCAGCGTGATGCTCCCCCTGTCGTCGAATGCGCGCGCCAAGATGGACCAGTTGCGCCACGGCTTCGTCAAGCTCTTCTGCACACCGGGGTCCGGCACCGTTGTCGGGGGAGTGGTGGTGGCGCCGCGGGCAAGCGAGCTCATCCACCCCATCAGCATCGCGGTCGACGCTCGCCTCACCGTGGACCAGGTGGCCTCGACGTTCACCGTCTACCCCAGCCTCTCCGGCTCGATCGCGGAGGCCGCTCGTCGCTTGCACGAGTAGCCGCTCCCTGCGCAGCGGGCTGCGCTCCCTGCGCCCCTGGGGAAGGACGGGCGCAGCGGGGCCGGAGGATCGGGGTGGTGGGAGGATCGGAGCATGGCTGCCACCACCTACGTCTCCCGCAACCCCGCGCGCTTCGACGATGTCGTCGCGGAATTCCCACTGGCCACGACCGCTGATGTCGTCGCCGCCTGCCGGTCCGCGCACGCCGCCCAGGCGGGCTGGGCGGCCGTCCCGGCGCCCGTGCGGGGGCGCGTCATCGCCCAGGTGGGCCGGCTGTTCGAGGCCAACAAGGAGGCGCTGTCGCGCCTGGTCACGCGCGAGATGGGCAAGGTGTACGCCGAGGCCCTGGGTGACGTCCAGGAGGTCACCGACACCTGCGACTTCTTCCTCGGCGAGGGGCGCCGGCTGTACGGGCAGACGATCCCCAGCGAGATGCCCGACAAGCAGCTCTTCACGTTCCGCGTTCCGGTCGGCACCGCCATGATCGTCACCGCGGGGAACTTCCCGGCGGCGGTCCCCTCGTGGTACATCGTGCCGGCGCTCGTCGCCGGCAATACCGTCGTGTGGAAGCCCGCCGAGCAGACCGCCACGATCTCCCGCGCCATGGCCGAGATCTTCTACGCCGGCGGCGTGCCCCGCGACGTGCTCCAGGTGGTCGTCGCCGACGGGGCGACGACCTACGACGGCCTCGAGACCGCGCTGCAGAACGGCGACGTGCAGAAGATCGGGTTCACCGGATCGACGGAGGTCGGCCGCCGGCTCAGCGAGCTCGCTGGGCGATACCTGCAGTCGCCCTGCCTCGAACTCGGGGGCAAGAACCCCATGGTCGTGATGCCCGACGCCGACCTCGACCTCGTCGTCGAGGGGGCGCTCTTCGCCGGGTTCGGCACCGCGGGCCAGCGGTGCACCTCCCTGGGGACCATGTGGGTCCACCGCAGCGTGCACGACGAGGTCCTGAGGCGCTACGCCGATGCCGTCGACAACGCCGTGGTCGGCGATCCCTTCGCGCCGGTCCTGTACGGCCCGATGATCGACGAGAAGTACCTCCTCACCCACGAGAAGAACCTCGGCCTCATCCAAGACCACCAGTCGGTCTACGGCTCGACCGGCATCGGCCGCATCACGTCGGCCAATCCGCGCCGGGGCTTCGTCGGCGATCCGGATGCGGGATGGTTCGCGCACCCGACGATCGTCGACGGCATCAGGCCGGGGGACCCGCTCTATGACACGGAGACGTTCGGACCGCTCGTCGGCGTGGGCATCTTCGACACCCTGGACGAAGCCATCGGCCTGGCGAACGGGCACGGTTATGGCCTGTCCAGCGCGATTTACACCTCGGATCCCAAGGCCGTCTGGCGGTTCCGGGAGGGCATCTCCGCCGGCATGATGTCGGTCAACAACTCCACGTCGGGCGCGGAGGCTCATCTGCCCTTCGGCGGCAACGGGCTCAGCGGCAATGGATCGAGGCAGAGCGGCATCTGGGTGCTCGACCAGTTCACGCGCTGGCAGGCGATGAATTGGGACTACAGCGGGCGCCTGCAGAAGGCCCAGATGGACGTCGCCGAGCTGCCCTACGACCCCGGCTTCCGCCTGTGACGACCCGGGCGCCCGCGCCCCTCCCGGGTCGGGCCGACGTCGTCATCGTGGGCGGCGGAGTGATGGGTGCGTCGACCGCGTTCCACCTGGCCGAGGCCGGGGTAGAGGTGCTCCTCCTCGAGCGCGGCGAACTGTCGGGCGGCTCCACCTCCCGCGCCGCGGGCGGCGTGCGGGCGAACTTCTCCGACGAGCTCAACATCCGACTGGGCCAGCGCTCGCTGGAACTCTTCGCGGACTTCCCCGTGCGTCCCGGCCAGGAGATCGACCTGCACCGCAGCGGCTACCTCTTCGTCCTCACCCGCCCGCAGGACGTCGACCTCTTCACGGCCTCCGTCGCGCTCCAGGGCGCCCTCGGTGTCGAGTCGCGCATGGTCGACGTGGAGGAGGCGTGCCGGCTCTCCCCGCTGCTCGATCCCGAAGGCGTGCTCGCCGCCGCCTGGTCGCCCGACGACGGGCACTGCACCCCGGAGTCCGTCGTGCTGGGATACGCGACGGGTGCGCGGCGGCTCGGTGCCACCGTGCGCACCGGCATCGAGGTCACCGGCATCACCTCCTCGGGCGGCGAGATCACATCGGTGGAGACCCCCGAGGGGTCCGTGCGCACCGAATGCGTCATCGACTGCGCCGGCGCGTGGTCGCCGCAGATCGCGTCGTACGTCGGCGTCGACCTGCCGGTCACGCCGTACAAGCGGGAACTCCTCATCACCGAGCCCATGCCGCAGCCGGTCGAGATGGCCTTCACCATCGACTACTCCACCACGCTCTACTGGCATCGCGAGGGACCGGGGATCCTCACCGGCTTCTCCCAGCAGGATGCGCTTCCCGGGTTCGACATATCCCGCGACGAGGACTTCCCCGAGCGCCTCGCCGAACTCGCGGCCGTCCGGGCGCCCGGGCTGCTGGACCTGGGCGTGCGAAGCGGCTGGGCTGGGCTCTACGAGACCACCCCCGATCACAACGCGCTGCTCGGCGAGTCGTCGCAGGTCTCGCGCTTCCTCTACGCCACGGGGTTCTCCGGGCACGGATTCCTGCAGGGTCCGGCGGTCGGCGAGATCCTGCGGGACATGTACCTCGGCGTGACGCCGTTCATCGATGTGAGCCCGCTCGATGTCGAGCGCTTCGCGCGCGGGGACCTGCGCCCGGAGCGCAATATCGTCTAGCGGGCGGGCTGCCTCATCCCGTGAAGAGGGCCCGATAGACCAGGATCCACGGGTAGAACAGGTGCTGGCCACCGTCCCACTGCACGGCGACGAAGGTGGTGAGGATGCCGGCGGCGAACGCCATCACTGCGCCCCACGACCACCAGCCCCAGGGTGGGGTCCGCCACCCAGCGGCGTGCCAGCGCCAGAGGAGGGCCCCGATCCCCGCGGTGGCGACCTGCGCGCCGATCGCGCCGACCACGACGGGGTTCGTCGCGTAGTACGCCGCCTCCAGCGGCGGGAAGAATGCGGCGGCACGGATCCCCGAGACGGCGGCGAAGGCGAGGGGCGTGGCCAGGATGCCGAGCGCCGCTCCCCACCACGGCGCACCGCGGGCTCGCATCACGGGCCACACGAGGAGGCCGGAGAAGAACAGCGGCCCCATGCGCAGGAGCACGGCGAGGTTCATCGTGAGGCGATATCCCTCGACGGACCAGAAGTCCTCCGGGCGCCCGGCACGCGCGGCGAGCACGAGGTCGAGGGCGAGATACGTCGTCACCGACACGATCGCGGGAGCGGCGAGGTAGAGCGTGTGACGCACCTGCGCGGATGCAGGACTCGGGGCACCGACGGCGTTCACGCGTACTGCGCTCTCAGGTCGGCGAGGCGGGCGGCCATCTCGGCGCGCGCGCCCGCGTAGGCGGGGTCGTCGGCGACATTGCTCAGTTGGCGCGGATCCGCCGAGAGGTCATAGAGCTCGGGGGGAAGGCCGCGGTCGTACTCGACGTAGAGCCACTCGTCGGTGCGGATCGCCTGCGATGGGGGAATGTTGTAGGGGAAGTCGGCGAAGTACTCGTAGAAGATCTCCTCGCGCCATGCGGCGTCGTCATCCTCCAGCAGCGGCACGAGGCTCGCGCCCTGCACGCTGGATGGGATGGGGGCCCCCGCGAGGTCGAGCAGGGTGGGCGCCACGTCGATATTGAGGATGGGCTGCTCGCGCGTCGCGCCGGGATCCGGGATGCCGTCGGGCCAGCGCACGATGAAGGGCAGGCGGATGTTGTCGTCGTAGGCCCAGCGCTTCCCGGTGAGGACGTGCTCGCCCCAGGAGTAGCCGTTGTCGCTGGTGTAGAAGAGCGCGGTGTCGGCGCCCGCGCCGCTGGCGTCGAGCGCCTCCACGATCCGTCCGATCTCGCGGTCCAGCCCGAGCAGCGTCTCGCAGTAGCGTCGGTACGCCGTCTCGAGCCGCCCGGCGGTGCCCTCCCACACATTCCGGTCGAGCAGCGTCTGGAAGGTGAAGTACTCGTCGGGGAGGGTGTCCAGTGGCACGTCGTCGTACGTCCCCCGCAGGTCGGGCGGCGGCTCGAACTCGTGGTGGACCGCCTTGTGCGCGAGGAAGAGGCAGAACGGCCGGGATGCGTCCTGGGTGGCCAGCCACTCCAGGGCCAGGTTGGTGAGGTCGGTGGTGACGTAGGTGCCCGGGCGCGCGGTCTCGACCCCGTCGATGACGAGGGGGCAGTCGAAGTACACGCCCTGCCCCTCCTCGACGGTGAAAGTGATGAAGCGCTCCACGCCGCGCAGGTCGGGGAGGTCCCCGGGCATATGCCACTTGCCGATGTAGGCATTCCGGTAGCCCGCCGCAGCGAGTCCCTCGAAGACGCTCACGGTCTCCGCGCGCCACGCGGAGATGTTGTTCGTGACGCCGTGCCGGTGGGCGTACTGCCCGGTGATGAACGAGGCGCGCGAGGGGCTGCACAGCGATGTGGTGCAGTACGCGTGGTCGAAGGTGAGTCCCTGCCGCGCCAGGGCATCCAGGGCCGGCGTCTGGAGGAAGGGCACGGTGCCCGCCGCGCCGAGGTGGTCGGCCCGGTGATCGTCGCTGAGGATGACGACGAGGTTGGGCCGCCCGGCCGACGCCGCGACCGAATCGGGGTCGACGCGCACCGGGACCGGCCGGCCTCCGCCCGAGGCCGAGCCGCTGCAGGCGCTCAGGCCCGCGATCGCGGCTCCACCCGCGATGCCCCCCAGCACCTGACGGCGCGTGACCTCCATCCCGCGAGGCTAGCCCGGCTGAGCGGGCGTGGTCATCGGGTGGGCGCGCCCTCGCGAGCAGTGCGCTGGGAGGAGATCTCCGCGAGGATGACGCCCGCGAGGACCACGAGCCCGCCGAGGCCCTGCACCGGCGTGATGGTCTCCCCGAGCACGATGAACCCGACGATCGCGGCCCACAGCGGCTCGGTCGTGCCGATGATCCCCCCGCGCTGGGCACCGATGCGCTGCAGCGAGCCGAGCACGAGCAGGAATGGCACGACGGTCAAGGCGATCATCCAGATGACCAGTGACCACACGGGGATGCCCGTGACTGCGCCGTCGAACAGCGTCGTCGTAGTCGTGAGAGTGGACCAGGGGAACGCCCACCACGGAGAGATGACGCTCCACGTCACCGTAGCGATGAGGAAGCCCCAGAAGGCGAGGCTCAGCACGTCGCGGCGCTGCGCGCCCTCCTCTCCGAGGAGGAGGTAGACGGCCAGGGAGATTCCGACGAGCAGGCCGAAGAACAGCCCGAGCGGGTCGAGGGTGACACCGGCCCAGACCTGGGCAACGAGGGCAAGCCCGACCAGCACCAGGCCGATGGCCAGCCACAGGGAGCGGCGTACCGGGCGATGCCGTGCGAAGCGCAGCCACAGGGCGACCCAGACGGGAGCGAGGAAGGCGAGCAGGGTGCCGATGGCGATGGGCAGGAGTGCGATCGTGACGAAGAAGAGGAATGGGGTCAGCGCGTAGGACACGACCCCGAACACGATGAGGAAGGGGATCTGCGAGGGCGTGACCC
Organism: Actinomycetota bacterium; assembly: GCA_029978585.1. Classification (GTDB taxonomy): domain Bacteria; phylum Actinomycetota; class Actinomycetes; order S36-B12; family S36-B12; genus Mxb001. Next base: position 22,706 of record JAPOJD010000004.1, read on the forward strand.
GCAGTGAGGCGGGGCGGAGGATGAGGATCACGACGAGGACGACGATCGCCGACCCGGCGGTGCGGATCTCCGTGACATGCCCGGGGGTGAGGCCCGCCTCGATCTGGGCCTTCGCGACGGTCCCGTTGAGTGCGAACATGAACGCCGCAACGAGGTACATGGCGATCCCGAGAGCCTCCTGGCGCGGGATCCGGGGGCCTGGCACTGCGAGCGGCTCGATGGGGTCGGGGGCGCTCACCGGGATCGCTCCGCGATGTAGACGCCAGCAAGGACGGTGATGCCGCCCGCGATCTGCAGGGGCGTGAGCACCTCGCCGAGGAGGATCCACGCGATGAGGGCCGCCGCGAGTGGCTCGATCATCCCCACCGTCGATGCCTGCGCCGCGCTGATCCATGCGAGGGCGGCCACCACGAGGGTGAAGGGCACGACCGTGCCCATGACGACCATCCATGCCGTGAGCGACCAGATGGGAGCGGTGGCCCCGGTCACCAGCGTGGCGTCACCGCTGAACTCCGACCATGGGAAGTTCCACCACGGCTGGACCACGGCCCAGAAGAGCGTGGCGCCGCCGAAGCCCCACATCGTGAGCGAGATCGAGTCGCGCGGGTGTGCCCCGCGCTGCCGGGCCTCGCCGAGCAGGTAGAACAGTGCGAGCGCGCAGGCGGCGCCCAGGCCTGCGGCCACGCCGATCGCGTTGAGGTCGAGGGAGTTGAGTCCCTGCCAGACCTGGGTGATGAGCGCAAGGCCGATGAGCGCCAGCGTCAGGCCCAGCCACACCCAGGGCCGGACGTATTGCCGCCTCCCGAAGCGCACCCACAGCACGACGAGGATCGGCGCGGTGAACTCCAGGACGAGAGCGACGCCGATGGGGAGATTCTCGATGGCCACGAAGTAGAGGAACTGCGTCATCGACAGGCCGACGACCCCGTAGGCGAGCAGCAGCAGGACCTCGTCGCGTCGCACCTTCAGGGCGTGGGGGCGTGTGACAGCGACGATGATGAGGAGGAGCAGGAAGGCGCCGGTCGACCGCACTGCGCTCAGCGCAGGCGCGTCGACCGGCGTCTCCAGGATGGTCTTGACGACCGAGCTGTTGAAGGCGAAGCACAGCGCACCGGCCAGGTAGAGGGTGAAGCCGAGAGCCGGCCGGTTGCCCCGCGTCCCCGGCAGTGGCACCGGCGCGACATCGAGCGGGGTCAACGCGCCGCCGACCGCCGTGACGCCAGTGCGGTCTCGTAGACCGCGACGGTGCGCTCCGCGATGGCGTCCCAGCCGAACTCCGCGATGGCGCGCTGCCGCCCGGCCGCGCCCATGCGGCGTGCCCGGGCCGGGTCGGCGGCCAGGGCGTTGACACCGCGCGCCAGCCCTGCTTCGAAGGCCTCCGGATCGTCGGCGTCGTACGGGACGAGGATGCCGGTGACGTCGTCGGCGACCACCTCGGGGATCCCGCCTACGGCGCTGGCCACGACCGGAGCCTCGCAGGCCATGGCCTCGAGGTTCACGATGCCGAGGGGCTCGTACACCGACGGGCAGACGAATGCGGTGGCATGGGTCAGCATCTGGATGAGTTCGGGGCGCTGCGCCTGCTCCTCGATCCACACGACGGAATCCTCGCCGCGGGCCTCGCGCAGGGCGGCGACCCCGCGGCTGATCTCCTCGCCGATCTCGGGAGTGTCGGGCGAACTGGCGCACAGCACGAGGACGATGCCCGGATCGAAGCTCAGTGCGGCGCGCAGGAGATGGGCGATGCCCTTCTGCCGGGTGATGCGCCCGACGAACAGCGCGTAGGGACGGTCCGGGTCGATTCCCCGCGCGACGAGGGCGGCGACGTCGGGATCGGGTCGGTACACCTCGGTGTCGATGCCGTTGTGGACCACGTGGACCCGGGCGGGGTCGAGTACGGGGTACGTGTCGAGGACATCGCGGCGCATTCCCTCGCTCACGGCGATGATCGCGTCGGCGTGCGCGTAGGCGGTTGCCTCCACCCAGCAGGAGATGCGGTATCCCCCGCCGAGCTGCTCGTGCTTCCACGGGCGCAGCGGCTCGAGCGAATGGGCGGAGATGACGTGGGGTACGCCGTGCAGCAGGCCGGAGAGATGGCCGGCGAGGTTCGCGTACCAGGTGTGGGAGTGCACGAGGTCGACGCCCTCGGAGGCCTGCGCCATCTCGAGGTCGACGCCGAGGGTCTGCAGGGCGAAGTTCGCGCCGGTGAGCTCGCTGGGCGGTTGATGCGCCTCGGCATCGACCCGGGGAGCCCCGAAGCAGTGCACGTCGACGTCGATGAGCTCGCGCAATTGCTCGACGAGTTGCGTGACATGGACTCCTGCGCCGCCGTAGACGTCCGGGGGCCACTCCCGCGTCATGATCGCCACTCTCACGGCACTCAGCCTAGGGCCCTCCCGGGCGTGGGACGGGCGGGCTACGCTGGCGCCCGTGGAATCGGGACCGCACGTCCTGGGGATCGTCCTCGCGGGGGGCGCCGGCAAGCGGCTCATGCCCCTCACCGCGGACCGCGCCAAGCCCGCCGTCCCATTCGGCGGCGCCTACCGCCTCATCGATTTCGTCCTGTCGAATCTCGTCAACGCCGGACTGCGCCGGGTGGCGGTGCTCACTCAGTACAAGTCGCACTCCTTGGACCGTCACATCACGACGACCTGGCGGATGTCCCCGCTGCTCGGCGACTACGTGACGGCTGTTCCTGCCCAGCAGAGGCTGGGACCGCGATGGTTCACCGGCTCAGCCGATGCCATCTACCAGAGCCTCAACCTCATCAAGGACGAGCAGCCGGAGTACGTCGTCGTGTTCGGCGCCGACAACGTCTACCGCATGGACCCAATGCAGATGGTCCTGCAGCACATCGAGACCGGTGCCGCGGTGACCGTCGCCGGCATCCGCCAGCCGCGTTCCATCGCGCACCAGTTCGGAGTGATCGAGGCGGGGCAGGACGGAGTCCGCATCCAGCGCTTCCTCGAGAAGCCTCCCGACCCCCCGGGCATCCCCGGCGACCTTGACTCGTCGTATGTGTCGATGGGCAACTACGTCTTCACCACGGATGCACTCGTGGAGGCGCTGCGCGCTGACGCCGCGGACGAGGGATCCGTGCACGACATGGGCGGCAACATCATCCCGATGCTCGTTGGCCAGGGCACCGCCTGCGTCTACGACTTCGACCTCAACGTGGTCCCCGGGGCCACTGACCGCGACCGCGGCTACTGGCGCGATGTGGGGACCCTCGACGCCTACCACGACGCTCACATGGACCTCGTGTCCGTCCACCCCATCTTCAACCTCTACAACCGCCGCTGGCCGATCCTTACCAACCACCCCTCCTACCCGCCGGCCAAATTCGTCGAGGGCGGCAATGCGCATGAGTAGATGGTCGGCACCGGCTCGATCGTCTCGGGGGCCCATGTGCGCAACTCCGTGCTGTCCTTCGACGTGCAGGTGTCGTCGGGTGCCTACGTCGAGGGCGCGGTCCTCATGCCCGGCGTCCGCATCGGTCGCAACGCCGTGGTGCGCCGGGCCATCCTCGATAAGAACGTCATCGTTCCCGAGGGGGCGCAGATCGGCGTCGACCTCGAGCGGGACCGCGAGCTCTATACACTGAGCGAGGGGGGCGTCGTCGTGCTTGGCAAGGGCATCACGGCCCAGCGATGACGACCGTCCGACGCCCGCGCGCGGTGGTTACCGGTGCGGGCCGCGGCCTCGGAGCCGTCATCGCCGAGCGCCTCCACGCGATCGGGTACGACGTCATCGCCACCGACATCGAGGGTGCTGATGCGATCCTCGACGTCACCGACGCCGCCGCCTGCCGCTCGCTCGCGCGCGAGGTGGAGCCGGATGTGTGGGTCAACAACGCCGGGGTCCTCGGCGCTGGGGACGCCGCCACGCAGCCCGACGAGGTAGTGGATCGCGTGGTCTCCGTGAACCTCCTGGGCGTGATGCACGGAACCCGGGCGGCCGTGGCCGTGATGCGCGAGCGGGAAGGCGGCAGGGGCCGTGGCCACGTCGTCACCATCGGCTCCCTGGCTTCGTGGGTGCCGGTGCCCGGCGAGGCCGTGTACGCCGCAACGAAGGCGGGGGTGCTCTCCTTCACCCTGGGCCTCGAGGGCGAACTGCGCGCCCAGGGGGTCACCGGCATCCACTTCAGCGTGGTCTGCCCCGATGGGATGCTCACGCCGATGCTCACCGACATCATCGATGATCCGGCGATCGCCCTGTCCTTCACGGGCTTGCGCACCCAGGAGCCCGACGCGGTAGCCGACGCGGTGGCGCGGACGCTGCGCCGGCCGCGCAGGATCGTGAGCGTCCCGCGATGGAGAGGAGCCCAGGTCCGGGCGCTAGGCGCGCTACCCGATCTCGTCCTTCCGGTGGCGCCTCTCTTTGCCCGCCTCGGTCGCGCTCAGCAGGATCGCCTGCGCCGCTCCCGCTAGGGTCCGATGCCTCACGGTGGCGCGCACGGGGACATGGCCTACCGTGAGGGTGTGGTCACGCAGGTGGAGGTCGTAGCGACGGAGTCACCGTGGATCGTCTCCCGGTCCGTCATCGTGGGCGTCCCGGCGGATCGCGTCTTCGACATCCTCGCCGACCCGCGACAGCATGCCCGCTTCGACGGCTCGGGCAGCGTGCGCGGCAGCGTATCCGGGCCCGAACGACTCTCCCTCGGATCGAGCTTCCGCATGGACATGCGCCTCGGCGTGCCCTATCGAGTCTCGAGCACCGTCATGGAGTTCGACGAGGGTCGGCGTATCGCCTGGGCACATCTCGGCGGGCACCGATGGCGTTACGAACTGGAGCCCCTCGAGGGTGGTCGTACCCGCGTCACGGAGACCTTCGACGGGACGTACGCTCGGTCTGCCCGGGCACTGCGCCTCATCGATGCCTACCGGCGCAACGCGCGCGGAATCGAGGAGACGCTTCCTCGGCTGAAGGCCTATGCGGAAGGGGAGACGTGATCACCACCACCTACTCGGTCACCGGGATGACCTGCGACCACTGCGTGCGCGCCGTGACAACGGAACTCGTCCAGCTGCCCGGTGTGCGCTCGGTCGATGTCGACCTGGCCAGCGGCGCCGTGACCGTTGCCAGTGAGGGTCCCCTGGACGTGGAGTCCGTGCGTGCCGCGATCGACGAGGCGGGCTACACCCTCGGCTGATCGTGGGTGCGATCAGCCGAAGCGACCGGAGATGTAGTCCTCGGTGCGGGGCTCGTTGGGTGCGGTGAAGATGCTCCGGGTCGGGCCGTACTCCACGAGGCGGCCGTGCCGCACGCCCTTGGCGTCGACGTCGGCCGTGAAGAATGCGGTGCGATCCGATACGCGAGCGGCCTGCTGCATGTTGTGCGTGACGATGACGATCGTGTAGTCCGCGGCGAGCTCTTTCATGAGGTCCTCGATCTTCGCCGTGGCGATGGGGTCGAGTGACGCGCAGGGCTCGTCCATGAGGATGACCTCGGGCTTGACCGCGATGCAGCGTGCGATGACCAGTCGCTGCTGCTGGCCGCCCGAGAGCGCATAGGCGCTCTTCTTGAGGTCGTCCTTCACCTCGTCCCACAGGGCCGCTCGTGTCAGGCAATCCTCGACGAGATCGTCCATGTTGACCTTCATGCCGTTGACCTTCGGCCCGTAGGCGACGTTCTCGTAGATGGACTTGGGGAAGACGTTGGGCTTCTGGAAGACCATGCCGATGCGGCGGCGTACCTCGATCGGGTCCACCTCGGGGGCGTAGATGTTGAAGCCGTGGTACGCCAGCAGTCCCTCGACCCGGGCTCCCGGGATGAGGTCGTTCATCCGATTGAAGGAGCGCAGCAGGGTCGACTTGCCACAGCCGGAGGGTCCGATGAACGCCGTGATCTCGTTCTTGCCGATCTGCATCGTGACATCACTAACCGCTTCGAAGTCTCCGTAGAAGATGTGCACGTCGTCGAGGTTGAAGACGACTTCTCTGATCGAGTCGGGGACGCTGGCGCGGCCCTCGTCCAGAACGGCCGAGACGTCCATGCGGCCGGTGTTGGACAGGTCGCTGGTGGCCTGGGGGGCATTCGGATCGTGGAGTTCGCTCATGGTGCTACTCATCATGTCACCATCTCTTCTGGGTCCGGTTGCGGATCAGGATGGCGACGGCATTCATCGCCAGGAGGATCACGAGCAGGAGCACGATGGTCGCCGCGGCGAGGACCTGGAACTCCTCCCTGGACTCCTTGGTCCAGTTGTAGATCTGGATCGGCAGCGTGGTGTAGGCGGAGAACGGCCCGGTGGGATTGAACGAGATGAAGGTCACCGCGCCGAGCAGGAGGAGCGGTGCGGCCTCCCCGATGGCCCGGGACAGCGCGAGGATGGTGCCGGTGGCCATGCCGGGGACGGCCGCCGGCATCGTCTGGCGCCAGGTCGTCTGCCAGAGGGTCGCGCCCAGGGCGAGGGAGCCGTGGCGGATGTTCTGCGGGACCGCGCGGAGCGCCTCCCGCGTGGACACGATGACGACGGGGAGCACGAGCAGGGCCAGGGTGAGTCCGGCGGTGATGACCGTCTGCCCGAGCGCGAGGGCCCGGGCGAAGATCGCGAGGCCGAGGATGCCGTAGACGATCGAGGGCACGGCCGCGAGGTTCTGGATGTTGACCTCAACGAAGCGCGCAAAGCGGCTGGTGGGCTTGGCGTACTCCTCGAGGTACACCGCCGACAGGAAGCCGATCGGCAGCGAGAAGAGCGCGGTGAACGCGATGACCCAGAGGGTTCCGGTGATCGCTGACTGGGCGCCGGCCTGCTCCGGACGTCGGATGGACGGCATGTTGGTCCACAGGCGGGAATCCAGGCGCGGCCAGCCCTTGATGATGACGTACGCCAGCAGGACCGCGAGGAAGGCGATACCGATGAACAGGCAGAGGAAGAGGATCCAGCGAAACGTCTTGTCGACGAGGGGCTGACCGTGGCCGCGCAGGTCGATGTCCGCCGGCGCGTCGAAGGGCCTCTCGAGCGTGGCGCTCACTGGTACGCCTGCCGGTACTTGCGGACCAGGCGGATACTGATCATGTTCATCACGAAGGTGATCGCGAAGAGCAGCAGGCCCACCGCGAAGATCGACTTGTACTCGATGCTGCCCGTCGGAACGTCGCCCGAACCGGCGGCCGCAATGTAGGAGGTCATCGTCTGCATTCCCTGGAGGGGGTTGAGCGTCATATTGGGCTGGAGCCCGGCGGCGATGGTGACGATCATGGTCTCGCCGATGGCGCGGGAGATGCCGAGGACGAAGGCGGCCACGATCCCCGAGAGTGCCGCGGGCACGACCACGCGCAGCGCCGTCTGGCGCTTGGTGGCGCCCAGCGCGTAGGCGCCATCGCGCAGCCCGGAGGGCACGGCGGCCATGGCGTCCTCCGACAGCGAGGCGATCGTGGGGATGATCATGATGCCCATGACCAGGCCGGCGGACAGTGCGTTGAACACCTGGATGGAAGGAAAGATCGGCTTGAGGACGTACTGGGTGATGAACTCCAGCGCGAAGAAGCCGAAGACCACCGTGGGGATGCCGGCGAGGACCTCGAGCGTGGGCTTGAGGACTTTGCGGGCACCCGGGCTGGCGTACTCCGACAGGTAGATCGCACTGCCCAGGCCGAGCGGGATCGCGACCAGGACGGCGATCACGGTAATCACGAGAGTGCCCGTGATCAGAGGAAGGACCCCGTACTGCGGGTTGGCGAAGAGCGGGGTCCACGTCGTGGTGAAGAGGAACTCGAGGATGGAGATCTCGGCGAAGAACTCCAGGGACGGGATGAGAACCGAGATCACGATGCCGAACGTGGTGAACAGCGAAACGGCCGCGGCGAGGGTGAGGACTCCTCGGATCACCGCCTCGCCGTAGCGCGGCTTCGTCTGCCTCAGGGGGTTGAGACCCCCGGCAACAGACGAAGCCGACTGGCCACTCATTTACGGCACTCCACGAATTCTCGACGGTGCCCTAGGAGCCGGTGAGGGCTGCGTAGTCGGAGGCGAGCTTGGACTTCTGCTCCTCGTTGAGCGGGATGAAGAGGGCGCCCTCGGCGATGGAGGCGTCGTTCGCGACGTAGTAGTCGAAGAACGCCTTCACCTGCGGCTGCTTGAGGGCGGCCACCGAGGGGTAGATGAAGAGCGGCCTGGACAGCGGCGTGTAGGTCCCGTCCTGGGCGGTCTCGGCGCTTGGTGCCACGCAGCCGGCGCCCGAATCGACCTGGACGGCGGTGAGCTTGTCCGCGTTCTCCTCGAAGTAGGTGTACCCGAAGTAGCCGAGGCCCCCCTGGGAGCCGGAGACGCCCTGCACGATGACGTTGTCGTCCTCGCTCGGGGTGAAGTCGGTGCGGCTGGCTCCCTCTTCCCCGTTGATGGCATCGGTGAAGTAGTCGAAGGTGCCGGAGTCGGTTCCGGGGCCGAAGAGCTGCAGCGGCACATCCGGGAAGTCAGGACGAACCTCGTTCCAGTTCTTGACCGTCGAGTCGGGGGCCCAGATCTTTGCGAGCTCCTCCACGGTGAGGCAGGTGGCCCAGTTGTTCTCCTTGTTGACGACGACGGTGAGCGCGTCGGTCGCGACCTGGAGTCCGCCGTAGGCGATGCCCGCGGCCTCGCATGCCGCCTTCTCCTCGTCCTTGATCGGGCGCGACGCGTCGTTCGCGTCGGTCTCCCCGCGGCAGAACTTCTCGAATCCGCCACCGGTGCCCGACGAGGCCACCGTGACCTGGACGCCGGGGTTCGCCGCCATGAAGTCCTCGGCAGCCAGCGCGGTCAGGGGGTACACGGTCGACGACCCGTCGATGCGCACGGCGCCGCTGAGGCTCGAGTCGCCGGAGGCTCCGCCCCCGCTGGAGTCGCTGCCGGAGCCGCCTCCGCAGGCGGCGAGTACGAGGGAGCCGGCGAGAGCGGTTGCCGCGAGTGCGGCCACGCGGGTGCGATTCACCCTGTCCTCCTGGAGCGTGGGACGGGCCGTGTGCACGGCCCCTGACTCCTGGGACGCTAGGAGCCGCGCGTGTCCGAATCGGGATCGTCGGGTTGCCGCGAGGTGAACGTGTCGTGACGCTCTCGAACGGCGCGCGCGATCTGACCGGTCTAGGACGCGTGACGCTCGACCGCGAGGACGGTGGGCTCTTCGCCTTCGCCGAAGGAGCGGTGGATCACGAGGAATCCCCCCGGGGGAAGGCGGGGCTCGAGGTCCAGCGGGCCGGTGATCCGCAGGCCCGCGATCACCTCGACCAGCGTCGGAAGCACCGGCCGGTGGGAGCACACGACGAGCGGTCGGGGATCGCACAGCAGTCGGAGCATCCGCTTGGCGGTGCGGCGCGGGTGCTCGGAGTAGCCCCGCTCGCTGAGTGCGGGCTCGTCGTGGACCTCGGAGCCGATGGCCCGGGCATACCGGCGAACCGTGTCGCGGCAGCGCACCGTGTCGGAGGAGTGCACCGACTCGGCGCCGAAGGCTCCCAGGATGGGAACCAGCGCACGCGCCTGGTCCTTGCCCAGGGCGGTCAGCGGGCGGCGTGCGTCGTCAGTTCCGTCGTAGTCGGCGCGCTTCATTGCCGATGCATGCCTTAGCAGGATGAGGGGGCTGGTTGCGGGCGTCGCGGCGGCGAGGCGAACCAGTTCGGCGTCACGTGGGTAGGTGAGGCGGCCGCATGCCTCGTCGACGGACATCCATGCGACCTCGTCGACCTCGTCGTTGGGTGCGAACTCGCCCACGCTGCCGACGGTCGCGGCCCAGTAGTCCACGGTCTTGCGCTGCCCGAATGCGAGGTACTCCTGCGTGGGAAGCGGGACGCCGAGGATCGGTCGGATCCCGGTCTCCTCCTCGCATTCGCGCACGGCAGCCACGATGGTGTGCTCCCCGGGATCGAGCTTGCCCTTGGGGAGTGACCAGTCCTGACGGCGGGCGCGGTGGATGAGGGCGACCTCGGGCCCGGACGACGAACTCGGCCGCAGGAGGACCACGCCTGCGGCGCGCACGGGCTCGCCGAGCGGGGTCGCCTGGCTGGTCCGACGGCGACCCGGACCCCCATCGCCGTCGCTCACAGCAGGCCCGACCGCCGGGCGGCCCTTCGCACCTCGGGCCACAGCGCGAGGAAGGTCTCGCGGTCACGGTGCTCCGACTGCTGCTCGAGCCCGTGCAGCAGCCCGAGCGCGAACGCCGACCGGGAGTCGGCAGTCGGGGCGAGTTCCGCCAGCGTGGCCTGGGCGACGTACGCATCCTGATGCTGGCCGAGTATGTCGGTGACGCGCGCGAGCTGCTCGGCAAGGGAGTGCGCCTTCTTCCCGAAGACCGGCGCCACGGCGTCTGTGGCGTAGCGGGCACGCTTCGCGGCGATGCGGGTCTCGTGCCATTGCGGGCTCGCCGTGTCGAGCCGCAGGTCGCGCACGTCGCGATCGAGCCTGCGGTAGGCCTTGGCCACCAGGGGCGGCAGTGCATCGGAGCACCGCTCGCGGGCCTGATCGGTGAGGAGGGGATCCCGTGCCGCCGTGACGAGATCCTCGAGGAGGGCGCGGTACCGCTCCGACGCGAGCAGCCCCTCGGCATCCCCGCGCGCGCGTCTCATGCGATCCTCGAGCGCCGGATCGATGACGCTCCGAGCCAGGCGGGCGTCCTCGGCGGAGAGGCCATCGGCATCGCGGTCGAGCCGCTCCTGGAGCACTTCCGTGTCGCGTGCGACGCCGAGCGATCCCGCGGCCCAGGCGAGCTCCTCGCGCAGGCGGTCCGCCCAGGCCCGGTCCACGAGGGGGCGGAATACCTGCAGCCCGCTGCGCAGTCGGCGGGCGGCGACGCGCATCTGGTGCACGGCGTCGGGCAGGTCCCGGCGCAGGCGGATGTCCTGGAGGAGAAGTCGGCGCACATGGGTGGCGAGGAAGGCCCGAACGGCGTCTCCCGCCGGATCGTGGCGGGCCGGCCACCGGGGCTCGGGGACATCCGGCGGCTGCTGGGTGCGCGGCCCGAGGGCGGCGGCGGCCTTGCTCAGCGTGTGGGGGATGGCCCCGTGCTCCACCAGCGAGTCGACGACATTGCCCAGCAGCTCCAGGTCGGGCTCGTCGTCTCCCTCGGTGACGGCCTCGACCTCGACCTCGCGGAACACCCCGACCGTGCGGGAGTCGTCCAAGACCGTGACCGTGTCGTCGACGACCTCGGCCAGGACGTGCCCCTCGGGGTCGAGGAGATGGTGCGGGGCGCGCTCAGTGCGCAGTGTGGCGACCGAGTGGACCTGGGCGTCGCGGAGAAGTGCACTGACCAGATCGGTGAGCTCGTCGGGCGGGATGTCCCGGTCGTCGAGCGGCGCCCTGATCTCGTCGCGGTGGGTTCCATCGGCGCCGTCGACCGGGAGCTTGAGGTGCCACCCCTCGTCGCCTGATCCCTCGCGTCGGCGCAGGGTGACCCCCCAGCGGAAGAGCCGCAGGTCGTCGGTGTCGAAGTAGGTGTTGCGCATCGTGAACGGGGGGAGGGTCTCGACTGACGCCACTCCCGGAACGGCTCCGGCCAGTGGGGGAAGCCGGAACAGCGCATGGACGCGCAACTTGCGCTCGACTTCCCGGTGGGTCTGGGTCACGACAGGCGGCCGCGTTGCCGGTGGGCGCTGATGAGGACCTCCTGGAGGTCGAGGAGTGGGCGCCCCTGGGCATCGCGGTCTCGTCGGTCCCACTCCCCATCGGGCTGGAGGATCCACGCCGATGTCTCGGGGCTGAGGGCCAGGTCGAACAATGCGGCTATCTCCGCTATCTCGTCCGCGTCCTTGAGGCTCACGAGTGCCTCGACGCGTCGGTCGAGATTGCGGTGCATGAGGTCCGCCGAACCGATCCACACCTCGACGTCGCCCCCGTTGATGAACTCGTAGGCACGGGAGTGCTCGAGGAATCGGCCGAGGATGGAGACCACGCGGATGTTCTCGCTGAGCCCGGGGACGCCGGGGCGCACAGCGCAGATGCCCCGCACCCAGATGGCGACGTTCACTCCGGCCTGCGAGGCCCGGTAGAGGGCGTCGATGATCTGCTCGTCGACGATCGAGTTGCACTTGAACCGGATGCCAGCCGGTCGGCCGGCCCGCTGGTGCTCGATCTCCCGCTCGATGCGCTCGATGAGCCCGGAACGAATGGAGTGCGGGGCCACCAGGAGCCGGTGGTAGTCGGTGTTCATGGAGTACCCGGACAGGACGTTGAAGAGGTCCGAGACGTCCTCCCCGACCTGGGGGTCGCAGGTGAACAGGCCGAAGTCCTCGTACAGCCGAGCGGTCTTGGGATGGTAGTTGCCTGTGCCGATGTGGCAGTACCGGCGCAACTGGTCGCCGTCATCGCGCACGACCAGGGAGAGCTTGGTGTGCGTCTTCAGCCCGACGAGGCCGTAGACGACGTGGACGCCAGCCTCCTCGAGCTTGCGGCCCCAGTCGATGTTGGCCTGCTCATCGAAGCGGGCCTTGATCTCGACCAGGGCCAGCACCTGCTTGCCCTCGCGCGCCGCCTCGATGAGCGCCTTGACGATGGGCGAGTCGCCGCTCGTGCGATAGAGGGTCTGCTTGATGGCCAGGACGTGGGGATCGACCGCCGCCTGCTCGAGGAACAGCTGCACGCTCGTGGAGAAGGAGTCATAGGGGTGGTGCACGAGGACGTCATGCTCGCGTACGACGGCCATGATGTCGGGCGGCGATGCGGACTCGACCTCGGCGAGCTCGCGGCTGGTCCGGGGGACGAAGGCTGCCTGCTTGAGGTCGTCGCGCTCCACGCCGTAGATGGACCACAGGCCGCTGAGATCGAGGGGCCCGGGCAGCCGGAACACCTCGGGCTCACTGACGCCGAGCTCCTCGATGAGCAACTCGAGCACATGGGGGTCGATTGAGCTCTCGACCTCAAGGCGCACCGGAGGCCCGAACCGACGCCTGCTGAGCTCCCGCTCGAGTGCCTTGAGGAGGTTCTCGGCGTCGTCCTCCTCGACCTCGAGGTCTTCGTTGCGCGTGATCCGGAAGGTGTGGTGCTGCAGGACCTCCATGCCGGGGAACAGGTCATCGAGGTGCGCGGCGATGATGTCCTCGAGCGGCACGAAGCGCTGCCGGTCCACCTGGATGAAGCGGGGCAGCAGCGGTGGCACCTTCACGCGGGCGAAGAGCTCGTTGCCGGTGGTGGGGTTGCGGACGACGACGGCGAGGTTCAGCGACAGCCCGCTGATGTACGGGAAGGGATGCGACGGATCGACGGCGAGCGGGGTGAGGATGGGGAAGACTCGCTGGTCGAAGAAGGAGTCCATGTCGAGACGTTCCTTCTCGGTGAGGTCGCCCCAGCCAAGGATGTCCACGCCGGCGGCCGCCATCGCAGGTCGCACCTCGTCACGGAAGATCACGGCCTGCTGCAGCTGCAGGAGATGACCTCGGTTCCAGATGTTCTCGAGCACCTCGCGAGGCGTGAGCCCGCTGGCCGCGCGTACGGCGATCCCGGTCGCGATCCGTCGCTTCAGCCCGGCGACGCGGACCATGAAGAACTCGTCCAGGTTGCTGGCGAAGATGGCGATGAACTTGGCGCGCTCGAGGACGGGGAGGTCGGGATCCTCGGCCAATTGCAGGACCCGCTCGTTGAAGGCCAGCCACGACAGCTCCCGGTCCAGGAACCGGTCCGGGGGGAGGGGGCCGGCCCCGACGGAGACCTCCTCCATGACGACGGCGCCCTCGGCGATCTCATCGGGGGGAAGGTCGGCCTGCGGGCCCTGGAGCGCATCGCGCCCGGCGTGGCCGTCGTGCCCGGGCGAGGGCGTGGAGGGGGCATCCGCGACGGCCATGATCCGATGATCCCACAGCCGGGTGAGTGGTCGGTGGGCCTTCGGCCACCCTCAGCCGTCAGCGGCCCGGTCGCTGGCCGCCTGTCGGTAGAGCACGTCGGTGTCCCATCGGGTGAAGCCGAGGGCCTCGTAGAGCCGGATCGCGCGAACGTTGTCCGCGTCGACGTAGAGCATGACCTGTCCCAGGCCATCGGGGGCGCCGCGCAGGTGGTGCAGCCCCGCGAGGACGAGCGCCCGGCCGAGGCCGGTGCCCTGCCATGCGGGGTCGACGCCCACCACGTAGACCTCGCCGATCGCCTGGTGCGGGTGCTGGTGGGGGTGCTCGCGGGGGTGGCCGTGCCCGTGGTCGTGGACCTTCGTCCAGTGGAAGCCGGCGAGGTCGCCGTCCTTGGTCTCGGCGAGGAGGAAGCCGGATGCGTCGAACCAGGGCTCGTCCATGCGTTGACGCAGGTCGTCCTCGGTCCACGAGCCCTGGTCGGGCAGGTGGGCGAAGGCGGCCGCGTTGAGGGCGAGCCAGGCGGCGTCGTCATGGCCGGGGCGGAATGGCCGCAGGGTGACGCCCTCGGGGAGGCGTACCGGCGCGAGGGCCGCGTACAGGGATCGGCGCATCTGCCAGAGCACGCGGGAGCGGCTGAACCCGAGCGATGCCGCCAGCCGGGCGGCCGGCGCGCTCTCGCCATGGGCCCACAGTCGCAGCCGGCCCCGCTGCCCGGGAATCTCGGCGCACTGCGCGATCAACTCCTCGACGATGGAGCGCCCGACGTCCTGCCGTCGGGCGTCGGGCCGAACCGCGAGCTCGCCACTGGGGCCCTCCACGAGGTCGGTGACGTCGAGGTGCGCGTAGCCCACGAGTTGGCCTTCGTCGTCGCGCGCGAGCACATGCCGAACGTCCGCGTCGCCGCCGTGGCGCAGGTGAAGCATGACGTGCTCGGCGAGGGGGGCGTTTCCATCGTGGCGGGCGACGTCTTCGACGAGGTCGAGGACCTCGCGGACCTGCGCGGCGTCGAGGGACCGCCGCACCTGGAGTTCGGTGGCCCCGCTGGTCATGCGCGGGCGCCGGGTGAGGCCGGGGCCGCGTCATGCGATGAGGCATCCGCCTCGTCGCCGAGCGTCGCGACCGTCGCCTCGTCGGGACGGGCGGGCACGAAGCGGTAGCCGACATTACGCACTGTCCCGATGAGGGCATCGTGCTCCGGCCCCAACTTGGCGCGCAGTCGTCGCACGTGGACGTCGACGGTGCGCGTGCCCCCGAAGTAGTCGTATCCCCAGACCTCCTGCAGGAGTTGCGCGCGGGAGAAGACGCGTCCGGGGTGCTGGGCGAGGTAGCGCAGCAGTTCGAACTCCTTGAAGGTGAGATCGAGGACGCGAGAGCGGATGCGCACGGTGTAGCCAGCCTCGTCGATGGCGAGATCCCCGCTCCTGATCTCGCCGGCGGGCGACTCATCGGATCCACTGCCCCCGCGGGTGGTCGCTAGCCGAAGGCGGGCCTCGACCTCCGCGGGTCCGGAGGTGTCGAGGAGGAACTCGTCGATGCCCCAGTCCCACTGCAGGGCCGGGAGCGCGCCCTCGGTCACGATGATGAGCAGGGGGCTCTCCACGCCCGTCTGGCGGATGAGGCGCGTGAGGCCGCGCACCTGCGGCAGGTCTCGGCGGCCGTCCACGAGGACGGCGTCGGCGGGGGGCGCGTCGAGGAGCGCGGTGGCCTGGGCCGGGAGGATCCGCACCTGGTGGGGGAGCAGCGTCAGCGCCGGCAGGACCTCGGAGGAGGGCTCTACCGCCTGGGTGAGGAGCAGCAGGCGCACGCTGTGAGAATAGTCCCCCGTGACGCAGGGCCGCCCTCCCGAGGATGACCGGGGTCGCGAACGGGTGCCCCCGCCTCCCGGCAGCGAGGCGCTGTCGCTGACGGCCGCGGACGGCACGCCTCTCGCGGGGCTGCACGTCCCGGGGGCCACTTCCGGCACCGCCTTCGTCGTCGCTCACGGGTTCTGCGGCTCCTTCGCGCACCGACGGGTTGACCGGGTCCTGCGGGGACTGTCGCACCATGGCGGTGTCGTCGCCTTCGACCAGCGGGGCCACGGGCGGTCCGGGGGGCTGAGCACCCTGGCGCATCGGGAGCCGCTGGACCTCGAGGCGGCCGCCGCGTGGGCGCGGGGGCAGGGGTACGGCCGGGTTGTCACCGTGGGCTTCTCGATGGGGTCGGCCGTTGCCCTGCGGCATGGGGCGCTCCTGGGTGGCCATCGCGGCCGGCCCGTCGGCGACCAGGCCGGCGTGGACGCGGTCGTGAGCGTCAGCGGCACGGCGTTCTGGTACTACCGCGGCACGCCGCCGATGAAGTGGCTGCATCGCGCGGTCGGCACCGTCACCGGTCGGGCGTACCTGCGTGCTCGGCTCGGCACCCGGGTCGATCCCCGACCGTGGCCGGCCCCGCCGCCGATGACCCCGACGGCGTCAGCCGCGCGCATCGTCGAGCAGGGGATCCCGCTGCTCGTGGTGCACGGCGACCAGGATCCGTTCTTCCCGCTCGACCACCCCGCGGCACTGCAACGCGCCGCCCCGGGCTCGCAGGCGTGGATCGAGCCGGGATTCGGTCACGCGGAGGGCGCGATCGACACGGGGCTCATCGATCGCATCGGCGCATGGGGCGCAGCCGACGCGTAGCGGCCGGTCTTCCTAGGGGACCGGGACGGGCGTGTCCGATGTCGGCAGAGGTCCGCACAGCAGCGGGCGATCCGTGCGCAGGTAGTTCTTCCGCGGATCGGTCCAGCTCGCCCTCGCCAGGTTGTCCTTCGGCAACTGCGGCTCGATGGCGTCCCATGACGTGAAGTTGGCCGTGTCGGCGAAGTCCTGCGTGAAGCGCGTGACGAGGTCGCGCACCCCCTGCACGCTCGGCAGCCAGCCGCTGGCGATTCCACCCGAGTCTGCGCGATTGGTGAGGCGCACTCCGAGCTCGCGGTTCCAGTCCATGGACGGAGCGGTGAAGTTGGTGGACCCGGCATAGGCATCAGCGTCATCGGCCACGATGACCTTGCCGTGAACGTAGAGCTCCGCGTCGTTCGTGGTGAACGGGGTGGCGTACTCGGAGAGCATGATCGCGACACCGGAGTCATCGAGGGAATTCCAGGTCCGCCAGATCGACGGCCAGGACTTCTGGGTCTTGCTCCCC
>JAPOJD010000139.1 GCA_029978585.1 Actinomycetota bacterium
ACCGTCATCCGCGACGCCGGCCGGCGTTGCTGGCACACTCGCTTCTCGTGACGACAGTGGCCGTGCTCTCCCTCAAGGGAGGGGTGGGCAAGACCACCGCTGTCCTGGGCCTGGCCGGCGCGGCGTGGGCGCGCGACCAACGGGTGCTCGTCGTGGACCTCGACCCCCAGGCCAACGCGACCGCGGCCCTGGACGTGCCACTGCATGCCTTCACCACCGGCGACATCCTCGCCGACGCCCGGCCGGGAATCGCTTCGGCAGCGCTGCAGCCGTCCGGGTGGGGTCCGCGCGTGCACGTGCTGCCGAGCGAGGAGGCCCTGGCGCACCGCAATCGGCCGGAGGGCGACGGGTCCGCGACCCGGCTGCGCAGCGCGCTCCAGGGCGTCGTCGACTCCTACGACCTCGTCCTCATCGACTGCCCGCCCTCCCTCGACGAACTCACCCGCAACGCCCTCGCCGCCGCTGACTGCGCCCTCATCGTCACCGAGCCGGGATTCTTCGCCCTCCAGGGCGCGGACCGGGCGCTTCTCGCAATCGAGGCAGCGCGGGCCGCACTCAACCTGCGGCTCACCGCGGCCGGCATCGTGCTCAACCGCGTGCGCGCCAACCTCACCGAGCACCAATTCCGGGAGTCGGAGCTGCGTTCCGCGCACCCGGGCCTGGTGTTCGAGGCCGTCATTCCCGAGCGGGCAGCGGTGCAGCAGGCTCAGGGGGCGGGCGTGCCCATCCAGGCCTGGCCCTCGCCCGGGGCGCGCGATGTCGTCGAGGCCTTCGACGACATCCTGGACGCCCTCACGCGATGACCTGACCCCCGCCCACTCCCCTGCGTAGCCGCCCACCAGCCGCGTTTCCGGGCCCGATTTCGCGGTTCGTCGGCGGCCAGTCCAGGGATCTTGACCCGGCGCAGCCTCCCACCGCCGCCGCGCCCTTACTGCGACACTCGATGCGTGAGCGCCCCGGAGCCCCGCCCCGCCCTGGCCAAGGCCCCCGACTCCGACCTTCACCCGGTGAGCGGCCAGCCGGTCCCCCAGCCCCCACCCCCGCCCCCCGCCAAGGAGGGTCGTCGCAAGCGGAGTCTTGGCCGCGGTGGAGCGACCTCGGACTCCCTCCTGGGCCCGCCGAAGGACAAGCTGGTCGATCTCGGGGTGCGCGTGCCGAAGTCGGTGCGCAAGCGCCTGCGGGCAGAGGCAAAGGCCCGTCAGGTGAGCCCGGACGACATCGTCACGATGATCCTCGACGCCGCACTCGACTGAACCTGTCACCTCACGCCGAGTCTACGAAGGTCCGACATCTCCCCTGGCGTGACAGACCGCCGAGAGATGGGCCGCTAGGGCACCGGTCGCTGCGCGTCGTAGCGGAGGAATGACGGCACCGCCGCGATGAGGCCGACCGTGAACACGATGCACAGAAGTCCGCCGGAGATCGCCGAGACGGCCTCGCCGAACGCCGCCGCCACGGCACCCGACTCGACGTCGCCAAGGCGCGGTCCGCCGACCACGACCACGGTGAAGATGCCCTGCAGGCGTCCCCGGTACTCGTCCGGGGTGGCCGCCTGCAGGATCGTGGCGCGGAAGATCGCACTCACGGTGTCCGCGGCGCCGGCGATGGCGAGGAAGAGCAGGGCGGCGGGCAGCCACCGGGAGAATCCGAAGAGGGCAATGGCACTGCCCCAGACGAGGATCGAGACCACGACGGCGAGGCCCTGCCGGCGCACCCTCCCCAGCGGCCCCGACAGGATGCTCGCCACGAACGCGCCCGCAGCCGGGGCCGCCGACAGCAGTCCTACGACGAGCCCCACGTCCGCGACGCTTCCCCCGAACCACGCGGTAGCGATGGCCGGGAAGAGCGCCCTGGGCATCCCGAACACCATCGCGATGAGGTCGAGGTAGAAGGTCATCTGCAGATTGCGCTTGCCCTTGAGGAAGCGCAGGCCCTCGGCGACGCTGCGCCACCCCCCAACACGGTCCTGGGCACCGGGCTCAGGGGGCAGTGCCGGCAGCCGCCACATCGCCCACACCGTCGCCGCGAAGAGGAGGATGTCCAACGCGTAGACGGCGGTGACCGTGCCCGCACCGGCGACCAGGAACCCCGCGATCACCGGGCCGAGGGTGAAGGCAATGCTCCAGGTGAGCGTCGTCAGGGCATTCGCCGCCGGCAGCAGCCGGTCGGGGATGAGCCGCGGGACGATGGCCGCGCGCGCGGGATTGCTCACGGCGAAGAAGCCCGACTGTACGGCGATGATGCCGTAGAGGACGGCTACCGAGTCGACATTCGCGAGGGACTGCGCGACCAGGGCAACGGTGCAGCCCCACAGGCCCACCGACGCGATGAGCGCGACGCGACGCCGGTCGAAGCGGTCCACGAGCGCGCCCCCGTAGAGCCCGAGGACGACAAGCGGGAAGAACTGGAAGAGCCCGGTGAGGCCCACGGCGAACGACGATCCGGTGATGTCGTAGACCTCGATCGCCACGGCCACGGCCGACATCTGCTGGCCGATCGTGCCGACGCTGTTGCCGATCCACAGCCGCCGGAAGGGGGCGCTCTCGCGCAGCGGCGTCAGGTCGGCGAAGAGTCGCGCCATGTCAGGGCGAGAGCCGCTCGACGACCCAGCCGGCTGCGTCATCGAGACGGGCCGCGGAGGTCACCCGCCGGAACCGCAGCCGGTCATGCAGGCGTGACTCGCGGCCCTGCCAGAACTCCACCGTGACCGGGCGCACGAGCCACCCGCCCCAGAACTCCGGCAGCGGAACATCGTCGCCGAATCGCTCCGCGACTTCGGCGTAGCGCGCATCGAGGACATCGCGCCCCTCGATGATCTCGGACTGGCGGCTCGCCCAGGCACCCAGCCGCGAACCCAGCGGGCGCGAGGCGAAGTACGCCGCCGCCTCCTCGCGGGGCACCGGCGTGACGTCGCCGACAACGACGACCTGCCGGTGCATCGCGAACCACGGGAAGACCAGCGACGCGCGGGGGTTCGCCGCGAGCTCCCGGCCCTTACGCGAGCCGAGGTTGGTGTAGAACGCGAAGCCGCGCGCATCCGCCTCCTTGAGCAGGACGGTGCGCGCCGAGGGTACGTCGTCCACGGCAGTCGCAACGATCATCGCGTTGGGCTCGGGCAGCCCCACCCGCAGCGCCTCGTCGAACCACGCGCCGAACTGCGCCAGGGGGGTGGCAAGCAGGTCGCCCTCGACGAGCGTCCCGGCGTCGTAGGAGACCCGCAGGTCGGCCAGACGCCGCGGGGCATCCTCCGGAGGTGGGGACCACAGGCTCACGGGGACATCCTGCCGCGGCCCGGGCCCCCCGGCCGGACGGCGGGTCGGCTCCCTCTCGCGCCCCGCTCCCGCCGGGACCGCGGGGGTTCGGTTGAATGGCCGCATGTCACGGGATTTCGTGCCCGGCCTCGAGGGCGTCGTCGCCTTCGAGACGGAGATCGCCGAGCCTGACCGCGACGGGGGGGCCCTGCGCTACCGGGGCGTGGACATCGAAGACCTCGTCGGACGCGTGTCGTTCGGGAACGTCTGGGGCCTGCTCGTCGACAACGAGTTCAACCCGGGCCTGCCCCCCGCGGAGCCCTACCCCATCCCCGTGCACTCCGGCGACGTGCGCGTCGACGTGCAGTCGGCCATCGCCATGCTCGCTCCCGCGTGGGGGCTGCACCCGCTCCTCGACATCGACGACGACACCGCGCGGGAGAACCTCGCGCACGTGTCCGTGATGGCGATGTCCTTCGTCGCCCAGTCCGCGCGCGGCCTCGGGCTTCCCATGATCCCGCAGAGCCGCATCGACGAGGCGCAGACCATCGTCGAGCGCTTCATGATCCGCTGGCGCGGCGAGCCCGACCCCAAGCACGTCCAGGCGGTGGATGCCTACTTCGTCTCCGCGGCGGAGCACGGCATGAACGCCTCCACCTTCACCGCGCGTGTGATCGCCTCCACCGGCGCGGACGTTGCCGCGGCGATCTCCGGTGCTGTCGGCGCGATGAGCGGCCCCCTCCACGGCGGCGCCCCGGCGCGCGTTCTCGGGATGATCCAGGAGGTCGAGCGCACCGGCGACGCACAGGCGTACGTCAGTGGCGTCCTGGACCGGGGCGAGCGCCTCATGGGCTTCGGTCACCGCGTCTACCGGGCGGAGGACCCCCGCGCGCGGGTCCTGCGCCGCACCGCGCGCGAGCTCGACGCTCCACGCTACGAGGTGGCCGAGGCCCTAGAGCAGGCCGCGCTGGCGGAACTGCGCGCACGGCGGCCGGACCGGATCCTCGAGACCAATGTCGAGTTCTGGGCGGCCATCCTCCTGGACTACGCCCAGGTGCCCTCGCAGATGTTCACGTCGATGTTCACGTGCGCTCGCCTCGCGGGTTGGAGCGCACACATCCTCGAGCAGAAGCGCACCGGCCGTCTCGTGCGCCCGTCCGCCCGCTACATCGGTGCCGGGCCGCGCCCCCCCGAGGCCGTGCCCGGGTGGGATGCCCAGATGGTGGCGCCTTCGGGGTACACCCCGTCGGTGCGTGAGTCGCAGCCGACCGCCGTACGCCGTCGGCCCCTTGCCACGTAGCCTGTCGCCGTGACTGACGAGATCCGCATCCCCGCCGACCTGCTCCCCGCTGACGGCCGCTTCGGCTCCGGCCCCTCCAAGGTCCGCCGCGAGCAGGTCTCCGGACTGCTCGACGTCGCCGGCACGTACCTCGGCACGTCGCACCGGCAGAAGACGGTGAAGTCGCAGGTGGGACGCCTGCGCGCAGGCCTGGCAGACCTCTTCTCTCTGCCCGACGGATACGAAGTCGTGCTCGGCAATGGCGGATCGACCGCCTTTTGGGACGTGGCGACGTTCGGGCTCATCCGCGACCGCGCGCAGTTCCTGTCCTTCGGGGAGTTCGGGGCCAAGTTCGCCCAGGCCGCCCAGGAGGCACCGCACCTGGGGGACCAGAGCGTCATCACGTCCGATCCTGGCGATGCCCCCCGCTTCCGGGCAGAGCCGGGCATCGACGCCTACTGCTCCCCCCACAACGAGACCTCGACCGGGGTCGTCGTGACGCCCCACCGCGTGGCAGGGGCGGACGATGACGCGCTCGTCCTCTTCGACGCGACGTCCGGCGCCGGCGGTCTCCCCCTCGACCCCACCCAGGTCGACGTCTACTACTTCGCCCCGCAGAAGAGCTTCGGCTCCGACGGCGGCCTGTGGTTCGCTCTCATGTCCCCGGCAGCGATCGCACGCGTCGACGAGATCTCCGCGAGCGGGCGCTGGACACCGGCGTTCCTCGACCTCAAGATCGCCCTCGACAACTCGCGTCAGGATCAGACGTACAACACCCCCGCCCTCGCGACGATCTACCTGATGGCCGAGCAGGTCGACTGGTTCCTCTGCAATGGCGGCCTGGACTGGTGCACCAAGCGCACCTCCGAGTCCTCCGGGATCCTCTACGACTGGGCGGAGGCGAGCGACTTCGCGACGCCGTTCGTCGCCGATCCCGCCAAGCGGTCCGCGGTGGTAGCGACCATCGATTTTGACGACAGGATCGACGCCACCGCGGTCACCAAGGCGTTGCGTGCCAACGGCATCGTGGACACCGAGCCCTACCGCAAGCTGGGCCGGAACCAGCTGCGCGTCGCGCTGTTCCCGGCGATCGACCCCGAGGACGTCGCGGCGCTCACCCGCTGCATCGACTACGTGGTCGAGCAGCTGGGCTGAGCCCGGGTGCTTCCGCGGAAGCACCCCTGCG
>JAPOJD010000047.1 GCA_029978585.1 Actinomycetota bacterium
AGTAGTCCAGGGTCTCGCGCGGATCCTCGGCCTTGTCCAGCGCCTTGTTCGCCTTGGACTTGAAGATCATCGTGAATCGCTGCCAAAGACCCATGGTTCCTCCTGCCGAGGGCGTCGTCCTGTCCAGCCTACGGGCACGACGCCCGGGGACGCCACGGGCCGGCGAGCCCCTGCCCTAGATTGACTTCATGTTCGGACGCCGCTCGCCCGAGGTGCCCCCGACGCAGCCCGAGGAGACCGCTGCGGCGCCGGGCCAGGGCAAGGGACGCCCGACTCCCACGCGCAAGGAGGCGGAGGCCGCCCGCAAGCAGTCGCTCAAAGTGCCCAAGGATCCCAAGGAGGCGCGGAAGGCGGCGCGCGAGCGTGACAAGCAGGCCCGGGCCGCCTCGCGGGCCGCTCTCGTCGCGGGCGACGAGCGTGCGCTCCCCGCGCGCGACCGCGGGCCGGTGCGGGGCTACACCCGCGACTTCGTCGACAGCCGCTTCACCTTCGCGGAGTACTTCATCTTCATCGCGCTGCTGGTGCTCCTGCTCGGACTGCTACCCAACCCGAGGCTGCAGTCCGTCGTCAGCTTCGTGTGGTTTGCGCTGATCATCCTGGTGGCATTCGACACCGCGTACATCCTGTGGCGTCTCAACCGGGCGCTCCGCCAGCGCTTCCCCGAGAAGGCTGCGCGCAAGGGCGCGCTGCTCTACGGCACGCTGCGCACCCTTCAACTGCGGCGCTTCCGCCTGCCTCCTCCCCGCGTCAAGCGCGGCCAGCAGCCCCCGGAGCCTTCAGGTCGCTGAGCGCCCCACTCGTCGGCGCGACTAGGCCGGGTGCAGGCTCATCGGGCCGTAGACCTGCCGGTCGTCCTCCCACAGCACGACGGCGTCGACGCCCCCGTCCACGAGCTCTCGCCACGACTCGCCGAGCCAGCTCTCCGCGTCCGCCTGAGTGGGGAACGGCTCGAGGACCGCGGCTGCCGGCAGGTCGACCACCGGGCTACCGGCCAAGTCGGTGTAAATCCAGGTCCATCCCATGGCAGGACGCTACGCCGGGCTGCCTCTCCGCGTGGCCCCTTTGACGGGACGGGGCAGGCCGTGGTCGGATGAGGCCACAACCGAATACGCGCCCGATGTCCAGGGGAAGCCGGTGCAAGTCCGGCACTGACCCGCAACCGTGAGCCTCTCCCGAGGCAAGTCGGAGCACCTGGCGGGCGCGAGCGGCTTCGTGACCGCACCAGCCGGTGCGTTCACCCCGTCGAGGTCTACGGGGCGAGGCGGGACTCCTGGGAGAGCGCTTCCCGGTGCGACCGGCATCGCCAAGTGGGTCGCTCAACCCTGGAGATCGCGTGATCCCTTTCCGTGCCGGTGTCGCACTCGTCGCGTCGGCCCTCGCGCTCGGCCTCGTTGCCGCTGCGACCCCTACAGCCTCCGCCTCGCTCCCGTCCATTGCGGATCCCGCGCAGTCCCCCCGGCAGGTCACCGCAGCCAAGGCCGACACCCGCGGCCTCTTCGGTGCCACCGACCCGACATACGACGGCGTCTACCGGCAGTCCGCGGCCATCCTCGGCCTTGCCGCCGTGGGCGCCCAGGTGCCGCCGTCGGCAGTGGCGTGGCTGCTGCGCCAGCAGTGCTCGGACGGCTCCTTCGCCGCCTACCGCGCCGACACCGCGGGCCCGTGCCCGCCGAGTGACGCCACCACCTTCACCGGACCCGACTCCAACTCCACGGCGATCGCCGCCATGGCGCTGCTGCGGGCCGGCGACGACGTCCCCCGTCGCGCGGACCGGCTTCGGGCGGGCGCTGCAGCCCTACGCTGGCTCAAGAACCAGCAGGGCACCGGAGGCGGCTGGGTGTGGATCCGGGGGCTCGCCGCGGACTCCGTGTCCACCGCGATGGCGGCCGCGGCCGTCGCCAAGACGAGCCGCGCGTCCCACGACCGCGCGATGCAGTGGCTGCGCCGGCACATGAACGCCGCCCAGCAGTGCGCGCTGCGCTTCCAGGGCGGCACGCTCGCCGATCCCCTGTCCACCGCCTGGGCCTTCATCTCCACCCAGGGACCCCTGCCCTACCAGCCCCTGACGGGTGAGAGGAAGGGAGTGCGTCGCTGCACCGGCAGCGCGCCGGTGACCGCGTCCGCGACCTGGCTGGCCGACCAGCTCATTAGCGGAGGCGGACAGATCCCGTCGACGTTCGACCCGGACGCGACCGACTGGAACTCCACCGCCCTCGCCACATTGGGCATGACCCAGAAGCGGGGGTCGGGGCCGGCCATGCGCGCGGGGCTGCGTGCTCTGCAGCGCAATGTCGATGCTTACGTCGACACCCCGGCCGGCGACTCGGCCGCCGCCCTCGGCACGCTGCTCATGGTGGCGCACGCCGGACGCATCGCCCCGCGCGACTTCGGCGGGCACGACCTCGTCGCCCGGCTGCTCGTGACGATGCGACGCTAGGCGAAGCCGGCATGAGGTCCTGGGTCGCGGTCGCACTAGCGGGCACTCTCGCCGCCCTCTCCAGCGCCCTGGCCGCGCCCGCAGCGCACGCCGCGTCCTACCGGTACTGGTCCTACTGGACCGCCGCCGGAGGTGCCTGGGAATTCTCCGCGGTCGGGGCCGGATCACGGGTGCCGGACGACGGCGACGTCGAGGGTTGGCGGTTCGCCACCTCCGGGGTCGTCGGCGATCAGGCTCCGCGCACCCCGCCGGCATTCGGCGATATCTGCGCGGGACCCGACCCGGCCCCCGACGCGAAGAGGGTTGCTCTCGTCGTGGACCCGGGTGCGGCAGCCGATGCTCCCCCCGGGGAGTCGCCCCCGGGGGCGTGGGCGACCTGCATCGAGGTCCCCCTGGAGGCAAGCGGATACGACGTGCTGCGCGCTGCGGCACAGGTGCGCACGGACCGCGGCCTCATCTGCGCGATCAACGACTTCCCCGCTCGGGAATGCGCCGTGGCCGTTGCCGACCCGGGACCGGCGGCCGACGCAGCGCAGGCTTCTGATGCACCGCAGGCTTCCGATGCACCGCAGGCTTCCGACGCAGTACCGGCCGCCGATGCGGCCTCGGACACGGCACGAGCCGACGTCGGGGCATCCGATGCCGTGTCGCCGAGCGTGACGCCCACGCCCGGGCAGCCAGCAGGCTCGACCACCGCACCCGAGACCGACGCGCCCACCGCGGATCCATCGCCGACGACGACGGCGACACCGACCCCCCCGTCCGCGACGCGGACGGGGACACCGGAAACGCCAGCACCCACCGTCTCGGTGTCCCTGATCACCACCCCGCCATCGTCGGGAAGCAAGGGCGGCGGGGGGTCGACCGCCGGGGTCATCCTCGCCCTCGCCCTCGCGGCCGTCGGAGTCCTCGGCGCGGCAGCACTCCTGCGATCCCGGCGGGGCGAGCCATGAGCGTGCGACAGGCCATCGAGCGACCCACCACGTCAGCGCGCAGGGCGCCCCGAAGGCCCCGGTTGCTGCACCCGGGAGCCTGGTGGCTGTGGGCGGCCTGCCTTGCCGTCGCCGCATCGCGGACGACCAACCCCCTGCTCCTCCTGCTCATCATCGCCGTGTGCGGCTACGTGGGGGCCGCACGACGCCCCCGCACCCCGTGGGCACGCTCCTTCGGCGTGTTCCTGCGCCTTGGTCTGGTCATCATCGCGATCCGCGTGGGCTTCCAGGTCCTCATGGGCGCCCCAATCGGGACCACCGTGCTCGTCACCCTCCCGTCGCTCGCGCTCCCGGAGGCCTTCGCAGGCGTGCGGTTCGGAGGACCGGTCACGCTGGAGGCCCTTGTTGCCGCGCTCTACGAGGGACTTCGCCTGGCGACGATCATCGCGGCCATCGGCGCCGCCAACTCCCTCGCCTCGCCCGCCCGACTCCTCAAGTCGGTCCCCGCGGCGCTGTACGAACTCGGCGTCTCGCTCGTAGTGGCACTCACCTTCGTGCCTCAGCTAGTCGGCGACCTCGAGCGCGTACGCAGCGCGCGCCGCCTGCGCGGCAGGCCGACCAGCGGAGTGCGCGGGCTCGGTGGCTCGGCAATCCCCGTGCTGGAGGATGCGCTCGAGCGGTCGGTATCCCTCGCCGCGGCCATGGACTCGCGGGGCTACGGGCGCACCGGCACGCAGGGCCGCGTCACGCGCCACATCGGCTCTGCCGCACTGCTCCTCGGACTCGTGGCGGCACTCATCGGGTGCTACGGCCTCCTGGACGCATCGTCCCCGGCCGTACTCGGCATCCCCATGCTCGCGCTCGGCCTGGCGTTCGCCGTAGCGGGGCTGACCCTCGCCGGACGCAGGTCGGTGCGATCGCGCTACCGGCCGGATCCATGGGGCCTGCCCGAATGGGGCGTCGCCGCCTGCGGGCTGCTCACCGCGTCGGCGTACGTCGGTGCCGTCGCGCTCGGCCTGTCCGGGCTCACCGCGCCCGTCGATCCGCTCGCCTGGCCGGCGGTACCGCCAGTGCTCGTCGGCGCGACGCTCATCAGCATCCTGCCCGCGTGGATCGCACCGCCGGTCCCGTCGCCGCTCGGCATCTCCCCTCGCCACGTCTCTACCGAGCCCCATGCCTCTGCCGGCCCCCGCGAGTCTGCCGGCGACCGGGGCGCGGACACGCCTCGGCGGCCCGAACCGCAGGCGGTCGCCCCATGATCCGTTTCGACCGCGTCACCATCACCTACCCCGATCAGGGGAGCCCGGTCCTGAACGACGTCGACCTGCAGATCCCCGAGGGAGAACTCGCGCTGGTCGTCGGCCCCACCGGTGGCGGCAAATCCACGTTGTTGCGCGCCATCAACGGCCTGGTGCCGCACTTCACGGGCGGGACCCTCTCCGGAAGCGTCACCGTCGCCGGGCGGGACACCGCCACGAATCGCCCCCGAGACCTGGCCGATCTCGTCGGGGTGGTGCCACAGGACCCGATGTCGTCGTTCGTCACCGACACCGTCGAGGAGGAACTCGCCTACACCATGGAGAGCCTCGGGATCGGCCAGGCCGTGATGCGACGACGCGTCGAGGAAACCCTCGACCTCCTCGGGCTGGCCGAGTTCCGCGACCGCGCCATGCTGACGCTGTCGGGCGGCCAGCGGCAGCGCGTCGCCATCGGGGCTGCGCTCACCGCGCATCCGCGCGTCCTCGTCCTCGACGAGCCCACCAGCGCCCTGGATCCCGGCGCCGCCGAGGAAGTGCTCGCAGCACTCCAGCGGCTCGTCCATGACCTGGGGATCACCGTGGTCCTCGCGGAGCACCGGCTCGAACGAGTCCTGGAGTACGCCGATCGCGTCGTCCTCGTGCCCGGCGGCGGCCGGCCCATCATCGTGGGCGAGCCTGCGGCCGTCATGGAGATCGCCCCTGTCGCACCGCCGGTCGTGCGGCTCGGGCGACTCGCCGGTTGGCAGCCCCTCCCGCTGTCGGTCCGCGATGCCCGCCGACGCGCCGGGGATCTGCGCGCGGAACTCTCCGAGCGGCAACGAACCAGGGCGCAGGAGGACGTACGCCCTGCCCCCTCGATCGGCTCTTCGCCCGACTCCTCACCTGCCCCGCCACGCACAGAGGCGGTCACGGTGGCGACGATGTCACGAGCGGATGCTTCGTACGGCCACGTGCGGGCACTGCGCGAGGTAACCCTCGACGTCGCCCGAGGAGAGATCGTCGCGCTCATGGGGCGCAACGGCGCAGGCAAGTCGACGCTCCTCTCGACTCTCGTGGGCCTGCGCGGACTCGACCGCGGGGAGGTGCTCGTCACCGGCGCCGACCCCGCGAGCCTCAGCGGCCCGCAGATCATCGGCCGCATCGGGCTGGTCCCCCAGGACCCCGCACACCTCTTCGGCCGTGACAGCGTCGATGCCGAGTGTCGTGACGCCGACCACGACGCTGCCGCCGCACCTGGAACTGCGCGTGCGCTCGTGGAGGTGTTCGCACCAGAGATCGACATCGCGCAGCATCCCCGCGACCTCTCCGAGGGACAGCGACTCGCGCTCGCGCTCGCGATCGTCCTCACGGCCGAGCCCGCGGTGATACTCCTGGACGAGCCGACGCGGGGACTCGACTACCCGACCAAGGAGCGCCTCGCCGCGATCCTGCGCGACCTCGCCGCACAAGGGCACGCGATCGTTGCCGCCACGCACGACGTCGAACTCGTGGCGGATGTCGCAACCCGGGTCATCGTCCTTGCGGACGGCGAGGTGGTGGCCGACGGACCCACAGCCGAGGTCGTCGTGGGCTCGCCACTGTTCGCGCCGCAGGTCGCCAAGATCTTCGCCAGCGGCACCCTCGGAGACGTCGATCAGCCCGCTCACCATGTCCCGCTCACCGTGGAGAGCGTGCGAGCAGCCTTGGCGGTGGCCGGATGACGGCATCCCCGCCCTCCGCGCGTGCCGTGCCCATGGGCCCGCCCTCCGCGCGTGCCGTGCCCATGGGCCCGCCCTCCGCGCGTGCCGTGCCCATGGGCCCGCTCTCCTGGGCCGCGGTCTCGATCGCCTCTCTCGTGGGGATCATCGCCTTCGCCTGGCCCTTCCTCGCCGAGCCAGGCTCCACGGCCGTGGCACACGCCGCCGACGCCCCGTGGATCTTCGCGGCCGTCGTCCCGCTCGTGCTGCTCGTCGTGATGGCGCAGGTCGCCGACGGGGGAATGGATGCCAAGTCCATCGCGATGCTCGGCGTGCTCACCGCTGTCATCTGCGTCCTGCGCCCACTCGGTGCCGGAACGGCCGGCCTCGAGCCGATCTGGTTCGTCATCGTTCTCGGCGGCCGCGCCCTGGGACCGGGCTTCGGCTTCTCCCTGGGCTCGCTCTCGCTCGTCGCCTCAGCCCTCATCACCGGCGGCGTGGGGCCGTGGCTGCCCTTCCAGATGCTTGCGGCCGCGTGGGTCGGACTGGGTGCCGGGCTCCTGCCCCGTGCGCGCGGACGACGGGAGATCGTCATGACGGCCGCGTACGGCGCGGCCGCCGCGCTGGCCTATGGACTGCTCATGAACCTGTGGTTCTGGCCGTTCATCGGCGGCCTCGCCGTGTCCGGGTACGCCTCGGGGCTGGCCTTCGCGCCCGGGGCGCCGGTGGCGGACAACCTCGTGCGCTGGCTGCTCTTCTCCGCGGCGACGTCATGGGGATTCGACATCCCCCGGGCGGTGCTCACCGCAGCGCTCATCGCCATCCTCGGACGACCCGTCCTCAACGCGCTCCGCCGCGCCGGCAGGCGCGCCGCCTTCGCCCCCTCGGTCCAGTTCGCGGAACCCGAGCAAGTCGGGCGGCCGGCATGATGGAGGTGCTCGTGCTCGGCACCGGCGCGGCCGACGGCTGGCCGACCCCGTTCTGCGCATGCGCGTCATGCAGCGACGCGCGAGACCGAGGCGTCGTGCGGCGACCGACCGCGGCACTCCTCGGCGGGCGAATCCTGCTCGACGCCGGGCCGGCGATCCCCGCGTCCGTGGCGCAGGCGGGACGGTCCCTGCGCGGGATCCACCACGTCCTCGTCACACACGCCCATCACGATCACCTCGATCCAGCACTCCTCCTGTCACTGGACTGGAACCCCACACCGCACACCGTCCATGTCTGGGGCCCGCCGGCGGCGATCGATGCCTGCCGCGACTGGACAGGGCCGTCGACCCCGGTCGAACTCCATGTCGCGCGGGCCGGGGAGACCCTCCGCCTGCCCACGCCCGAGGGCACCTGGAACGCGCGCGTCCTTCCCGCGAACCACGACCCTGGCCGTCACGGCGGGGTGCACGATGCAGTCGCCGCCGAGGCCCTGCTCTTCGACGTGACCGATCCGAACGGCGAACGACTCCTGTACGCGACGGACACAGGCCCCCTGGACCCATCGACCCTGCATCAACTTCAGGGGGCGGCGTTCGACACCGTGCTCGTCGAGGAGACCTTCGGCGACCGGACCGACCACCACACCGGGCACCTCGATCTCGACAGCCTTCCCCGGCAGCTGGATGCCCTGCGGGACTGCGGCGCTATCACCGCGTCCACGACGGTGGCGGCGATCCACCTCGGACACCACAATCCCCCGGAAGCCGAACTGCGCGAGCGGCTCGCCGCGCACGGCGTCCGGCTCGTCGACGACGGCACGGTGCTGGGTCGACGCGAGCGCACCCTCGTCATCGGGGGCGCCCGGTCGGGCAAGTCGTCACACGCCGAGCAGCGAGCCCTTGCCTACGCGCGCGTGGTGTACGCCGCCACGGCGGGCCCGCTCCCCGGTGACTCAGAGTGGGCCGACCGCGTTGCCGTCCACCGCGCCCGGCGTCCCCGCCACTGGTGCACGATCGAAGGCCACGCCTCGGTCGCCTCGACGATACGCGACGCCGGTCCCGACGTGGCGGTCATCGTCGATTGCCTCACCCTGTGGCTCACCGCCGTGCTCGACGACGCCGCCGACGGGGACTGGGAGTCAGCCGGGTACGACGCCCTCCGCGCGGCGGCATCGGCTGCCGGCAAGGACCTCACCGACGCGATCGCGTCCGCACGATGTGCGGTCATCCTCGTGAGCAACGAGGTCGGGCAGGGAATCGTGCCGGCCACCGCTTCGGGCCGCTGGTTCGTGGACCTGCAGGGACGTCTCAATCACGAGGTCGGCCGGGTGTGCGGCGACGTCGTCCTCATGGTGGCCGGTCGCGCCTTCACCAGCAGCGGCGCGGAGGCAGGCGCACCCGCCAATAGCGGCGCGATGGCGAGCGCACCGCTCTCCCTGTGCGGGAGAGGGGCGTGATGGACCTCGACGAACTCGCCGCCGACATCGACTGGCCCGACCGCGAGGCGGCCCGTGCGGCGCAGCAGCGATGGAATGCGCTCACCAAGCCCGCGGGCTCGCTCGGGCGCCTGGAGGAACTGGGGACGTGGTGGTGCTCGGTTCGCGGCGCATGCCCCGCGCCGCCGCCTGCAGACCCGGTCCTGCTCCTGGTCGCCGGCGATCACGGCGTTGCCCGGGAGGCAGGCACGTCGGCATACCCGCCCGAGGTGACCGCGCAGATGGTCCGTGCGTTCCTGCGCGGAGAGGCGGCCGCGAACGCCCTGGCCCGCTCTGCCAGCGCGCGCGTCCGGGTCGTCGACGCGGGGGTGGATGCCGACCCGGACTACGCGGCCGACCTCGCTCCCGGCGTCGCCGACCGCCGCATCCGACGCGGGTCCGGGTCGATCGACCGTGAGGACGCGATGACGCTCGCTGAAGCGGAGCGGGCGGTCGCACTCGGTGTCGCCCTGGTCGATGACGAGGTCGATGCTGGAGCCGACCTTCTGCTTCTCGGCGACATGGGCATCGGCAACACCACGGTGAGTGCGGTCATCATCTCGCTGCTGGCACCCGGCGACGTCGTGTCGCTGGTCGGGCGTGGCACGGGGATCGACGACGCCACGTGGATGCGCAAGTGCGCGGCCGCACGCGACGCGGTGCGCCGCGGCAGGCCCGACAAGGGCGCGCCCCTGGAACTCCTCGCCAGTGTCGGCTCCCCTGATCTTGCCGTCATGGTCGGAGCGCTGCTCCGCGCGGCCGGGCGCCGCACTCCGGTCATCCTCGACGGTCCGCTCACGTCGGCAGCCGCCCTCATCGCGCACCGCATCGCGTACAAGTCCCGCGACTGGTGGCAGGCGTCGCATCTGTCCGTGGAACCCGCGCACGCTGCCGCTTTCGCCCGGCTCGACCTCGCGCCCCTTCTCGATCTGAAGATGCGCCTGGGAGAGGGAACCGGGGCGCTCCTCGCCCTGCCACTCCTGCGGGCCGCCGCGGCGACACTGCAGGAGATGCGCACCTTCGAGGAACTCGGCGTGACCCAGGTCGAGCGGCCCCCGACCCGACCCCGGCCGTGAACGCCCTCCGCCTGGCCATCGGCACCTTCACGATCCTGCCCGCAGGGAAGGCGCCTCCGCACGTCGACCGGACGACGGCACGCGGGGCCATGCTCCTCGCCCCGGCGATCGGCCTGCTCCTCGGCGCTATCGCAGCTGTCATCCTCCAACTGGTTCTCTGGGCCGCGGACTCGTCGTACGCCGCCCTGCTGGGCGCGGCGATCGCGATCATCGCCCTGGCGTATCTCACTCGAGCCATCCATCTGGATGGATTGGCCGACACTGTGGACGCGCTGGGGAGCGGCCGGGATCGCGACGGAGCGCTCGCCATCGCGCGCCGGGGCGATGTCGGCGCCTTCGGCGTGGTCGCCGTCGTCCTGGTCATCGTCGTGGACATCGCGGCCATCGCCATGGCATCGGATGCGGGTCAGGGAACGGCCTGCCTGGTCATCGGGGTGGCCACGGGCAGACTGGCCGCGGCATGGGCCTGCGCGCGCGGTATCCCGGCGGCCCGGCCTGACGGGCTCGGAGCGGTGGTCGCGGGCACCGTTCCCCGCATCGGCGCCCTGCTGTGGACCCTCGTGCTCATGGGCCTCGCCTTCGCACTGTGCTCGGCGTCAGGCCTTCCCACGCCACGCGCGGCCGCTGTCGCCCTCCTCGCCGTGCCCGCAGCCCTCCTCATCGCACTGCTGCTCGTGCGGCGGTGTGTGCGCCGCCTCGGCGGGGTCACCGGCGACGTCCTTGGCGCGGCCACCGAGGTGGCCACGGCAATCGCCTTCGTGATGACCGCCCTGGGCGCTACGGTCGGCGCATGACACTCCGGCAGACACCCCTTCACTCCCGGCACGTGGACCTTGGCGCCAAGCTCGCCGACTTCGGCGGCTGGGAGATGCCCATCGAGTACACCGGGACTGTCGCCGAGCACACGGCTGTCCGCGAGGACGTCGGCGTCTTCGACGTGTCCCACATGGGATACGCCGAGATCCGAGGGGCCGCAGCGGTCGACTGGCTCAACACGGTCCTGGCCAGTGACATCTCCAAGATCGGAAGCGACCAGGCGCAGTACTCGCTCCTGTGCGACGACGAGGGTGGGGTCATCGACGACATGATCGTCTACCGGATCAGCGATGACGCGCTCTTCATCGTGCCCAATGCCTCTAATTCGGACGCCGTCGTCGCCACCCTGCGCGCAGCGGCGGAGGGCACGGGCGTCACCGTCGACGACCGCCGCGACACCGTGGGGATCCTTGCGGTGCAGGGACCGAACAGCGACCGGGTCCTCGAGTCCGCGGGCCTTCCATGCGGTCACGACTACATGAGTTTCGTGCGCGCCGAATGGCAAGGTGCCCCGGTCGTGGTGGCCCGCACCGGCTATACCGGCGAGCGCGGCTACGAGGTGATCGTCCCCGCCGACCGACTGGTGGAGTTGTGGGACACCGTCGTGGACGCGGGCGCGACTCCTGCTGGGCTCGGCGCGCGCGACACCCTGCGCACCGAGATGGGCTACCCCCTCCACGGCCATGAGCTCTCCGCGGACATCACCCCCCTGCAGGCACGTGCAGGATGGGCCGTCGGCTGGGACAAGCCCGCCTTCCACGGCCGCGATGCACTCGTCGCGGAGAAGGCCGCGGGTCCGCGACGAGTGCTGCGGGGGCTCCTCGCCCAGGAGAGGGCCATTCCCCGCGCGGGCATGGAGGTCTCGCGCGATGGTGCGATCGTGGGCGAGCTGACCAGCGGTACCTTCTCCCCGACCCTGAAGCAGGGCATCGGCCTCGCGCTGCTGGAACCCTCGGTCGTCGAAGGCGACGAGGTGTTCGTCGACGTCCGCGGTCGTCAGGCGCGCTTCGTGGTCACGAAGCCGCCGTTCGTGCCGCCGCACGTCCGCTGAGAGCCGCGCCCACCGGGCCCGGGTGGTCGCAGTACATCCGGTACGGCGCTGCCAGGAGGCAGCCGTTGCCCTAGGGTCCCCCCATGACGACCGTCTCCCTCACGACCGCACCCGTCACGACGCTCGACGTCGACGCCCTCATCATCGGCATCACTTCCGAGGCCAGGCAGCACGTCGATGGTCCGCCTGCCCTGCCCGACGAGGTGCGGAGGGAGGTCGACCGGATGCTCGAGCAGGTGGGCGCGACGGGCAAGCTCGGCGAGATCACGCGCATCCCCAGCGAGGGCATGGTCCGGGCTCCGATGATCGTGGCCGTCGGCTTGGGCGACGTGCGGATCTTGGACTACGAGAAGGTGCGCCGGACGGCGGGGTCCGCAATTCGAAGCCTCGCGGGCGTGAACTCGGCCGCCATCGTCGTCACGTCTCCCGATGGGCCGAGGATCGAGGCGATCGCCACGGGTGCCCTCCTGGGCAACTACGCCTTCCACGACTTCCGCGGCGTGAGCGCGCCCGGGCAGCCCCTGCCCCTGGAGCGGATTCTCATCACCGGCAGTCCCCGCGACGAAGCTCAGCGCACCGCTCTGGAGCGGGCGCGGATCGTGTGCGATGCGATCTGCCGGGCCCGCGACCTGGTGAACACCCCACCCTCCGCACTCTCACCCGAGGAGGTCGCGCACGCCGCTATCGACGCCGTCGAAGGCCTCCCGGTGCGCGTCGAGGTCTGGGACGAGGCGGGCCTCGCGGAACTGGGCTGCGGCGGAATCCTCGGAGTCGGACAGGGATCGGCGAACCCCCCGCGGCTGGTGCGCATGGAGTACTCGCCACGCGGCGCCCGGCGGACGCTGGCACTCGTGGGCAAGGGCATCACCTTCGACACCGGCGGGATCTCCATCAAGCCGGCGCAGCACATGGATGCCATGAAGGCGGACATGAGCGGAGCCGCGGCCGTCATCACCGCGATGCGCGCCATCGCCCGCCTTCGCGTGCCCGTGCGCGTCGTCGGCTGGGTGCCGACGGCGGAGAACATGCCGGGCGGGCGCGCGCAGCGGCCTGGTGACGTGCTCACCACGTACGGTGGCCACACCGTCGAGGTGCTCAACACCGACGCGGAGGGACGCCTCATCCTCGCCGACGCACTGGAGATGGCGGCGGAGGAGGGACCCTACCTCATCGTCGATGCCGCGACTTTGACGGGTGCGCAGACCATCGCGCTGGGCAAGCGCACCTCAGGCGTCATGGGAAGGCCCGATGAGGCACGCGACGGGGTGTGGGCGGCATCCCAGCGGGCCGGGGAACTCATGTGGCATATGCCCATCCCCGAGGAGCTGCGCCCCTCTCTGGACTCGCCCGTCGCAGACATCGCCAATATTGGCGAGCGGATGGGAGGGATGATGACCGGAGCCGCCTTCCTCGCCGACTTCGTGCCCGAGGACATACCGTGGGTACATCTCGACATCGCCGGCCCGGCGTACAACGACGGGTCCGCCTACGGCTACACCCCGAAAGGCGGGACAGGAGCCGCGGTGCGCACTTTCGTGCAGGTGGCCGAGGAGATGGCGGACGGCACGCTGCCCTGATTCCCGGGTTCGCTTAGCCCGGTGACAGGATGATCCCCGAGCCGCCGGAGGGGAGACCTGTGCCATGCCTGACTTCGACCTCGTGATCCTGGGAGGCGGGAGCGGCGGCTACGCCTGCGCGCTGCGCGCCTCTCAGCTCGGCCAGTCCGTGGCCCTGATCGAGAAGGGGCGCCTGGGGGGCACCTGCCTGCATCGGGGGTGCATCCCCACCAAGGCGCTGCTCCACGCCGCCGAGGTCGCGGATGCGACCCGCGACAGCGAGGACTTCGGCGTCCGCGCCACATTCGAGGGCATCGACATGAAGAAGGTGAACGATTACCGCGATGGCGTCGTCGGTCGCCTGTACAAGGGACTGCAGGGCCTGGTGAAGAGCCGCAACGTCACGTACGTCGAGGGCGAGGGACTGCTCACCTCGTCGAATACCGTCACTGTCGATGGGACGCCGTACACGGGGAAGAACGTCGTCCTCGCGACAGGTTCCTACGCGCGCACAATCCCGGGCCTTGAGATCGGCGGCCGCATCATGACCTCCGACCAGGCACTCACCCTCGACTACGTCCCCGAGCGCGTCATCGTCCTCGGAGGCGGAGTGATCGGTGTCGAGTTCGCGAGCGTGTGGAAGTCCTTCGGGGCCGATGTGACCATCATCGAGGCCCTGCCGCGCCTCGTGCCCGCCGAGGACGAGTCCATCTCCAAGGCCTTCGAGCGCGCCTACCGCAAGCGCAAGATCGACTTCAAGACCGGGGTGAAGTTCCAGTCCGCCACCCAGGACGACTCCGGCGTGCACGTCACCCTCGACAACGGCGAGACCCTCGACGCCGATCTCCTGCTCGTCGCCGTCGGCCGCGGTCCGCAGACCGCAGGGCTCGGCTTCGAGGAGGCCGGCATCGCGATGGACCGAGGCTGGGTCCTCGTCGACGAGCGCCTGCAGACCAACGTGCCCGG
>JAPOJD010000076.1 GCA_029978585.1 Actinomycetota bacterium
AGGGCGCAGGAGACGGGACCTCGCAGGCGCGACCGGCCGCCAGGCACATCCGCAGCCACCCATGCCCCCAGATCGCGGCGACGAAGCGGTCGGCCACCTCGGCCTGGCTCAGGTCAACAGACGACGCGACCGACGCGATCGACGCCAGGGTCTCGGGGTCGTGCTCCCGGGGACGATGAGCGTCGCCATCGATCTCCGCGGCGATGCCGTCCCACTCCCCCGACACCGCGTCGAGCTCTCCCATGAGGGGTTCCGCCAGCGGCGGCACCACCGTCGCGATCGGCGCTCCGCCGTGCGCCCACCCTGCGAGGAGCCGGCCGGCGACGTTCGGGTTGCGCAGGTGGTCGATGACTTCCTGCCACTGGTGCGCGTAAGCCGTGGCGCCCCCGTTGGTCGACGAGATGGACAACTCGACCACCTCCTCCGAGCGGGCCATGGC
Source organism: Actinomycetota bacterium (assembly GCA_029978585.1). Classification (GTDB taxonomy): domain Bacteria; phylum Actinomycetota; class Actinomycetes; order S36-B12; family S36-B12; genus Mxb001. The sequence goes on from JAPOJD010000076.1 coordinate 440, forward strand.
GCGCACGCTCTCGGCCTCGAGCCCCGCGTGCACCTCCCCGCCGATCACCAGGCTCGTCACGGCGTCCCGCAGCAGGCATGTCGAGGTGCGCACGGCATCCGACACGTTCGCGATCATCCCGGCGAGCACGCCGCCCGGCCACAGGAGCAGGGCGACGATGATGCTCACGACCGCCCCGACCGCCACATCGACGAGGCGCTGCGATGCCGTGGCAACGTCCGGCGGCCACGTCATGAGCGTGAACGCCACGATGACGAAGACCGAGAACGCCGCCTGGCCCCACGCGAAGCCGATGGCGACCGGTACCCACACCGCGAGGAAGGTCACAAGAACGAGGACGACCCACAGCACCAGGATGTAGTCGGTGTCCGCAGCGAGGATGAGGTACCCGACGAGCGCGCCGCCGAAGGTGCCGAGCAGCGCATAGGCCGCGGTGCGCATCGTGGTGAGGCTGTCGAACCTGAGCACCGCGGTGACGCCGAGCACGACCCACAGCCCGTGCGCCAGGCCCATGAGCGACACCGCGAGCACCGCGAGGGCAAGGCCGAGCCCCACCCGCAGTGCCTGGCGCATCCACGGGGACCTCAGCGTGAGGTTGGCCCGGACGTCGTCACGGCCGCTGGCGATCGCGGGAGCGGGGATGACCGGCTGATCCGGCCCCGCCTGGTTGTCCTCCTCGGGCAGTCCCAGGACTCGGCGTACCAGCATGACGACCCGCACCGAGGCCACGGCCATCGTCCGGTCCGGGAAGAGCGCCGACACATCGCGAACGCGCTGCTCGACGTCCGCGGGGGCGGCCCCGGCGAGCATGGATACGGCCGTGGCCCACTGTCCGCTCCAGTCCTCAACGATCGGCCGAACACTGAGGTCATCAGGGTCGCCGGGCCCACCCCGCCCCAGCGCCGCGGCGGCGTCGCGCAGGACCTGGGCGGACTGCGTGTTGAGCCGCACGGTCACCGGCTCGGCGAGCATGGGTGTCGGGTAGGCGCGCCCGTGGCCCATAGTCGACAGCAGCCCCTGCATCTGACCGGCGAGCGCCACCAGGGCACGGTCTCGGCGACTCAGGCCCGCGGCACGGAAAGGATTGCCCAGGTACGAGCGTCGCAGCGCCGCCTGGGCGGCCTCGAGCGCGTCCGCGTCAGGATCCTCCCCGCGACCGCGGGCCGCCACCGCATCGGCGAACGCCGCGATCGCGCCGGCGCACGCCTGCCGCACCGCGGACAGGTCGCGCCGGGGGAGCACGAAGACCGTGATGGGGATCGCGACGATGAGCGCCAGTGCCCAGCCGACTAGGGCCTTGAGCACCTGGTCCGCGGGCAGGCCGAGAGTCACGGCGACGACGTACATGATGGTCATGGCGGCCCCGCTGGCGGCAACGGAACCTCGCAGGACGCCGGAGAACGCCAGCACGGCGCCCACGACGAACGTCACGAGGACTGCGGCGACGACATAGGCGGATGCCACGACACCGACGGTGATCAGCACGGCACCGGCGGCGCCCGCGCCGAGCAGCAGACCGATCTTGCGCGCGGGCGGCCCGCCGTAGTCGCACAGGGCGATGAGGCACAGGGAGCCGAACGCCGACACCAGGGCGGCAGGCGAGTCGGGAAGCACCCGAAGGGCAAGCAGGCAGGCGATGGGCACCCCGATCGCGGCCCGGATCCCGCGCCGCATCGCGACATGGCCTGGGTCGCGGACGTGGATCTTCACAGGGGAACGCTAGCGGTCAGCCTCCGCTGATCTCCTCGAGGCTGCGGCCCTTGGTGCGGGAGGTGAAGAGCACGATGAAGGCCGCGATGAAGCCGGTGACCCCCATGATCCCGAAGGCAGCAGCGAGAGTGGGCCCGATGAGGATGTACGGCGCGACCGCGCCACCGAGGTGCCCGATGCCGTCGGTCCATGCCATCCCCCACGGTCGGTCCTTCGAGGAGAAGTGCTCGGCGGTGAAGGCGTAGAACACGGGGATGACCACGCCGATCGTCAAGGCGGCGACGAAGCCGAGCACGGTGATGGCAGCGGCTGACCCCAGGATCCCGATTCCGAACAGCGCGACGCCCCAGACCACGAGCGTCCCGATCAGCAGCCACTTGCGCTCCAACCGGTCCGAGACGAAGTACGAGATCCCCGCGCCCACGACCAGGCCGGCATTCGCGATCGTCAGGAAGCCGAGGGAAGTGGCGGCCGCGAAGCCACTCTCGGTGAGGATCGTGGGCGCGAGCGTGAGCCAGCCGAAGTTGCCGATGTAGTAGGCGAACCAGGCGACCGTGAACACCGCGATCGCGATCGCCGGGGCGCTCCGCCCGGTGACGGCCGCCATGCTCGACTGCTCGGGGACCGGGGGCAGCGCGATCCCGCGGGCGGTCACGCGGTCCTCGGCCTCCTCGACGAGCGCAGTCAGCTGCTTCTAATCACCTCTTTCCGCGAGTTGCCGCGGCGACGGCGGCATGTGGCGCCGGGTGGCCACCACGACGACCGCACCCAGGGCGCCGAAGGCGAACAGCACACGCCAGCCCCAGGTCCACTCGGTGGTGAGGAGCAGGGCCAGGAACGGTGCGAGCGCGGTGCCGGTGAAGCCGCACACGGTGGTGAACCCGGTGATCCGCCCGCGCGCCCGCTCGGGGGACACCTCCGCGATGTAGGTGACCACGGCGCCGATGTCGGCTCCGGTGCCGAACCCGGCGATGAACCTCGCGAGGCAGAGGAAGGCGAGATTCGGCGAGAACACGCTGAGGACCATGCCGGCACTGAAGATCCACAGCGCGGACTGCAGGGCCAGCACGCGCGATCGCCGAGTCGACACCCAGGCGCCGGCGAAGTTGCCGAAGACCAGCCCGATGAGGCCGGCGGTGACGGCGTACCCGCCCTGGGCCGCCGTTGTCCCGAAGTCCGCATTGATGGCCGGCAGCGCCGCGCCGATGACGACGATGTCGAAGAAGGCGAAGAAGAAGGACCCACCGAGGTTGAACAGCAGGAAGCGATGCCACGGCCAGACGGGGAGGCGGTCGAGGCGGGCGAGATCCTGGGCAATGGTGGCCTGCACGCGCGCGAGGCTAGTGCCTCGCGTTTCCCCTCAGGCGATGCCCCGGCCCCCTTGACCGGCTAGAGGGGGCGCGGTTGGAGTTGATCGGGCAGCGACACCTCGAGCAGGCGGGCGTCCGCCGAGATGTCGCTGAGGGCGTAGGACACGTCGGCCGGGACCACGAAGGAGTCCCCGGACTCCAGCACTCGCGGCGCCTCGTCGCCGACATGCAGCGTGGCCACCCCGTCGAGCAGGAAGGTGAAGAGGAACTCGTTGTCGACCACGGCCCGCGGCCACTGCGATCCGCCATCGGCCCTGATGACACGGGCGCCGGCCAGTCCACGCGTCGCCGCCCCGATGCCGAGGTCTTGCTGGACGAATCCGGGGTACCGGAAGGGAGACCAGGGCGACTCCTGGGCACGGTGCCGCACGAAGAGCTGGCCGCCGTACTCCCGCTCAGGGAGTTCCCGGCCCGTAGGCAGCGTGATGACGTGCTCGGCGATGGTGTCGTGCTCCGCGGGGCAGCCGATCTCGATGACCTCCATGCCCGGAGACGATTCCAGCACGCGATGCCGGATCGTCGGCGGCTGAAGGACGCAGTCGCCGGCCTCCATCACGAAGGGCTCGCCCTGGTCTTCGTAGACGACCTTCACCCAGCCGCGGTGAACGTAGATCATCTGGAAGCGCACCTTGTGGAAGTGCACGTAGTCGGGCACGGGGCCGCCATCCGGGATGCGGATATGCGACGCGATGAATCGTCCGCCCTGCCGGTCCGGGATGAGGTCCCGGTAGTTCATCCCGGCGCGCCCTACGCCGAAGCGCGCGTTGCCGGAGATCGTGGAGACGACCAGCGACTGGCGGACCGGGGGAATGACGATGTCTGGATCAGCGGCGAGGAACTCGATACGGGTGCCGTTGGGGGCCCTGAGATCACCCGCGGGGAGGTCGTCTGCGTCCGCGCACAGCAACTGCACGACGCCGGGCTCGTAGTCGCCTTCGACCCGCTGGAGGCGCAGGAGTGCCCCATAGCCCGACAGGACCACCGTCGAGGGGGAGTCGGCCGGGGAGATCAACTCGATCCGGAAGCCCAGGGCATCGCGGAAGTAGTCCAGTGTCGCGTCGAGGTCATGGCACGGGATCACCGGAACGACCCCTCGCACGCGCGAGTCGGGCACCACTGCGGTCACGCCGCCAGGGTATCGCCCGGGGGTGCGCCAAAACTGAGGCCCCGTTATCCGATGCGACGGCGCCGATGACGACAGGCGCCCGCGTCCTTTCGCGCCGGGCGCCTGCACGCTCCCGTAGGCAGCGCGCCACCTGAGGCACGCGGGAGGTCACGTTGGTTCCCGACTCGGATCACACGATCCTGAAGGGCCACGTGCCCTCACCCCAGCCCACCGCCGCGGCCCACGCATCTCTGTCGGAGGCCTTGGCCACCGCCCCGGAGTGGTCCGACTCCATGCTCGCGACCCACGGCATCCCGGTGATCGACGTCCCGCTCGTGACGGTCGGCGGCGGGCTGGGATCGCTCGCCCTCGTCGACACCTTGCGCGTCTTCGGGGCCGGGACCGATCGCATTCGCATCCTCACCGACCTCAAGAACCCGTACGACACCTACCGCTACCTCGCCTCGAACTCCCAGATCCCCGACCATGAGCGCCTGCGATCCGATGCCGGATCGGTCATGGACAACATCTGGGGCTTCCCCAGCTACGCGCTTCGCGAGGCCTGGGACGACAAGAGCCTGCGGGCCGCGTGGACCGTGTTGACCGAGCCGGTGCTGTCCGAGTGGTTCACCCCCCGCGCAGGACAGGTCTACACGTCCGTTGATCGCGAGACCGCGCGCATCGGTTGGGATTCGATGGTGTCCCGCGGCTACGTGCGCACAGCCCGCAAGCGCTCCGGCGGGGGGTACTTCGTGCTCCAGACTCCCTCCGACGAGAGTGTGGGGGCACCGCGCATCGCCTTCCGCACGATGTACGTCCACTTCGCGGTCGGCTATTCGGCCGTGCGCGTCCTCGACGACCTGCAGAACTACCGACAGACCTACGAGGACTACCAGCGGGTGGTCAACGCCTACGAGCCCCATGAGCACGTCTACGACGAGGCGCTGCGCCGCCCGGTCACCGTCGTCGTTCGGGGCAGCGGCATCGTCGCCTCACGCATCCTGCAACGGCTGCTCGACGACCGCGAGAAGCGCGGTGCGCAGACGCAGGTCCTGCACATCTTCCGGCACTACGTGTCCGGCCCGCAGGGCACCAGCGCAACCTTCCGTCGGCCGGGATCCTTCGGCTTCGCCTACCAGGGTTTCAACTTCTCCAAGTCGGCCTGGGGAGGCCAGCACCGCGATCAGATCCGCCAACTCGAGGGCGAGGACCGTGCCCGCTTCGTGGACTCCATCGGCGGCACCAACACCCCCTACCGGAGCGTGTGGATCGACCAGCTCCAGCGCGGCGTCACGGGCGGGTGGTACCGCCAGGCCGTCGGCGAGGTCGAGCAGGTGACCCCATCGTCCGACGGCAGGAGCCTGGTCACGGTCCTCAAGCAGGCCGACGGCAACGTGTTCCAGATCCCGTCGGAGTTCATCATCGACGCCACGGGGCTCGAGGCCGACGTGGCAGAGCATCGGGTCCTCTCCGACCTCCTCGCCTACTGCGGCGCAGGCCGCAACCCCAAGGGCCGACTCGACGTCGAGCGCACCTTCGAGATCCGAGGGACGCGCAGCGGCCAGGGGCGCATGTACGCCTCGGGCACCACCACCCTGGGCGGCTACTTCGCGCCGAACGACTCCTTCTTGGGCCTGCAGTACGCCGCGATGGAGATCGCCGACGACCTCGCCTCGCAGGGATTCGTCCGACGGCTCGGCCCCCTGCGCTCCGCGGGTGAATGGTGGCGCTGGGCGCGCAACCGTCCCCCCAAGTCCGCAGCGGTCGCCCCGCCGCTCCCTCAGGGCGCCGTCCCCGCAGGTGCACCCGCACCACGTCCGCCCGCGCCTCCGCCCGCGCCCTCATCCCCACCGGTCCCTGCTGCCGCCGATCCGATGGCCACGATGCTGCCCGGTCGATCCGGCACTCCCGCCGTCGCTCCGCCGGTGCCGGCGTCCGCACCCGCCGGGCCGGTCCCCGGCTGGTACCCGCAACCCGACGGCACACGGCGCTATTGGGACGGGAGCGCCTGGGGCGTGACGGAAGAGGAGTACCGCCGGACAGGAGGAACGACGTGATCCCCGTCTTCTCCGGGCGCGTCCAGACGCGCTTCTTCCTCCTCATCACCGTCGGCCTGCCCTGGACCCTCCTCATCGGGTGGCTACTGCCCCGACCGGCGGGCGTCTCCGTGCTCCAGGCGTACGGCGTCCTGCTGCTGTCGCTCCTCATCGTCGGCGTCGTCGGCATCGCCTGGGACGCCGTCTACATCGCGCTCCAGCAGTACCGCTGGGAGAAGGACTGGCCCACGCTGTTCGCGCTTCTCACGGGGATTCCCGAGTGCATCACCACGTACCTGGTGCTCCGGCTGCTGGGATTCCTCTTCGGGTTCACCGTGGACACCGCCGCCTTCCTCATCCTCTTCACCACGATGTGGGTCCTCATGTGGCTCGTCGCTGTCGGCCCCATCAAGATCTTCCTGCCCCGCTGGCGCTACAACGGAGGGCGCATCACATGACCGCACCCACTGGAGGGACCTCCCCCAACATCGACCACATCATCACCGGGGCGTCGGCGACGCGGAAGGCGACAGCCAAGCGCCGGGCGCGCATCGCCCTAGCCCTGTCGTTCGCGGTCCTCGTCATCTGGATCGTCGCGGTCACTCTCACCGGGCAGTGGGGCCGCGTCATCGACAACTGGTTCGCGCCTCTCATCGCCGCCATCGGCAGCGTCATCGGCAGCTCGACTCCCCTCGGCGGCGGAACGGTGTCGTTCCCCGTCTACACGAAGGTGCTCGGAGTCCCGCCCCAGGTTGCGCGAACGTTCTCCCTCAGCGTTCCCGCCATCGGCATGACGATGGCCTCACTGTCCATCATGATCAATCGACGCCCCGTCGAATGGCGCGCCCTGGCGATCTCCCTGCCCGCCGCCATCGTCGGAGTCCTATTCGGGCTGTACGGGCCGTTCACGCAGCGGGATCAGCCATTCTGGCCGTCCGTGATCCCCTCCCCCTACGTTCGGATGACTTTCACCCTCGTCGTGTTCGGCGCGGCCGCGGTTGTCTGGTTGAACTACCGCCAGCAGATCCTGGAGCAGATCACGCGGGTCACCGACTACGGCTGGCGGCTGGTCTCCATCCTCATCCTGTTCGGCTTCATCGGCGGGTTCGTCTCGTCGCTCGTAGGCCCGGGCACCAACGTGTTCCTCTACATCGTGCTCATCATCCTCATCGGGCTGATCCCTCGGATCGGCATCCCCACGAGCGTCATCGCCATGTCCGGCACCTGCATCATCGCCTTCATCACGATGAGCCTGCTCGGAGGCCAACTGCTCACCGGCCTTGATGCCGCCGGCCAGGTCGTCACCCTGGGTGGCCAGGCGGTCGGCGCCGTCCCGTGCCCGGGCCAGGCCGCTGATGCGGCTCCCCTGTGCGCCGCCTACGGCGAGGGCCTCCCGCCGCTCAACCCCCTGCGCTACGACGTCTTCGGCTTCTGGCTCGCCTCCATTCCCGTCGTGATATTCGGCGCGCCCCTCGGTGCCTGGGTGGCCTCGCGCATGACCAACCGCCAGTTGGTGGTCCTCGTGGTGATCCTCGCCCTCAGCGAACTCGCCACCACGATCATCTTCCTCGAGCCGCTCCGCACCAACCTCGCCCTCGTCATCTACACGGTGATCGGCATGGTGGTCATCACCGGGATCCTCCTGCTCATGCTGAAGTTCCGTCGCCAGATCCTGGGGCTGCCGCCCGTGGACCTCGACGAGACATTCACGCGCACGCGGCTGGATGTCGGCGGCGACTTCCGCGAGGACCTCGTCGAGGGATCCGACACCGATCGGGACGGCACTCCTGACGGCACTGAGGGAAGGGTCTGACCGATGGAGGGCGTGGCGGACTACCTGTTCATCGACGAGATCGGATCGGGCAACCACGGCCGCTTCTACCGTGCCGCTCCCCCGCAGCGCCTGGGTATCCCCGACGAGATCATCGCCGTCAAGGTCCTCGACCGCGAGGCCAGTGATGCCGACTTCGCCCGCATCGCGACGGAGTTGCGCGCCCTGCACGCCGTGAGGTCACCGCATGTCGTGACAATCCTCGACGCGGGCAGCGACGACGGCCTCCTCTTCTACGCCACGCCCTTCTACGAGGAGGGCTCGCTGGAGTCCGCGTCCCGGGAACTGGGCCGGGCGGAGCTCCTTCGCATCGTTGCCGATGCCTCCCGGGGTGCCGACGCGCTGCACGAGGCCGGGGTGGTGCACCGCGACATCAAGCCCGCCAACATCCTCATCTCCGGCAATCGCGGGCTCCTCGCCGACCTCGGCCTGGCCCGGTTCCTCGCCCCCGGCATGACAAGCGCCGGGATCGGGCCGATCGGCTCGATCGAGTACATGTCGCCCGACATGATCCTCGGCGAGCAGGCCAGCCGCGCCACGGACCTGTGGGCCCTCGGCGTCACCCTCCACCAGGTCCTGACCGGGGAGGGCATCTACGGGCAGATCCCCGACACCAACGTCATGGAAGCATTCACGTATGTGCTCAAGACGAAGCCTGTCCTCAGCGATCGGATCGACCAGGAGGACCGCGTGATCGTGGAGCGCTGCCTGGGGATGGGCGAGCCGTTCCCAACCGCCGCCGACCTGGCCGACGCGATCGAGGCCCGATTGCCGTGAGCGACCGCACCCGCACCGCCGTCGCTGCCGGAGACGGCCTCGTCATGCGCGCCGAAGACGTCCTGGTGGTGATCCTGGGATCCGACAACGCGAAGGCCGAGGTCGTGAGGACCGTCGTCGCACAGCACGCCGCCGGCGACCTCATGCGCGAACTGGCCCTCCTCGTCATGCACGAGGACGGGCTGCCGCCCTTCGGCGTGGCCATGGGCCCGCTCGCCGACGCGACCCTCTTCCTCCACGGGGACATCGAGTTCGCCGCCCTCATCGACGGCGCGACGATGTCGGGCCGCGGGGTCGGCGGGCGCGAATGGACCGAGAGATCCCTGCCCGGACCGGCAGCGTGGATCGGCCTGGGCGCCCCCTCCGTGACGCCTCCCCCGGCGGCCGAGTTCTGGGACCTGGGCGGGGGCCCTGTGCCCGGTGGCGGTGCCTGGCTCATCGCCAGCGCCGTGCCCGCGCCCGCCGCTACAGCCCCCG
>JAPOJD010000090.1 GCA_029978585.1 Actinomycetota bacterium
TCATGACCGATGACGGGGTGGCCCTCCATGTGGAGATCGCCGGGCGTACCGATCCCGCAGCGCCGACGGTGATCTTCACGCACGGCTACGCCCTGTCCCTCGACTCCTGGCCGCACCAGCGTGCCGAGATCGCACGGGTCGCCCGGATCGTGCTGTGGGACCAGCGCGGGCACGGCCGCAGCGCACGAGGACCGGCCGGGACGACGATCGAGCGCTTGGGCCAGGACCTCGGCTGCGTGCTCGACGCCGTCGCCCCCGATGGACCGGTCGTCCTCGTCGGCCACTCGATGGGCGGCATGACGATCATGGCACTGGCGGCGGAGAGACCCGAACTGTTTGGCACTGTCGTGCGCGGAGTCGCGCTGCTGGCCACATCCTCGGGCGGGATCGCCGATGTCGACCTCGGTCTGCCGTGGCCCGTAGCACGCCTCGCGCACCGCGTCGCACCGTCAATCGGCACGGCCGTGGTCTCCGGTGGTCCCGTGGCCACGCTCGTCGATCACGCCCGCAGGTCCACGTCGGACCTGGGCCTGATGATCACGCGCGCATACGCGTTCGGGTCGACGGTGCCGCCCGAGGGGACCCGCTTGGTCACGGACCTCATCACCGGTACGCCGGTCGATGTGCTGGCCGATCTGCTGACCGCCCTGGAGGAGCACGACAAGGCCGAGGCGCTCGATGCGCTGGCCGACGTCGACCTGCTGGTCATGGTGGGGGAGGCGGACCTGCTCACGCCCCCCGGCCACAGCATCGAAATCGTGCGACGCGTCCCGCACGCGGAGTTGGTGATCCTCCCTGAGGTGGGGCACATGATCGCGCTCGAGGCCGCCGATGACGTGAGCCGGCGCATCTGCGACCTGGTCTTGAGATCGTGTCCGGCGTGACCGTTCCCCTCGCCGATGCCGACGCCACCGAGCTCCTCGGCCGTCGGGTAGCCAGCCTGCTCTCGGGGGGCGACCTGGTCCTGCTGACCGGTGACCTCGGCGCGGGCAAGACCACCCTGGCGCGCGGGATCGGTGCGGGGCTCGGGGTGCGCGGGCCGGTGACCAGCCCCACCTTCGTGGTGGCCCGCGAGCATCCCTCGCTCGTGGGCGGCCCTGATCTGGTGCACGTGGATCTCTATCGCGTCGGGGATGCTGCCGAGATCGATGATCTCGATCTCGCCTCGTCCGACGCGGTCACGGTCGTGGAATGGGGAGCCGGGCGCGCCGAGCACCTCGGCGACAGTCGCCTGGAGATCGTCCTGGAGCCGGCACCGGGAGATCGCCGCGTCGCGACGGTGCGCGCGGTAGGTCCTCGTTGGCAGGACGTGACCTTCGACACTCTGCGCGCTCCTTAGTCGATGCGCCAGTGCCTATGCTGGCCGCGATGCGCATCCTCGCCCTTGACTCGTCCACCGCCTGCAGCACCGTGGCGGTCAGCGGCCCCGGGCTCCCCGCCGGCGGCATCGAACGCTCCCGCCTCGACGCGCGCCGGCACGCCGAGGCCATCCCGGTGCTGCTCAGCGAGGTACTCGAGTCTTCCGGGCTCACCCCTGCCGACATCGACCTGGTTGCCTGCGGGGTCGGTCCGGGGCCGTTCACGGGGATGCGGGTCGCGATCGCCACGGCCGTCATGTTCGCCGAGGCACGCGCCGTTCCTGTGGTGGGCGCGTGCGCCCTCGACGTCATCGCCAGCGCGGCCGCCGACGGTGACGGTCCTCTCGTGGTCGTGACCCGTGCCCGACGCACCGAGGTCAACTGGGCGTCGTATGACGCCTCGGGTCGGCGCACCGCGGGCCCGCGCGTCGTTCCGCTCGGGGGTTTCGAGGTGCCTACCGGTGCGCGCGTCGTCGGCGACGTCGACGGTGTCACCCCGGCCTACCCATCCGCGCTGGTGCTGGCGCACCTCGTCCAGGACCGCCTCGATGCCGGCGAGGGGCTGCCCGGGGACTTCGCCGTACCGGAGGGGGATGCGACCTCGTCCGGGGAACCGGGCTCTCAGGCCCTGCTGCGACGCCTCGACCAGGGCCACTGGCTGCTGCCCGCCCTGCCGCTGTACCTGCGGCGCCCGGACGCGGTACCACCTTCCGGGATGCCCCGATGAGCGGCGTCAGCCTGCGGCCCATGCGCTGGTGGGATATCGCGCCGGCCGCGCGCATCGACCGGGATCGCTTCGGCGAGACCGCGTGGACGGAGGCGCAGTTCTGGGGTGAGCTCGCGCAGCCCACACGCTTCTACGTCGTAGCCGAGGATCCGGACGCCGGCGTCGTCGGATACGCCGGTCTGTGGCTGATGCCACCGGACTCCGATGTCCAGACGCTCGCCATTGCCGCAGGATGGGAGCGCACCGGGCTCGGATCGCGCCTGCTCGGACGACTGCTCGAGGAAGCCGATCAGCGTGGATGCACGCGCACGATCCTCGAGGTCAGGGCCGACAATTCACGGGCGATCAACCTCTACGCGCGCCACGGATTCGCCACTATCAGCCGGAGGTCCTCCTACTACGGGCCAGGCCTCGATGCCGTCATCATGTGCCGCGACCTGAGGTACGCATCGTGAACGCCTCCGGTGACGCCCTGGTGCTCGGCATCGAGACGTCATGCGACGAGACTGGGATCGCGCTCGTCCGCGGAACGACGCTCCTTTCCGACGCGGTCGCTACCAGCGTCGAGGAGCATGTCCGCTTCGGTGGGGTCGTGCCGGAGGTGGCCAGCCGCGCCCATCTCGAGGCGCTCGTGCCCACCCTGCGTCGGTGCTGTGCCGAGGCCGGAGTGGGGCTGGGGGACGTGGACGCGGTGGCCGTCACCGCAGGCCCGGGCCTCGTCGGCGCACTCCTCGTGGGCGTCGCCGGCGCGGAGGGGTTGGCCCTCGCGCTTGACCGCCCGCTGTACGGCGTGAACCACCTTGCCGCGCACGTGGCCGCCGACCGCCTGGCGCACGGCGAGCTGCCCGAGCCGGCGATAGCGCTGCTCGTCTCCGGCGGTCACACATCGCTCCTTCGCGTCGACGACCTAGCCTGCGGCGTGACCCCGCTGGGGGCGACGCTCGACGACGCCGCAGGGGAGGCGTTCGACAAGGTCGCCCGACTGCTGGGCCTGCCCTTCCCAGGCGGGCCGGCCATCGATGCGCTCGCCCGTCGAGGCGATCCGAACGCGATTGGCTTCCCTCGAGGGCTCACCTCGGCACAGGACCGCGAGCGCTACGCCTACGACTTCTCCTTTTCCGGATTGAAGACCGCCGTGGTCCGCTGGCTGGCCTCCCAGGGCACCCCGGAGGCCTACCCCGACGTGGCCGCGTCGTTCCAGGAGGCGGTCGTCGACGTTCTCACCGACAAGGCCGTGCGAGCCTGCCGGGACAGTGGCATCGACACCCTCGTCATCGGCGGCGGCGTCGCGGCGAACTCCCGCCTGCGGGCCGCCGCTGAGGAGCGCTGCGGCGCCGCCGGGGTGCGGCTTCGGGTCCCTCCGCCCGCCCTGTGCACCGACAACGGTGCCATGGTCGCGGCCCTGGGGTCGCTCCTGGTCGAGCGCGGGATCCCGGCCAGCCCGCCGGGTCTCGCGGCCGACTCCGGGCTGCCTGTCGACATCATCGTGCGCTGACGCATTCGTGCCCCCAGGGGTGTGACCCGCGCCATACGTCCCCGGTCTGAATGTCCAAAGTCTGGCCGAAATCGAGCGTGCCGCAGCGTGCTACCCCCGGAAGGTCCGACGTATTCTGAAAGTCAGCCCTCCGGGGCGCGCGCGTTGGGTCGCTTTCGGTTCAGTCGGCTGCCCTCGTTGGTGACGTCTTTCGCGCAGGTATCCGGATCCGACGGTGACGGGGGTTGCTCATGGCAGGACGGCGCGCGGCGCCGGGGCCGCCCCGCGGCCCCTCCCTGGGGTGGCTGGTGGCCCTGGGCGTTCCGGCGATCCTCGTCGTCGCAGCCTTCCTCCTCGCCGCCGTCGCCCCGTCGTCGGGAACCTCCGATGCCGCGACGGTGAGCCCCGCCCCGGAGGCCGAGACGGCCGCGCCCTCGGGAGCGCCGTCATCGACGCCGATGCCGAGCCCGACGATGCCCAGTCCGACGATGCCCAGTCCGACGATGCCCAGTCCGACGATGCCCAGCCCGACCACCCCTGGTTCGACGACGCCTGGCTCGACGACGTCGGGGTCGATGGCGCTGCCGAGCGCCGGCCCCATGGAGGACAGCGAGACGATCGTCCCGACCGAGGCCGCGGAAGGGCAGTCGGAGCGTAATCCCGACACCGCCTCCGACGATGTCGAAGTCTTCTACAGCGTCAAGACCGAGGACCCCGTCTTCTTCATCACGGTCGATGATGGATTCTTCGACGAGGCGCCCGCGCAGAAGGCGCTCGAGGTGATCCAGGACAACCAGATCCCGGTGACGACGTTCCTCACCGAATCGGTGCTCTCGGAGAGCACGAACGACTACTTCACGGATGTGACCTCCTACGGCGGGTCCATCCAGAACCACACGGTCAAGCACGGCTCCTTCGCCGTGCCCGAGACCGATGTGAAGTGGGAGATCTGCACGGCCCAAGAGGCGCTTGAGAAGCGCTTCGGATCTCGTCCGTGGATGCTGCGGCCCCCGTATGGCGCCGCCGCGAACGAGCCTCACGTAGCGACAGCCGCGGAGCACTGCGGCGTCAACCGCATCGTGATGTGGAACGTGCTGGTGGACGAAAACGAGGTGCAGTACGTCGCTGCGCCGCTGAAGCCGGGCGACATCGTCCTCTTCCACTGGAACGACCCCTACCTCGCCGAGGGCCTCGAGCAGGTTCTCAAGCTCGGCCGCGAGCAGGGCCTCACGCCGGCCCCCCTCGAGGACTACCTCTGACCTCGATCACGAGTCTCGCAACGCTCCTCGACTCCGGCCCGCACGCCATCGACGGTGGCCTGGCGACGGAGTTGGAGGCCCGCGGACACGATCTATCCGGAGCGCTGTGGTCGGCGCGCATCCTCAGCGATGCCCCGGAGGAGATCCGCGCCGTGCACGCGTCCTACGTCCGGGCGGGCGCCCGTGTGCTGGTCACCGCGAGCTACCAGGTCTCCGCCGAGGGCTACGCCGACCAGGGGCGTGACGCGCATGAGGCGGATGTGGCGCTGCGCGCGAGCGTGCGCCTGGCGCGTGAGGCCGCGGACGGCGCCGACGTCCTGGTGGCCGCCAGTGTCGGCCCGTACGGCGCGATCACCCACGATGGCGGGGAGTACCGCGGGCGCTATGGGATTCCTGATCGCGACCTCGTGGCCTTCCACCGGCGTCGGCTCGATGTCCTGGCAGATGCGCGGCCGGACCTGCTCGCGGTGGAGACCATCCCCGATGTCGATGAAGTGCACGCCATCGTCGAATGCCTTGCCGACTACCCCCACCTCCCGGCCTGGATCACGGTCAGCTGCGCGGACGGTGCCAGGACGTGCGCGGGCCAGCCGGTGGAGTCGGCCGCTCGCGCGGCGTCGTCCTCCCCGACGGTTGCAGCCATCGGGGTGAACTGCTCGTCACCCGAAGTCATCACAGACGTGCTCGGGCGCATGTCCGGGGCCTGTGACCTGCCTCTCGTGGCCTATCCCAACAGCGGTCGCGGATGGGACTCGGTGACCGGGTGGAGCGGCACCGGGGTTGCGGTGCCGGACGATGACGTGCTGGCGTGGGCATCGAGAGCGGCACTCATCGGGGGGTGCTGCGGCGTGGGACCCGACGACATCGCGCGCGTGGCCGGACTGCTGAGCGCGCACTCCGATGGCTCGCGCCAGGGCTGATGGCTCGCGCCAGGGCTGATTGCTCGCGCCAGGGCTAGGGGAAGCGTTCCCCGACCTCGTTCCCGTCCCGCCGTGCGACGTGCGGGGCTCGCCTGGCCAGCCACGCCGAGCCGTCGTCCAGCATGACGACGGTGGCACTGCGCCCCCCGGATGCCGGCCGGTGACCCACGCGGCGGTCCACCGCCTCCGCTGACTCGCGTATCGCATCGGTCTTCCACGTGATGGGGCCGAACCCGCACAGTGCGTCACGAAGCGCCCGTGACCCGCGGGGCAGGGCCTCCTCCACCTGCCAGGCGCGCACCCATGCCGTCTCGGGATCGCGCGAGCCCGTCAGCCAGTCACCAATGCGACCTACCGGATTCCCGCTGGCCCGGAGGGAATCCGCAAGAGCCCCGACCAGCATGGCGCGACGAACGGCGGCCGCCGGCTCGAGCAGGTAGGCGTCTGCGGTCGCGGCTGCGCCGGCCACGCCATCGGGTTCGGCGCTGCCCAGGGTGAACGCGGTCCCGCCGATGAGGACCGTAGCGCGCCGCACGCCCGGGTCACCCAACGGCGCGAACCAGACACAGCACTCGACCAGCTCGCCGTCGACCTCGATCCACTCCCGCTCGGCATCGCGTGGGACAGCGGACTCGCGCAGGCCGGGAGCCGCCTTGGCGACCATCGGAAGGACCCTCGACACCTGCACGACCCATGGCCACGGCGGCGACCACCGGGCCGGGTCGATCACGCGTGCGGAGCGCCCTCGGCCGTGCGTTGCCAGTGGCGAGCCAGGGTCGCGGCGAGCGGGATCGCAGAAGGCCGCCGCGCAGTCGCTCAGGTTCGCGTCGATGGCGTCGCCCTCGACGATGGCGACGCCGGACTGGCCGGCGCAGTTCACGGCCGCAGCCTCTGCGGTCCAGGGGTCTCGCTCGACGCCTCGGACACGGAACCCTGCCTCGGCCAGGGCCAGGGCGTCGATGCCCAGCCCGCAGCCCAGGTCGGCGACGAGGGGAGAGGCTGCAGTCCCCGACGCCTGCAGTCTTCGGTGCAACTCCCCCGCCCGGTAGGCCGCCACGGCCCACCGGCTGGCCTGCTGGAGCCCGGCGTCGCTGAGCACCAGGTGCTCGGCCCGCGGCCCCAGGCGCGGGGCCGCGCGGGCCCGCAGCCGCGCCTGGGTGGCAGCCTCACCCACCAGCGCGGGCTCCGTCTCGGGGAACTCGCGCCTCAGCACCGCAACGACGGCGAGCGGGTCGGCCCCCGGGGTTGTCAGCGCGGCGGCACGGTCCAGCAGGACCCGGGCGGAGGCGAGGTCTCGAGGCCCGATCCGCCCGCCCGCGGCAGCCCAGGCGGACTCTCCGGGGGTTTCCGTCGCCATGGATGGGCACCCTAGGGGATCGCGGGAGGGAGCCTCGGGCCGTGAGCTGGCACTCGAGTTGACGGAGTGCTAACCGCGGCCCTACTCTGTTCCTGGCACTCAAGCCCGGAGACTGCTAGACCGGGGGAGCGTCAGGAGGGGGACCTCCAGGGTTGCACCGGCACCGCGACGACGGGGCGACTCGGCGAATCACCCTCTGCCTGTTTTCAAGTTGGCCATCATCACGTTGGCCATCATCAAGCCATCCATGCATCCGGAGGAACAAATCGTGTCGGTCTCCATCAAGCCGCTCGAGGACCGCATCCTGGTCCAGCCCCTCGACGCCGAGCAGACCACGGCCTCAGGCCTGGTCATCCCGGACACCGCCAAGGAGAAGCCCCAGGAGGGCAAGGTCCTGGCGGTTGGCCCGGGGCGCTTCGACGAGGACGGGGAGAAGCGGATCCCGCTCGACATCAAGACCGGTGACGTCGTCATCTACTCGAAGTACGGCGGCACCGAGGTCAAGTACAACAACGAGGAGTACCTCATCCTGTCGGCGCGCGACGTGCTCGCCGTCGTCGAGAAGTAGGACTCCCTCGCACGACGCTCGAGCGCCGGGCCCCTGGGGCCCGGCGCTGGCGTCGGCCCCCATGTCTTTCGCGACGTCCCGCAGCCGGGATGTCGCGAGCAATCGCCCGCACAAGGCCGAGAAGAGGATCAGAGAAGGACCATGGCGAAGATCATTGAGTTCGACGAAGCCGCGCGTCGCAGCCTCGAGCGCGGCGTCAACACGCTAGCGGACACCGTCAAGGTGACCCTGGGCCCTCGAGGCCGCAATGTCGTGATCGATAAGAAGTGGGGATCCCCCACGATCACCAACGACGGCGTCACAATCGCGCGCGAGGTGGAGCTCGAGGATCCCTACGAGAACCTCGGCGCCCAGCTCGTGAAGGAGGTCGCCACCAAGACCAACGACATCGCGGGTGACGGCACCACCACGGCGACCGTCCTCGCCCAGGCGATGGTCAAGGAGGGCCTGCGCCAGGTGGCTGCGGGAGCGAATCCGCTCGCGCTCAAGCGCGGCATCGACCGTGCTGTGGGCGCCGTCAACGACCAGCTCCTCGAATCGGCCCGCGAGGTTGCCGGCCGGGACGAGATCGCCCAGGTCGCCACCATCTCGTCTCAGGACCCCGAGGTCGGCTCGCTCATCGCTGATGCGTTCGACAAGGTCGGCAAGGACGGGGTCATCTCCGTCGAGGAGTCCAGCACCACCCAGATGGAGCTGGAGTTCACCGAGGGCATGCAGTTCGACAAGGGCTTCATCTCGCCCTACTTCGTCACCGATGCCGAGCGCATGGAGGCCGTCCTCGAGGACGCCCTCGTGCTGCTGGTGCAGGGCAAGATCTCCAGCGTCTCCGAGCTGCTCCCGCTGCTCGAGAAGGTCGTCCAGGCCGGGAAGCCGCTGCTCATCATCGCCGAGGACGTCGAGGGCGA
>JAPOJD010000062.1 GCA_029978585.1 Actinomycetota bacterium
CCACGTCTGGTAGGCCACCCGAACGGAGGGCAGGGCCCCACCCAGGGCGAGGTCGAGGGGTCCCACGTCCAGGAAGCGGCGCTCCCCCACGTCGAACCCCTCCCGCCAGGCACCGCTGGCGGGAGGGGGACCGACGTAGGAGAGCGGGCCGTAGGCCGTGGTCACCGGGACACTCTTCCCGTTCAGGCCTGCTTGGCCGCGCGGAAGCCGGCGTCCAGGTCGGCGAGGATGTCGTCGATGCCCTCGATGCCGACGGCGAGGCGCACCAACCCCGGGGTGACGCCCGCCGAGGCCTGCTCCTCGGGGCTCAACTGGGAGTGAGTCGTGGAGGCCGGGTGGATCACCAGGCTTCGGACATCCCCGATGTTCGCGACGTGGCTGTGGAGCTCCAGGGCCTCGACGAACCGTCGACCCGCCTCGAGGCCACCTGCGATCTCGAAGGACAGGACCGCACCCGGGCCGCGGGGCGAGTACTTCTGGGCGAGGGCGTGCCACGGGCTCGACGGGAGCGCTGCGTAGTTGACCGACAGCACCTCGTCGCGCCCCTCCAGGAACTCAGCGACCGCCTTGGCGTTGTCCACGTGTCGCTCCATGCGCAGGCTCAGGGTCTCGAGGCCCTGGGCCAGCAGCCAGGCGTTGAACGGAGCGACCGCCGCGCCGAGGTCGCGCAGCAGCTGCACCCGGGCCTTGAGGATGAACGACAGGTTCGCCCCGAATGCGGATCCCACGCCGAGGTCACGCGCGTAGACAAGACCGTGGTAGCTCGGATCCGGCTCGTTGTAGTTCGGGTAGCGCTCGGGGTAGCGCGCATAGTCGAAGTTCCCACTGTCGACGATGACGCCGGCGATGGCCGTGCCGTGGCCGCCGATGTACTTCGTGGCGGAGTGCACGACGACGTCCGCGCCCCACTCGATCGGCCGGATGAGGTACGGCGTTGCAACCGTGTTGTCGACGATCAGGGGGACACCGACCTCGTGGGCCACGCGGGCAACGCCTTCGATGTCGAGGAGGTCGTTCTTGGGGTTGGAAATCGACTCACCGAAGAAGGCCTTGGTGTTGGGGCGCACAGCCGCGCGCCACGACTCCAGGTCGTCCGGATCCTCCACGAAGCTCACCTCGATGCCGAGCTTGGGGAGCGTGTAGTGGAACAGGTTGTACGTCCCGCCGTAGAGGCTGGGGCTCGACACGATGTGCGAACCGGCCTCGGCGACATTGAGGATTGCGAGGGTCTCGGCGGCCTGCCCGCTGGAGACGAGCAGGGCACCCACACCGCCCTCGAGTGCCGCGATGCGATCCTCGACGGCCGCCTGGGTCGGATTCATGATGCGCGTGTAGATGTTGCCGAGTTCCTTCAGCGCGAACAGGTTCGCGGCGTGCGTCGTGTCATTGAAGGTGTACGACGTCGTCTGGTAGATCGGCAGGGCGCGCGCGTTCGTGGCCGTGTCCGGGGACTGGCCGGCGTGGATCTGACGGGTCTCGAAGGACCAGCCGCTTGTCATGTGGGCTCCTCGTGGTGTTCGTATGGGCAGGGACGATCGCGGATCCGGTCGGTTCCGGATGGCAGATGCAGGACTGGCCTAGCGCCTCACGGGCATACACAGCATGAACAGACCTCCGAGCCATCCGGGGTCTTGCCCTTCGCAAGACCCGCGCTTGCCTGCGATGCAGGCCAGGTCGACACCCGGGGCACCCCACCGCGGTCGGAGGGTTGCCGCCCAGCAAGCCGGGGCTTGTCGCTGGGACTCATGACCTACCCAAAGACTACCCGAAAATTCGGGCGACCGTCACCGGGGGGCTCAGC
Source organism: Actinomycetota bacterium (assembly GCA_029978585.1). Taxonomy (GTDB): domain Bacteria; phylum Actinomycetota; class Actinomycetes; order S36-B12; family S36-B12; genus Mxb001. The sequence goes on from JAPOJD010000062.1 coordinate 1,802, forward strand.
CGGCCCGCCGGCAGGCGTCCCGGGTGAGCCCGCGTAGCCCTGCGAGCCACTCCCCCGGCGGCATGCCCGCGGCGATGCTCGCATCGACCAGCTCGGCGAGGGAGTAGGCCGGGTCGTCCTCCCGGGCCCGCTCCAGGGCCACGCTGGCCCGCGTCCCGTCGCCGCACTGCCAGTGCAGGATCCCGAGCACTGTGGCGGCGGGGGCCACGTCTCCGCGTGGAGCGCATCGCACCAGGCACTCAAGCACGGATCGCATGACATTCCAGCTGCCCCGCGGTGCCCGCAGGAGGTCCCAGATGAGCGTGTCGCGCACCCGGGTGTCCCGCAGCGCCGCCAGCACCATGGCGCTGTCTGCCGGCGACGGCATCTGGGCTTCCACGCGCGCTTCCCGACCGGCCTCCACCGGTGATGACGTCGCCCCCACCAGAAGGTCGTGCGCCTGCGAGATCGCGATGTCCCGCCGGTCCTCGCCGACAGGCGGAATCTCGTCGAGCAGCCTCTCCACCTCGGCTATGGTGAGCGGATCCGCTGGCTGGAGCGCGGCCCGGAGGTCCTCCCGCCGTGCCACGACCTCCCGCCCGGGAAACGCCCCCGCCGCCCGGGCGTGCGCCTCGGCGCCGATCCGCTTCCCGCCCGGAGGGCAGCAGATGGGATCGGGGCACGAGAGGGAACGCCATCGGCTCCCCCACGTCCACAGTTGGTCGAGGACGCGGATCCCCTTCTCCTCGAGCACGCGCGCGAGAGCAGGTACAGCCGCGCGGACCATTCGCTCCCCCCTCGACGCGGCGAAGGCGATGATCAGCGCGTCACCGGTCCGGCGGCCACCGGGATTGCGGACGCAGCGGCGACCCAACGCGCGGACCACCACATCCCCGATCTCCCGGGTCCATGTCTCCACGTCGTCCGGCCTCGGAAGGTCGACCCGACACGACAGGGCGAGGTCGCCCTGCTCATCGGTGAGGAGGAGTACCGCCGAGCGGCGGGGCACGAAGCCGAACAGGTACGGCACGCAGGCGATCGCCTCAGCCGGAGAGCGCACCGGCAGGGGCGACGAGGGGCGAGTGGGGTCGGGTTCGGAGTTGAGGGCGTCATGGACCATGACGCGAGACTCCGCGGTGCGGCCCGCCCCCGCCATGGGTCCGCGCGGGATGTGGATATCGGAGGCGTTCGGCCCCTGTGGACCGGCGGCCTAGCCGGCCGTGGCAACCACGCGGAGCACCGAGCACGCCCACGGGCCGCGGGGCGAGGCGACCTCTACGATGTCGCCGGCGCCGGCTCCCAGCAGGGCGCGGGCGAGCGGGGAATCCCAGGAGATGCGCTCCTCGTCGATGGTCGCCTCCTCCGGGTGCACCAGCCTCACGCGCGTGCGCGTGATGACCGGCTGCGCAGATGAGCGCGACCGGGCGCCGCGGGACTTCACCGGACCGGATGCATTCGCCGACTCGATCTCCACTACCGAGCCGGCCTGCACGCGCGCACCGCGACCGCCCTTGGTCGCGGGCATGGGCTGGGCGGCGGCGAGTACTCCCTCGAGTCGGCTGACCTCGGCGAGGGTGCGCTCGAACTCGGCCATGTCGCGTTCGTCCCGTTCCGGGCCCATGAGGTGGGGCCGAAGGCGGTCCAGGACATCGACCCTCAGGTGATCGACGCGCTCAGAGATGGCGGCGCGCCCCTCCGAGGTGAGGACGATTCCACGCGGAAGGCCCGTGTCGGTCGTGGTGAGAAGCGAATTGGTCATGCCACACCTCCGGGCGGCCGAGGCCGCATCCGAAGGTCTCCCACCGCCGACACGACCATGCGACCGTGTCGACCCGGACACCGGGGGCCGCTGCGACCCCGTGATGACGATGTCCCGGCGAGGGGGTACTCCCCTTCGCGTCACAGGGTAGGGGAAGACCCGGATTCGCGCATCCCCGGGAGCGCGACCGGGGCCAGGGCGGGCCGCTTGGGCGTGATCCCGTCGCCGGAACTGCGTCGACGGATACGGCGTGCCACCCAGGGCGCCAGGTGGCGGGCCGCCCAGCGCACGTCCCCGGCCACCCTCGCCGGTAGCCCCCGGGGTGCCTCCGGCATGGGGGTGCGCCACCCGTCGTCGCCGAGGCCGAGGGCCTCGAGGACCGCGAGCGATGCGAGCTGATGCCCCTGGGGGGACAGGTGGAGTCGGTCCTCATCCCAGAACTCATCGGCATCGAACGCCGCGCAGCCCCAGAAGTCGACGACAAAGCATCCGTATCGCTCAGCGATGGCACGCGTCGCGGCATTGGCTGCGGCAATGCGCCCGGTCACCCGGCCCATGACGCGCGACTTGCGCGACGGGTCGCCGAACGCGAACAGGACTACGTCGGCCCCCTGCGAGCGCAGGCTCCGGGTCGCATTCTCGACATGGGTGGCGGCAGCGTGCGGGTCGTAGTGCGGCCTCAGCGCGTCGTTGACGCCAACGGCCAGCGACACGAGGTCGGGTTGCAGGAGCAGCGCTTCGGGGACCTGCTCCGCGACCACCTGCGGGGTCGTTCGCCCGCGGATGGCGAGGTTCGCATACCGGAAGTCCGGGTTGAGCGTCGCAAGGTGTTGGGCAAGGCGGTCGGCCCACCCTCGGTGACGTCCCGACGCGTCCGTGACGTCCATGAGTCCCTCGGTGAAACTGTCCCCGAGCGCCACGAAGGTCGTCCAGCGGGACGGCGCTGACGGCCCGCCCGCGAGGGAGCGCGAGTAGGTCCCCGGCATCCGAGGCGGGTTCAGGAGGCCGGGGCCGCCGAGCCCGCGGGAGGGGCGGGGGCCTTGTCAACCGCATAGGTGCGACTCGCCCTGCGGAACCACAGGATGATCGCGAGGATGCCGATGAGCATCTGGGGCAGGTACGACGCCATCCGCCAGACCACGTCTGCCGCCTGGGCCACCGCGCCGGAGACCCCCATGCTCTGGAGCAGCGCGATCATCAGTGCGTCGGTCGTTCCCAGGCCGCCCGGCGTGATCGGGACCATCAGCATGATCTGGCTCGTGGCGAAGGCTCCGAACGTCGCCAGGATCGAGGTGCCCTCGTTGTCCCAGCCCTCCACACCGCGCAGGCAGGCGTAGAAGATGAGGAACTGAGTGAGGATGACGCCCAACTGGGCCGCGGTAAGAAGCGCCCAGCGGCGCTTGAGAACGCCGTACAGATCAGACCGGTACTTCGTGATGGGCTGCACGAGGTCGAGATCCTTGAGCTTCTTGATCCGACCCCGCAGGGGGTTGATGAGCTTGTTGCAGAAGTTGCCGATCGCCACGGCGAGCTTCTCCGACCTCATGATGAGCACGAAGCCCCCGATGAACACCACCAGGATGCCGAGGCCCAGCGGAGCCACCCAGTTGTACTGGCTATTGCCACCCTCGATGGTGAGGGCGACCACGCCGAGGATCGGCAACCCCAGGGAGACGAACATGCACCACAGTCCGACCACCGTGATGGCGGCGGTCGCTGCAGTGCCGGAGATCTTGTACGACGTGAGCATGGCGTACTGCACCGCCAGCCCGAAGGCGCCTCCCGCGGGGACGCCGTTGGAGATGGCGAAGGCGGATTGGTTGACCTGCTGGGAGGGCCAGTACTTCAGGCCGGGCGTGACCGTCATGAAGGGGAAGCCGTACACGATGAGGTAGAGGATGACCGTCACCGCGATGATCGCGATAGCGATCGGCGACATGTCCGCAAGTTCGGCGAAGGCCTGCTGGTAGTTCGACCCCGTGACCTGCGGGATGACCTTCCAGAAGATGAGGACGATGAAGACGAGGCCGATGATCCCCAGGATGATCGACTTCTTCTTATCCAGTGCGGCGGTCGGCGGCGCAGCAGTCGCCTCCGGTGCTTCCTGAGCTTCCTGAGACACGGGTTCCTCCCTCGGCGTTCGCCCTGACCTTACGCGCCTTCGGCTCCCTTCGGAGGGGGGGCCGCGCCGCAAGTCTGGGCGACGGGGCAGGATGCCCCCATGAGGCTGGACCACGTCTCCTATGCCTGCGCCCCCGATCAGCTCGCGGAGGTGGTGCAGCGGATCGGCTCGGACCTCGGTGCGCCCTTCACCGACGGGGGCATCCACCCGACCTTCGGGACCCGGAACTTCATCCTTCCGCTGGCCGATGGGACCTACGTCGAGGTCGTCGCCGCCCTCGACCATCCCGCGGCCGACAAGGCCCCGTTCGGCCAGGCCGTGCGTCGCCGCACGGAAGAGGGCGGCGGGTGGCTGTGCTGGGTGGTCTCAGTTGACGACATTTCCCCCGTGGAGGACCGCCTGGGCAGGGCTTCGGTCCCGGGCCATCGGGTCCGCCCGGACGGCACCGACCTGCGATGGCGACAGATCGGCGTGCAGGCAGTGCTGGACGATCCAGAACTGCCGTACTTCGTCCAATGGGAGCCCGGAGTCGATCATCCTTCGCGCGCGGCGAGCGAGGTCCGGCTGGCCAGCCTCGAGATCTGCGGCGACCCCGGCACGCTGGAGGCCTGGCTCGGAAGCCCAGATGAGGCGTTGCCGGATGCCTCCATCACCTGGGTCGACTGCGATGATCGGGGCCTCATCGCCTGCAACTTCCTCACGCCCCGGGGCTTCGTTCGCATCGATTAGCCCCTCAAAGGGCCAGATCCCCGTCGGGGGTCCTCCCGCGCGCTAGGGTGCGCGCATGGCCGCCACGAGCAACGACGCGCCCGCCAGCGAGACCACTACTGCCCCCGGAGACGACCTGGTCGAGGGGCTTCCTCCGATCGGAATCCCGCCGACCCTGCAGACCTGGGCGGGCCTGACCTGGCGCATCCTCATCATCCTCGCGGGGTTCGCGGTCCTGTTCTTCCTGCTCGGGCAGATTTCCCTCGTCCTCGTCGCGCTGTTCCTGGCGGCCTTCTTCACCGCGCTGGCCTCGCCCATCATGTCGGTGCTACGGAAGAAGCTCCACCTGCACAAGGTCATCGCGATGATCCTGGCGATCCTGCTGATCGCCATCGCGGTCGTCGTCGTTCTCACGATCGTGATCCGCTCGATCGTGGAGGAGGCTCCCCAGCTCGTCGACTCGTTCAATCAGTCGATCGACCAGTTGGAGGCATTCCTCGCCCAGCCCCCCTTCAACATCAATGACCAGGACTTCAACAACTATCTGACCCAGTTCGAAAACTGGGGCAAGACCGTCGCGGTCGATATCGGCTCCACGGCCCTGGGCTCCGTGGGCGACCTGGTCTTGGGCGGGTCGGTCTTCATCTTCGGCGTCATCTTCTTCATGATGACCCCGAACACCATCTGGGGCTGGGTCGTCAGCTGGGTCCCGACAAAGGCCCGTCCCTACGTGAACACCTCGGGCGAACTCGCCTGGGACTCCCTTGCCGGCTACACGCGCGGGGTGGTCGTGGTCGCACTGTGCGACTCCATGCTCGTCTTCATCGGGCTGCTCATCCTTCAGGTGCCCATGGCGCCAGCGCTCGCCGCGATCGTCTTCTTCGGGGCCTTCATTCCCGTGATCGGCGCCCCGATCGCCACGTTCTTCGCCGCGATCGTGGCCCTCGCCGAGCGCGGCCCCATCATCGCGCTCTGCGTCGTCGGGCTCACCGTGGTCGTCGGCTCGTTCGACGGCGACGTGCTGCAGCCGCTGGTCATGGGCAAGGCCGTGAGCCTCAATCCGCTCGCGATCATCATCCTTATCGCGATGGGCTCCATCCTGCTCGGCATCATCGGCGCCCTGATCGCCGTTCCCATCGGCGCGGCCGTCTACCGCGTGCTGAAGTACCTCACCGACCGGGACCCAGAGCACCCGCTCCCGGGACACCCGCCGCCCGAGGAATCACCGCCGGCGGACTCCGGGGCGTCGCCCGCCGCGGAGGCCACTCCCGCACCGGCCGATGCCGGTGCCGTCACCACCTCGGGAGCGACTTCCCAGGATTGAGGATGTTCCGCGGATCCACCGCGGACTTGATCCGGAAATGCAGGTCTTGCGCCGCCTCGTCCAGCTCGGCGAACAGCGACGGCCGCTTCAGCAGGCCCACGCCATGCTCCCCCGTCACGGTGCCTCCGAGCGTGAGGGCCACCTCCAGGATGTCGTCGAACGCCTGGAGCGCCCGCTGCGCGGCGGCCTCGTCACCCCGGGGAATCACGATGGTGGGATGCAGGTTCCCGTCCCCGGCGTGACCGAAGGTGCCGATCATGACATCGTGCCGCGCGGAGACGTCTTCGATCATGGCCACGGCCTCGGCGAAGCGGGATCGGGGCACGGCGATGTCGTCGAGCAGCCAGTCGCCCAACGCCTCGAGCGCGGGAATCGCCATCCGTCGGGCGCCCATCAGCATCTCCGACTGCTCCTGGTCCTCCGACCGGTAGGCCTCGACCGCGCCCTCCTCCTCGCAGGCCCGCAGGATGACCTCCGCATCGGCCGACGCGGCCTCGCCAGGGAGGTCGGTCTGCGCGATCAGCAGGGCTCCGGCATCCAGCGGGAGTCCACTGGGCCGCCACTGCTCCACGGCCGTCATCGTCGTGCGATCGAGGATCTCCAGCACGCTGGGCGTGGTGCGCTGCATGATCGCCTGGACCGCGGCACCGGCGGCCTTCATCGTGTCGAACACCGCGACAACGGTGGTCGGGGGCGGCGGCAGCGGACGTAGTCGCAGCCTCGCCATGGTGACGACTCCGAGCGTGCCCTCGCTACCGACGATGAGGCCGGCGAGGTCGTAGCCCGCGACTCCCTTGACGGTACGACGCCCCACCTGCGTGATGCGCCCGTCCGGGAGCACCACCTCGAGGCCGAGCACCGCATCTCGGGTGACGCCGTACTTCACGCAGCACAGGCCACCGGCATTGGTGTTGACGTTGCCGCCGATCGAGCAGAAGTCCTTGCTGGCGGGATCGGGGGCGTACCACAGCCCGTGCCCGGCCACGTGATCGCGCAACTCGGTGTTGAAGATCCCCGGCTGCGTCTCGACAAACCCGTTGCCGATATCGACGTTGACGACGTCGCGCATGCGCTCCAGGCAGAGCACGATGCTGCCGTCGATCGCGTTGGATCCGCCGGTGAGGCCCGAGCCCGCACCGCGCGGGATCACCGGGACGCGCTGCTCGTGGGCCTCCCGCAGGACTGCGGAGACCTGCTCTGCGCTGCGCGGGAAGGCCACCGCGAACGGCTCCCCCGCCTGAGTGCCCGTCGAGCGGTCAGCGCGGTAGGACTGCAGGATGTCGCGATCGGTGACGACATCATCCGGGGCTAGCGCCCTCTCCGCCGCGGCCAGGACGGCGTCCTCAGGGGTCACGCGCACCCGTGCACGGTCGCGGCGATGGCATCGATCGCGGCGCTGGTGAGGGCCGGCGCGTAGTCCGGCGGCCGGTGGTTCACCATGACGGCGAAACTGCGCCAGGTGCCGTCCGGGGCCCGGGTCAGGCCGGCCAGGGTATTGACCCCGGTGAGGCTGCCTGTCTTGGCGAACACCGCACCGCGGGCGCATCTTGCAGGCGCTGACGAGAAGCGGTTCGTGAGCGTGCCGGTCTGGCCGGCGATCGGCACCCACCGCCGGATCGGGGCAAGATCGCGGTAGGCCGGGTCGACGACACGGTCGAAGACCGCGGTGAGGAACTCCGCGGTGAGGCGGTCATCCATGCTGAGCCCACTGCCGTCGAACAACTTCAGGTCGACGGTCGAGAGGTCGAGTTCGCGGAGGGTTTCCTTGGCCGCGGCGGTGGAAGCAGACCACGTGGCGGGGTAGCCCCGCGCGAGGGCGACCTGCCGGAAGAGGACCTCAGCGACATTGTTCTCGCTCACCCTGAGCATGAGCTCGATGGCATCTGCCAGGCTGTTGCGCGCCACCACGGCGATGCGGCGCGAGCCGTCGGGGACCACGGCCCGGTCCCCGACTCGGGCGTCGATGCCTGCGCTGTCCAGTTCGCGCACGAAAACCGCGAGCGCGTTCGACACGGTGTCGCGGGAGTACTCCCCCAGCATGGCGAGCGGCCTGACCGCTGCGGCGTACGTGGGGCTGTCCCCCGGCTCCCACCCGCGTGCGTCGGTAGGCCGGGGGAAGAGGTAGTCGTCGACGTCGACAACGACTCGGTTGACCCCGTCCTTCTTCAGTTTCGCGGCCGTGCGCTCCGCGAGTCGCCGTAGATCAGCCGCGGAGAGGAGCGGATCTCCGCCGCCGGCGAGGATGATCGTGCCCTCGTCGCGCCCGGCCATGACCCGGGTGGCGAAGCGATGTCCCCTCCCGAGCGTGTGCAGGGACGTGACCGCCGTGACCACCTTCATGGTGGACGCGGGCAGCTGGGGCTCGTCGGCGTCGCGGCCGTACAGCTGCTCGTCGGAGTCCGTGTCGCGGACATGGACGGTGACATCGCGCCCGAGGGCAGGTGCCTCGACGCGCTGGCGCAGTTGGCGCTCCAGGTCCCCCGCCCGATCGGCCGCCTGCGCCGCGGGGGCCGCCACGAGCGCCGCAAGGGCGGCCGCGACGATGACAGCGCGGCAGCGACGACGGCTCACAGGCCGGCCTTCTTCCGCATGAGCCACTCGAAGACCGCCTGGTGGGATGCGGGGGCTATGCGCGCCAGGATGTCGCCCGCGTACGCCTCGGGGCCGATGAGCACGCGCGCCCGCCGGCGTTCGGTGCCGCGGGCGATCGCCCGCGCGGCGACCGCGGGCTCGATGACGAGGAAGCGCTCGAACGCCGCGAGACCCGCCTCCCACTCCGCTTCGCTGACCCCGCGCCCGCGACGCGACGCCGTGGCGATGGCAGTCTTGATCCCCCCGGGGTGCACAGTGGTGACGCCGATCCCGCGCGGGAGGAGTTCGCGCCGAAGGCACAGGCTGAAGCCGCGCACCCCGAACTTGCTCGCGACGTACGCGGCATTGCCCGTGGGCGCAATGAGTCCGAACAGACTCGACAGGTTTGTGATCTGAGCGCCTGAGGCCATGGTCGGCAGGAAGGCCGAGGTCGTGGCAATCACTGCCCGTAGGTTGATGTCGAGCAGCCAGTCGACATCGTCCATGGTGACCTGCTCGAACCTGCCGGCCAGACCCACTCCGGCGTTGTTGACCAGCAGCGTGACGCGGCCGTGGTCTGCCAGGACTCGCTCAGGAAGTTTTGGGATCTCGGCGTGGTCGCCCAGGTCCACCTCGTAGGAGGTGATGGTCAGCCAGGGATAGGTCTGGCGAAGGGACCCGGACACCTCTTCGAGCGCGGGACCCCTGCGGTCCACCAGCGCCAGGTGGCTGCCGCGCAGCGCGAGTTCGGCGGCGAGCTCCGCGCCGATGCCCCCGGCGGCTCCGGTGATGACGGCCACCCCGTCCGCGAACTCGTAGCGTGGCAGGGCGGGCATGGCCGACAGACTACGCGAGCGTGCGGTAGGAATCCCGGTCGAAATCGCGCATCAGCCGGCCGAAACCGCGCGTCGACCCCGGCCACAGGGCCACGTTGCGGCCGCTCTCCCCCTGGTACCAGGAAACGCAGCCACCGGACTGCCACACCGTGCTCGCCAGGCGCGCTTCCATCTCGCGGCTGAAGGCGTCCTGCCGCTCCGGTGCCACCTCGAGGCCGTCACCCAACGAGATCGCCGACACGACGTACTCGACCTGGGCCTCGGCCATGAGGATCACCGATGAGTGGCCGAGAC
>JAPOJD010000044.1 GCA_029978585.1 Actinomycetota bacterium
GGCCCCCGCCCCCGAGACCTCGAGCGCTGCACCGGCGCCCGCTGAGTCCACGGAGGCACCGGCCGAAGAGTGCACCGAGCCCATGGCCGTCAACCTGCAGCTGCAGTGGTTCGTCCAGGCGCAGTTCGGCGGCTACTACGCGGCCAAGGACCTCGGCTACTACGAGGAGCAGTGCCTCGACGTCGCGATCCTCGAAGGCGGCGTCGACATCGTCCCACAGACGCAGCTCGCCCAGGGCGCCGCCGACTATGCCATCGCCTGGGTGCCCAAGGCCCTCGCCTCGCGCGAGCAGGGCGCCGGCATCGTCGACGTCGCTCAGGTCTACCAGCGCTCCGGCACCCTGCAGGTGTCATGGGCAGACTCCGGCATCAAGGGCCCGGAGGACCTCAAGGGCAAGAAGGTCGGCAACTGGGGCTTCGGCAACGAGTTCGAGCTCTTCGCCGGCCTCACCCAGGCGGGCCTGAAGCCCGGCAAGGACGTCGAGCTCGTGCAGCAGCAGTTCGACATGCAGGCCCTGCTCAATCGCGAGATCGACGCCGCCCAGGCGATGACCTACAACGAGTACGCCCAGGTCCTCGAGGCGGTGAATCCCGACACCGGCGAGCTCTACAAGCCGGAGGACTTCTCTGTCATCAACTGGAATGACGTCGGCACCGCGATGTACCAGGATGCCATCTGGGCATCCGAGGAGCGCCTCGGCGATCCGGCCTACCAGGACCTGACGCAGCGGTTCGTGACCGCCTCGCTCAAGGGCTGGATCTACTGCCGCGACAACGCCGCGGAGTGCGCGCAGATCATCACCGACAATGGCTCGAAGCTCGGCGCCAGCCACCAGCTGTGGATGATGAACGAGGTCAACAAGCTGATCTGGCCGTCCCCGCTCGGCGTCGGCGTCATCGATCCCGCGCTGTGGACCCAGACGGTGGGAGTGGCACTCAACACCCTGAACGCCGATGAGGTCACCATCATCACGGCGGACCCGGGCGAGGCTGCCTACACCAACCAGTACGCCGAGGCGGCCAATGCGGCCCTCACGGCCGAGGGCCTCAATACGACCGGCGACGCCTTCGAGCCGATCTCGGTCGAGCTCAAGGAGGGCGGCGCGTAGTCGCCAGCTCCCCGTCTGCCGAGGGCCCCGCACCAGACCTGGTGCGGGGCCCTCGCGCGTCCGACGCCCCATCGCCGAATCCCCGCCACCCGGTGGGCCGCGATGCTACGTTCGCGAGCAGCATCGACAGCTCCAGGGGAGGCGGCATGACGGACTCCGGACACGACGCGCCAGGCGGCTCGACCGGCCCGTCGGTCGATTGGGAGTCACTGCGCACGGCCGCGGTAGCGGCCCTGGGCAGCTCGTACTCGCCCTACTCCCACTTCCCCGTGGGCGTCGCAGGCTTCACGGAGGACGGCCGCATCGTCTGGGGCGCGAACATCGAGAACGCGTCGTACGGCATCACGCTGTGCGCCGAATGCTCGATGGTCTCCCAGCTCTTCGCGACAGGGGGCGGGCGCCTCGTCGCCGTCTGGTGCGTCGACGGGAAGGGGGCAACCCTCATGCCCTGCGGACGCTGTCGGCAGCTGCTCTACGAGCACGGGGGCCCGGAAATGCTCCTCATGACCCCCCTGGGTGTCCTCCGCATGGACGAGGTCCTGCCCCAGGCCTTCGGCCCGCACCAACTCGAAGCCGCCCGCGAGGAGGACTGACATGGCGGACGACACGGCGGCCGCGGCTCCCTCCACGGAACCGAAGGTCTCGTCCAAGGCGTGGGCGATCCTCGCGGCCATGGGATTCGGCGCCCTCATCGCCCAGATGTTCAGCACCGTCATCGGCCCGGCACTTCCCACGATCAAGGACGACCTCGGCCTGTCGCTGTCGATGCAGACCTGGACGATCACCTCCTACAGTCTCGCTTTCGGGACCGCCCTGGTCGCCGGAGGGCGCCTCGGCGACCTCGTCGGCGAGGTCAAGATGATCGTCGTCGGCTTCTTGATCTTCGGGGTGGGCTTGGTCCTGGCCGCCGTGGCGGTCAATGGGGAGATCCTCGTCGCGGGGCGCACGATCCAGGGCATCGGCATCGGCATCTCCGCCCCCGCCACCCTGTCGATCGTCGTCAACTACTTCCCCGCGATCCGGCGCGGGCTCGCCGTCGGCGTCTGGGGCTTCGCGCACGGCTTCGGCCTGCTCATCGGCCCGATCTTCGCCGGCTACATGCTGGAACTCCTCACCTGGCGGTGGATCTTCTGGATTGCGGTTCCGCTCACCGCGGCGGTCATCCTGGTCACCCTGGCGGCGACCCGGGGCTACACCAGCGTGCTCGCGAGCGGCCGCTACGACGTCATCGGGCTGGTCCTCGGCGGCATCGGCATCACCGCGATCACCCTCGGCCTGCAGAACGCCAGCAGCGGCTGGACCGAGCCCAGCACCTGGGGCAGCCTCCTTGTCGGCGCTGTCTTCCTCGCGGCCTTCGGCTTCGCCGAGGTCCGCATCAAGGACCCGCTCGTGGACTTCGCCCTGTGGCGCGAACGGCTCTTCAGCGGGGGCTTCTTCGCCGAGTGTGCTGTCGGCTTCGTCTACATTCCAATGCTCACCTTCGTGGGATCGCTGTTCCTCATCAGCGTGGTGGACTTCACCCCGGTCCAGGCCAGTTGGATCATCGTGATCACGACGGGCACCTGCATGGTCCTTGAGCCTCCCGCGGGCCGGCTCGTGGACAAGGTCGGCCCCGGCATCCCCATCACTGTCGCGCTCGCGATGCAGGCCGTTGCTCTGTTCTGGATGGGGACGTTCAACTCCTCGACCACCCTGGCCCAGATGGTGATCCCCCTCGCCCTCATGGGCGCGGGAGTGGGCATCGCCCTGCCCGCCTGCAACACCGCGGGGATGAGCGCGGTCGACGCCAAGCACGCCGGGATGGGCTCCGGGCTCATGCAGATGACCTTCAACATCCCGGCCGCACTCGGCGTCGCCCTGGTCACGTCCATCATCGGCACCGTCTCGCTCCGCAGCGTCGAGAACGATTTCGCCGGACAGCCCTACCTCCCCCAGGCCACGCAGTACGCCGAGGCCATGCAGGATGGCGATACGTCGACCGCCGACTCGATCCTCGCCTCCCTGCCGGCGGACACCGCCACGGCGATCGAGAAGGCAGTGGAGGCCGCCCAGGCATCGTCAATCGCCATCAGCATGGTCGTGCTGGGATTCGTGGCCCTCGCCGGTGCGGTCTTCGCCCTCATCGTGATCGGTCGGCGCCGTGAGCCGGAGCATCTCCCCGCCGAGGATCTCTCGATGGCGTAGCCCGCTGCGCGGAGGCGGCGCCCCCGGTCACGGACGCCTAGCCGAGGCCGAGCGCGGCCGAGACGCTGGCGCGCAGCGAGGCCATCTCGTTCGCGCTCAGGGCCCGGGCCGCGGCAAGGTCGCCCTCGACCGGGGTCACGATCTGCAGGTAGCACTTCAACTTCGGCTCGGTCCCGCTGGGACGGATGATGACCCGCGCACCGTCCAGGGCGTAGAGCAGGCCATCGGTGGGCGGGAGCCCGTAGGCACCCTCCTCCAGGTCGACCACCTCAAGCACCGCGCGTCCGCCCAGGGCCCGCGGCGGCGCGGTCCGAAGGCGCGCCATGGCATCGGCGATGAGGGTGACGTCCTGGACCCGAACGGCCACCTGTGAGGTCTCGTAGAGCCCGAAGCGGCGCGCGAGGTCATCGAGGACGTCCTGGACACCCCGGCCCTCCGCCTTGAGGTGAGCGACCATCTCCATCATGAGCAGCGACGCCGTGATGCCGTCCTTGTCGGTGACGTGGCGCGGATCGACGCAGTAACCCAGCGCCTCCTCATAGCCGAAGAGCAGGCCGGGGACGCGGGAGATCCACTTGAAGCCGGTGAGCGTGACGGCGTAGTCGAGGCCGGCATCGAGGGCGATGGCCTTGAGCAGGGTGCCTGACACGATCGACTGTGCGAGAGTCCCCGCCATGGTCGCACCACTGCGGCGCATCCGCTCGACGGTCCACCAGCCCAGCAGCCAGCCCACCTCGTCACCGGACAGCATCCGGAAGCCGTCGGCCGTCGGGATTCCCGCGGAGCATCGGTCGGCATCGGGGTCGTTGGCGATGATGATGTCGGCACCGTGCTCGCGCGCCTCCGCTAGCGCGAGGTCCATGGCACCGGGCTCCTCAGGATTGGGGAAGCTCACGGTCGGGAACCTCCCGTCGGGAGCGAACTGCGCGGCGACCGGGCGGGGATCCGGGAACCCCGCCTCGCGGGCCGCGCGAACGAAGACGTCCCCGCCCACACCGTGCATCGCGGTGTACACCGACGTGATGTCGCGCGGGCCCGGCGGAAGCAACTGCTCGGCACGCGCGATGTAGGCGTCGAGGACCCCGTTATCGAGCGTGATGTAGTCCTCCGAGCGCGGGATGTCGGCGACCGGGCCCACCCGGGAGATGTAGGCGGAGATCTCAGCATCGGCGGGCGGCACGATCTGGGATCCGTCCCCGAGGTAGACCTTGTAGCCGTTGTCGTCGGGTGGATTGTGCGACGCCGTGACCATCACGGCGGCACTGGTGCCGAGGAAATGAATGGCGAAGGCGGTCACGGGGGTGGGCAGGTGGTGGGGCAGCACCATCGCGGAGATACCCGCCCCTGCCATGATCCGGGCCGTGTCGTGGGCGAAGGCGTCGGAATTACGGCGGGCGTCATAGCCGATGACGATCGAGTGCCCACCCCTGTCGAGGAGGTACGCCGCCAGGCCCGCCGCGGCCCGTGAAACCACCACGCGGTTCATCCGGTTGCTCCCCGGCCCGAGTCGCCCGCGCAGGCCCGCCGTCCCGAACTGCAGGGTGCCGTCGAAGGCCGCGGCGAGCTCCTCATGTGCGGCATCGTCACCGCCGCGAGCCCGCTCGATGAGCGTCCTCAACTCTGCGGCGGTCGCGGGATCGGGATCATCGGCGGCCCATTCCTCCGCGGTGGCCAGCAGGTCCTCGGCCATGGGCGTCCTTCCGGGTCGAACGGGGCCCGCAGGGGCAGGAGAGTCAGTGCAGGAAGTCAGTAGTGCCGCTTCGACGGCGGATCAGCCGTGCCCTCGGCGATCGCGATGGAGGCGGAGGCGCCGATCCGGTCGGCCCCTGCCGCGACCATGGCTTCCGCCTCATCGCGCGTGTGGATCCCCCCCGAGGCCTTGACCCCGAGGGAGTCGCCCACGCAGGCGCGCATGAGCGCGATGTCGTCCGGCGTGGCCCCTCCGGTGCTGAACCCCGTGGAAGTCTTCACGTACGCCGCACCGGCCCGTGCCGCAAGGAGACATGCGATCGCCTTCTGCTCATCGCTGAGCAGGCAGGTTTCGAGGATCACCTTCACGGGTACGCCCGCCGCCGCCACCACTCCGCGCATGTCCTCGTAGACGCCCGCAAGGTCACCGGAGAGCAGGGCTCCGATGTCCATCACCATGTCCACCTCCTGCGCGCCCTCGGCCACGGTGATGCGTGCCTCCTAGGCCTTGGCTCGTCGAGTCATGGCCCCGAGCGGGAACCCCACCACGGTGCACACCAGGACTTCGGAGTCCGCGAGCGCATCCGCTGCGGTAGGCACCCAGCGGGTATTGACGCACACGGAGGCGAAGCCGTGACTCAGGGCCTCCTCGCACAGTTCCTCGATCTCCGCTTGCGTGGCATCCGCATGGAGCAGCGTGTGATCGATGCGGTTGGCGAGCGACGGTCCGTCCCGCTTGGCGCGCGGCCGGTCGACCCCGCCCGGCTCGGGGCCGAGGGCGTCGTTGACCTGGCGCTGGGCGCCAGCGACGAGCGCTGAGTAGTCGGCCATGCTCACTCTCCGCTCACTCTCCCCCGCCGCCGAGGAGCAGCGACCTGAGGTAATTGAAGAGCACGTCGCCGGAATCCTCGCTGAACTGGTGCAACTGGTCGGGGCTCGACGTCACCTGGTCGCCCTCGAGACGGTTGAGAAGGCAGGCGCAGATCATGGCGAAGGAGGAGAAGCCCCACGAGTTGAGATAGGCGGCCAGCATGGCCCCCTCCATCTCGATATTGCGCACGCCGTTCTCGTGCAGCCATTCGAGGAACTCCTGCTTGGACTCCGCGGTCTCCATCCGGATGGCCCCGTCGAGCCGGAACTGCTCGAGGAAGAACTCGTTGGTGGCGATCGTCTTGCCCGACACGATGGGCAGGCCCGAGCCCTCATTGGCCCTGAGGATCGCCTCCCGGGTCGCGGCCGGGAAGGTTCCGTCGAACCAGTAGACGCCGCGCGCGCCCTGGAGCAGGCGGTAGGGCTTGAGGTCGGCCATCAGCCCCTCGGACGTCACGACAATCGTGCCGCCCGGCAGTCCGACGCCCCCGCTGGTTCCGACCCGGGCCCAGAACACCTGATCCATCGCCTCGAGGTCCCCGCGCTTGAGGAAGTAGACCATGCGCATGAGTTCCTGGACGGCGATGGACGCACTCGGCATGCCCATGCCATGCGAGGCGAAGAGGACCCCGGCGGTGTAGCGGGTGACGAACCGGTCCTCCTTGGGGAACGCGATGACCTCAGATCCGCCGTTGAGTGCGCTCCACCTCTCCGCGAACTCCTTGATGCGCCCCCCGGAGCCGGCCATGATGATCGCGCGCACATCGCGCAGGCCCTCCAGGAGCGGATCCTCGCTGGAAACACCGAAGTGGTAGTACACGTCCGGGTGCGCTCCCGTGAGGACCCCGTCGAGGAATTCCCGGTTGATGCCCTCGGCCTTCATGCCGTCCCTCCCTGGCCATCGCCGGCGATCGTCGTCCCCGCGAGCGTAGCGGGCGGCCGTAGGCGGGGTCTTCGCTTCACTCAGGCTTCCCGTCGACCCGGCACCGGGCACGCCTCGCGGCCCTCCCCTGGTGCAGTATGGGCGCGTGAGCGCACAGGGGCCCGGTCCGACGGACGTGATCTTCGCCCTGCGGGTGCCCCCGGCCCCGCAGGGGGTCCTCGGCTGGGTGGGCATGGGTGCCCGGGCAATGGTCGGCGCGGGCGTAGCGGTCGCGGAGGGCGTCGTCTCCGCGGTCTCCCGGGTCGTCGCACCGCCGACCGGGGCACTTCTCGACGCCACCGTCCCGGTCGTCTCCGATGCCGTGGTCCGGCGGCTGGATCTGCGTGCGATCGTCACGCGCGCGCTGGACGAGATGGACCTCACGGCCGTGGT
Source organism: Actinomycetota bacterium (assembly GCA_029978585.1). Classification (GTDB taxonomy): domain Bacteria; phylum Actinomycetota; class Actinomycetes; order S36-B12; family S36-B12; genus Mxb001. Next base: position 7,167 of record JAPOJD010000044.1, read on the forward strand.
GGTGGACCGAGTGGACCTCCCCGCGGTCATCAATTCCGCCCTTGACGAGATCGACCTCACCGCGCTCGTAGTCCAGCGGGTCGACCTGGGAACGATCGTCGGCGCGGCCCTCGACGAGCTCGACCTCACCGAGATCGTCATGATCCGAACCGATCTCAAGGCCATCGTCACGCGGGCCCTCGACGAACTCGACCTGACGGAGATCGTGCTCACGCGTGCCGACCTCAAGGCGATCATCACCAGAGCCCTCGACGAACTCGACCTGACCGACATCGTCCTCGATCGGGTCGACCTGGCCCGGGTCGTTGACGGCGCCCTCGACGAACTCGACCTGACCCAGTTGGTCATCGACCGCGTCGACATCGATGCCATCGTCAATCACGTCGACATGGTCACGGTGGTCGACAAGGTCCCGGTCGTCGACATCGCGAACTACGTCATCGAGGAGATCGACCTGCCCCGGATCATCCGCACGTCCACGGGCGGCGTCGCCGCGGATGCCATGGACACGGCGCGCCTCCAGGCCCACCAGGTCGACAAGGTGTCCGAGCGGATCGTCGACCGCATCATCTTCCGCAAGAAGCGCAACCTCGACGCCCCGGGGGAGCCGCAGTCCCTGGTCGCGCTCGCCGAGGAGGAGGCGCCCCCGCAATGACCACCTTCCGCGAGTACCTCGAGCGCAAGTCCTCCGGTGCCCTGGAGGCAGAGGCGATCGAACTGTCCCTGCCCGAGGCTGCCAGGCCATTCCAGGGAGAGCGGGCGGGCTTCGCCACGCGAATCGTCGCCTGCGGGATCGACGTCGCGATCGCCGCCATCGTGGCGCTGGGCGTGTGGGTGTGCATCTTCCTGGTCAAGGTGATCCTCAGCCCGGGCACTGAGGTCACGATGCCGTCGTTCGCATGGGCCATCATCGTTTCCTACGGCTTCACCTGGATGTACTGGACCATGGCCTGGGCCACGACCGGCCGCACCATCGGCGACTGGATGATGGGCCTGCGCATCGTCGACATCCACGGCAACCCGCTCTCCTGGCCGCTGTCCGCGCTGCGCTCGGTCTTCTGCGTAGGCTTCCCATTCGGCCTGATCTGGGTCCTCTTCAGCCCGAGCAACCGGTCGCTGCAGGACACCGTCCTGCGGACGAGCGCCATCTACGACTGGGCCGTCGAAATCGCTGCCGTGCGCCTCCCTGCGCCCGACAGCCGCCAGGGGGCTCCTAGTCCAGGCTCGCCATGACGTGCTTGATGCGCGTGTAGTCCTCGAATCCGTACATCGACAGGTCCTTGCCGTAGCCGGAGTGCTTGAACCCGCCGTGCGGCATCTCGGCGACGAGCGGAATGTGGGTGTTGATCCACACGCAGCCGAAGTCGAGGTTGCGGGCCATGCGCATCGCCCGGCCGAAGTCCCGCGTCCAGACCGAGGAGGCAAGCCCGTAGCGCACGCCATTGGCCCAGGCGAGGGCCTCGGCCTCGTCGGTGAACCGCTGCACGGTGATCACCGGTCCGAAGATCTCATTCTGGATCATCTCGTCGTCCTGCAGGAGATTCGCGACCACCGTGGGCTCGATGTAGAACCCACGGTCCCCCTGGCGCCTGCCACCTGCCGTGACCTCGGCGTGGCTGGGGACGCGGTCGAGGAAGCCGAGTACCCGCTCCATCTGGTTGACGTTGTTGACGGGGGGCACGAGGGCCTCGCCCCCGGGGCCGTCGGCGAACGTCGTATCCGTGGCCTTCGCCTGCTCCGTCAGGGCCGCGACGAAGTCGTCGTAGATGCCCGGGCCGACGAGCATGCGGGTCGCCGCCGTGCAGTCCTGTCCGGCATTGAAGTAACCCGCCACGGCAAGCCACTCGGCCGCCGCGGCGACATCGGCGTCATCGAAGATGACGATCGGCGCCTTGCCGCCGAGTTCGAGGTGCACTCGCTTGACGTCGCGGGAGGCCTCTCCCGCCACCTCCATGCCCGCCCGCACGGAGCCGGTGATGGCCACCATCTGCGGGATCGGGTGCGAGACCAGGGCACGGCCGGTATCGCGGTCGCCGCAGACGACGTTAAATACCCCGGGCGGGAGGATGCCCGCGTCGGCGACCAGTTCGGCCATCCGCACGGTGGTCGCCGGCGTGGTGTCGGAAGGCTTGAGCACGACTGTGTTGCCCGCGGCGATCGCCGGTGCGAACTTCCACACCGCCATCATCATCGGGTAGTTCCACGGCGTGACCTGCCCGATCACTCCCACGGGCTCGCGTCGGATGATCGAGGTGAAGCCCTTCATGTACTCCCCGGCGGCGCGCCCCTCGAGCACGCGGGCCGCGCCCGCGAAGAAGCGGATCTGGTCCACCATGGGTGGGATCTCCTCGCTCATGGTGACCGCGATGGGCTTTCCGGTGTTCTCGCTCTCCAGTGCCACGAGTTCTTCCGCATGCTCCGCGAAGAGGTCAGCCATCTCGAGCAGTGCCTTCTGGCGCTCCGAGGGCGTGGAGTCGCGCCAGGATTCGAAGGCCTCGGCCGCCACCGTGAAGGCGGCGTCCACGTCCGACTCGCTCGACAGGGGCGCGGAGGCGAAGACCTCCCCGGTGGACGGGTTGACCAGGTCCTGGGTCGCCCCATCCGTCGCGGCAACCCGCTCGCCGCCCACCACATTGCTCAGCACGCGCTTCTCGCTCACGGCACACCTTTCGCGGTCGGTCCGCCCGGCGCGGGCGGAGCACGGCCCCACGCTAGCGCCGACGCCCACCTCCGGTCAGCCGGTCTCCAACCCCCGGACGGCGGGACTTGCCCGGGCCCCCCTGCTGGGGAAGGATTCCAGGATGACCCTCCCCCGCCGCGTCGGTAGTGAGCCCCCGACCGGGGGGCGCCCGTGAGCATCCCCGCTCCGGGCTCCAGTCCGCGCACTCGGGTGAGGCGGCTGCCGGACAAGGCGGTCACCGACCGCCGAGTGGCCTACGACATCCTCGACGCCGGCGTCATGGCCCACGTCGCGGTCGTGACCGACGGCCAGCCCTACGTCGTCCCCGTGGGATACGCACGACGCGGCGACGAGGTGATCTTCCATGGCTCCAGCGCCTCCCGGCTCTTCCGCACCCTGGCGCAGGGCGTCCCCACCTGCCTGACGGTCACGCTCCTCGACGGCCTGGTCCTCGCCCGGAGCCTGTTCGAGTCGTCGATGCACTATCGCTGCGTCATGGCGATCGGCACCGCGCGACAGCTTGAGGGCGACGAGGAGGTCGCCGCACTCCTCGACCTCTCCGAGCACCTCATGCCCGGGCGGACCGCGGACGCTCGCCACCCCGCCCCGCAGGAGCTCAAGGCGACGATCACGCTGGCACTCCCCCTCGACGAGATCTCCGTCAAGGTGGGGGACGGGCCTCCCGCCGATGTCCCGGAGGACCTCACCGACCCGGTCTACTCGCGCATCTGGGCCGGCTACCTCCCCATAGTCGAGTCGTTCGGCGATCCGGTCGCTGACGACCTGGCCCGTGACATCCCGCCTCCGACGTACCTCGCCCACTGGGCACCGCCTGGCAGCGCTCCGCGACCGTGAGCCCACCGACGTCCCTGTGGTGGGACACGCTGCCCGCGGGGCTCGCCCTGCCGCTCGGCACACGGCTGGACGCCGACGAGAGCGCCGACGTCGTCATCGTCGGTGCTGGATACACGGGCCTGTGGACCGCGTACTACCTCCTCACCGGCTCTCCGGGCATCCGGGTCGCGATCGTGGAGGCCGAGCACACCGGCTTCGGCGCAAGCGGACGCAACGGCGGATGGTGCTCGGCACTCTTCCCTGCCAGTCTGTCCGCGATCGCGAGAACGTCGTCCAGGGACGATGCCGTGCGGATGCAACGGGCCATGAACGACACGGTCGACGAAGTCGGTCGAGTCGCTTCGCGCGAAGGCTGGGACATCGACTGGGCCAAGGGGGGCACGATCATCGCGGCCCGCACCCCCCTGCAGTGGGAGCGCGCCCAGGAGTCCGTGCGCGATGCGCGCTCATGGGGCTTCGGCGAGGACGACCTCGCCCTGCTCGGTGCCTCCGAGGCGCGCGGGATCCTCGACGCGACCGACGTCCTGGGCGCGACGTACACACCGCACTGCGCGGCCATCCACCCGGCACGGCTCGTGCGCAGCCTGGCTCGGACCGTGGTGCAACTGGGCGCCCGGCTCTACGAGGACAGTCCCGTTAGCTCCCTGCAACCGGGCATCGTGCGCACCCCGCACGGCTCGGTCCGTGCGCCCTACGTCGTGCGTGCCACGGAGGGCTACACCGCGACCCTGCCGGGCCACCGCCGCGACCTCGCCCCGGTCTACTCGCTCATGCTCGCCACCGAGCCCCTCGACGCGGACGAGTGGGAACGCATTGGCCTGGCGCGTCGCACCACGTTCAGCGACGGCCGGCATCTCATCGTCTACGGCCAACGCACCGCGGACGGCCGCCTCGCCTTCGGTGGCCGGGGCGCTCCGTACCACTTCGGCTCGCGCGTGCGGGAGGAGTACAACCGCGAGCCGAAGGTCTTCCGCGAACTGTGGCGCACGCTCACCGACATGTTCCCCCACCTGGCTGGGCGCGCCGTCACGCATACCTGGGGAGGACCGCTCGGGGTGCCCCGTGACTGGTTCGCCTCCTGCGGCCTGGACCGGGCGAGCGGCCTTGCCTGGTCGGGCGGGTACGTCGGCGACGGCGTCGGCACCTCGAACCTGGGCGGGCGTACCCTGGCCGACCTCATCGCCGGCCGCGACTCGGACCTGGTGACCCTCCCCTGGGTGGGCCACCGCTCACCACCCTGGGAGCCCGAGCCGGTCCGCTGGCTGGGCGCCAACGTGGGACTGCGCGTCATGGGATCGGCCGACGACGTCGAGCAGCGCACCGGGAAACCGGCCCGGCGGGCACGAGTGTTCTCGCGCTTCCTGGGCGAGTGACAGCGCCTACGTGGGCTGGCAGTCCTCAGCGATGATCCGCTCGACATCCTCAGGGGTCACCGAAGGCTGCTCGGTCCACTTCGCGACATCGACGAGCACCTTGTCGACCTCCTCCTGGCGCTTGGCCGGATCAGTCTGAGCCTGGGCCTCCATCCAGCGACGCTTGGTCTCCCAGCCGAGCTCTCGACGACGCAGGGCTACCTGCATGGAGGCCATCTGGACGTCGCTCGCATCGATGCGCCACACCTGCCGGATCGTCTCCGGTAGCACCAGCCGGTAGTCGTGGCCGCCCTCGGCGAAGAGGCCGGGGGTCGGCGTCAGCGCATTGAGCATGTCGATGAAGGTGGCGGTGAACGTGGTGATGGGCCACCAGATCGTGTGACTGGGCGCGCCGGGCGGCCGGGTGCCCCTCGGCCCCAGCCAATCCGGCCGGCGCCACATCAGCTGCGAGCCGAACTTCGGGATCGGGTCATCGCCGTTCTGCAGGAGCAGGAACCGCACGCGCTCGCGCTCGCCCGGATGGAGGTCCTGCCAGTCGCCGATCCAGCGTGTGACGAAGATCGGACCCGGACCCACCGGCGGCGGCTGCGCCACCGTGCGCTCCCCCCACAGCTCCTTGCGCCAGCGGGTTGCGGATGGCGTGCCGATCCACAGGGCCGCGTCGAGCAACAGACCCTCCGGACCGTGCGCGCCCTGACCGGTGAACATCTCCTCGCTCACCTGCGAGCCGAGGCTCTCCCCGAACAGGAAGATCTTGGGGCGGGATGCGGCGTCCATCGCCGCGAGCCGCGCGACGATCCCGTCGAACACCATGCGGGTCTGGCGGGTGCCGCGCTCGACATCCGCGAGCGACAGCGACGAGGGAAGCACGGAGTACTCCACCGCCATGCTCGCGCAGTCGCCCCGGGTGAGGTACTCGAAGGTCTCGCAGGCGACATAGTTGACGTAGCCGGAGCCCGTGGGCGACCACAGCGCGACATAGGGGCGTTCGAGGGCCCGCGTGCGGTCGATCTCGTCGAGCAGGACCTGCGCTCGGCCCTCCTCGGTGTCGGCGCTCAACAGCGACGCGTAGATGCGGATGGGCTGGGCCTTCGCCGGCTCGCCCATCACTCCGGCGATGCCCTCGGGGCGCAGGACCATGCTGAGCCACCGGCGCCCCTCCCGGCTCTGCTCGGACCAGGGGCGACCGGATGCCGGGGACCCGGTGATCTCCGGGATGTCGGGCGGCTGCGCGTGGGCGGGCTCGATCCCCTCGCCGGCACTGCCGAGGCGGGAGTCCGCGAGGCGAAGGGCGCCGTAGCCGGCCGCCGCCGTCACCGCGGCGGCGAAGAGTCGCGCGGCGCTGGCATGGTCGTCAGGGCTGCCCCCGAGCAGCCCCGTGGCCAGTCGCCCGCCGATGCGGTTGAGGCGGCTCTCGACGCTCGCCAGTCCGAGCAGCACCCCGCTCACGGCGACGCCGATGCCGGCGGCGGTCACGGGGTTCACGCTGCGATTGAGGTCCTCGGCGAGCTCATTGCCGTGGTCGTCGACGTGCTCCAGCCCGAGGGCGCCCACCTGCTGGCCGAGCATGCGGGTCGCGGCGTATGTCAGCCCCCCTACCCCGAGGACAGCGGCGGCGGTGACCCCTGACCGCGCGGCGTTGCCCGGCACGCCCTGGAGTGCACGACCCGCAACGCCGGCGGCGCCGGCAGCGGCGAGGGCGAACGCACCGAGGCGCGTCGCCGCTCGTGCGCGACGCTCGTGCTCGCGCCACGGCACGGTCGCGGCGACGGCGAGCGACCCGATGACGACGGCGGCGTCACCGAAGCCACGGCCCCTGCTCCCGCCGATGCGCTCGCCCATGCGGTCCAGGGCACTGTGGACCGAGACACCCCAAGAGTAGGCAGCCAGGGCCGAGACGCCGGTGATGATCCCCTGGTCGAGGCTGCGCCGGGTCAGCAGGTTGGGCTGGTACGACAGTCCTACGCTCACCGCGGCGAGCATGAGGCCGGCGCGAGCGGACGAGTCGAGACTGGGCGTGTGGGGCGACATGCGCCCATCTTTCCGCACCGGCCGCCCGGGCACTAGGGGAGGTCGGGCGGAGGCAGGCGGTAGGTGACCGGCGTGGAGCTCAGGCGGATCGGGTGGGCAACCGTGGGAGCGCCGCCTAGGTCGGCCACGGGCTCGAGGCCCAACCGCTCGGCAAGGGCGAAGGCCTGAGCGATGTCGTTGATGGGTCCGCAGGGGACCCCCCGGGCCGTGAGACGGGCCTGCCAGGAGTCCGCGGTGTCGGCCGCCAGGAGCCGGCCGAGTTCCCCGTTCAGCGCTGCGCGATGACGGACTCGCTCGGGGTTGGTCGAGAACCGGGGATCCTCCGCGAGGCTCGGCTCGCCCAGTTCCGCGACCAGCGCGGCGAACTGGGCGTCATTGCCCACCGCGAGGACGATCTCGCGATCGCGCGTCGGGTACACCTCGTACGGGGCGATCGACGGGTGCGCGTTGCCGAGGATCCCGCCCACCACCCCGGCGCCGACGTAGGCCGACGACTGGTTGACCAGGGCCGAGAGCAGGGAGGACAGGAGTGACACCTCGACGCGCTGCCCCTGGCCGGTGGCGTCGCGATGCCGGAGTGCGGCGAGGATCCCGACGGCGGCATGCAGTCCGGTGATCACATCGACCAGCGCCACGCCCACCTTCGTGGGGTGACCTGGCTCGGGCCCGGTGACACTCATGAGGCCGCCCATGGCCTGGACAAGCAGGTCGTAGCCGGGCAGGTCGGCA
>JAPOJD010000206.1 GCA_029978585.1 Actinomycetota bacterium
ACCGGGTCCACGGAGGTGGGCGAGCGGATCATGGCTGGGTGCGCCGCGCAGATCAAGCGCGTGACCCTGGAACTCGGCGGCAAGAGCGCCAACGTCGTGTTCGCCGACGCCGACCTCGAGCGCGCGGCTGCGACCGCGCCGTACGGCGTCTTCGACAATGCCGGCCAGGACTGCTGCGCCCGCTCGCGCATCCTCGTCGAGCGCAGCGTGTTCGACCGCTTCATGGGGCTGCTCGAGACCGCGGTCGCGGGCGTGCGCGTGGAGGACCCTGCGCTAGACACCGCGGAGATGGGCCCGCTCATCACGGCGGCGCACCGAGAGACCGTGGCGTCGTACGTCCCCGGCGATGCCCCGGTGGCCTTCCGCGGCAACTGCCCCGACGGTCCCGGCTTCTGGTACCCGCCGACGGTGCTGGCCCCGGTGTCGGAGGCGGATCGCGCGTACCGCGAGGAGATCTTCGGCCCGGTCGTCGTGGTCCTGCCGTTCGAGGACGAGGCCGATGCCATCCGGATGGCCAATGACTCGGACTACGGCCTGTCCGGCTCGATCTGGACTCGCGACATCGGGCGTGGGCTGCGCGTCGCCCGCGGTGTCGAGGCGGGCAACCTGTCGGTGAACTCGCACTCGTCGGTGCGCTACTGGACGCCGTTCGGCGGGTTCAAGCGATCCGGCCTCGGGCGCGAGCTCGGCCCGGATGCCCCCGAGGCCTTCACCGAGACCAAGAACGTCTTCATCGCCACCGACTAGCCCCGTCCAACGAGAGGGATCGCCATGTCCGACGTCGTCTGCCGCCGCCTGGTCGGCCGTACCGCGCTCATCACCGGAGGAGGGAGCGGAATCGGCCTGGCATCGGCCAAGCGCCTGGCGAGCGAGGGCGCGAATGTCGTCATCGCCGATATGGACGTCGACGCGGGCGAGGCCGCGGCCGAGGCGGTCGGCGGCACGTTCGTGAAGGTCGATGTGACGTCGCCGGAGGACAACGCCCGCATGTACAAGGTCGCGGTCGACACCTACGGGTCGATTGACGTCGCATTCCACAATGCCGGCATCTCGCCGCCCGACGACGACTCCATCCTCGATACGAGCCTGGAGGCCTGGAAGCGCGTCCAGGACGTCAACCTCACGTCGGTCTACCTCGGCTGCAAGGCGGTGCTGCCGTACATGCTCGAGCAGGGCCGCGGATCGATCATCAACGTGGCGTCGTTCGTCGCGACCATGGGTGCGGCGACCTCGCAGGTGTCCTACACCGCTTCCAAGGGCGGGGTGCTGTCGATGTCGCGCGAGCTCGGCGTGCAGTTCGCCCGTCAGGGGGTGCGCGTCAACGCCCTGTCTCCCGGCCCGGTGCGGACCCCGCTGCTCATGGAGCTCTTCGCCAAGGACCCCGAGCGTGCTGCGCGCCGCTACGTGCACATCCCCTTCGGCCGCTTCGGCGAGCCGGAGGAGATCGCCGCCGCCGTGGCATTCCTCGCCTCGGACGACTCGTCCTTCATCACGGCGTCGAACTTCCTCGTCGACGGGGGCATCTCGGGCGCCTACGTCACGCCGCTGTAGGTCCGTCGGTCAGCTCTGGCTGAACGGCAGCACGTTGGTGAGCCATGTGATGAGGCCATTGGGGTTGCGCGACTGGGTCCACACCAGGCCCGGACCGGTGATCTCGAGCACGAGCCCCTCCCCGGACTTCAGGGACTTCATCACGCCTCCGGTGGTGCGCGTCTGCATCGCGATGTAGGCGTCGTACGCCACGATGTGACCGGAGTCGACCACGAGCCGCTCGCCGGGCTGCAGGGCGTGGCGGTCGAGGGCGCCGTACGACGCCACGACGATCTTGCCCGCGCCGTCGAAGCGCGAGACGAAGCCGCCCTCGCCGCCGAACAGGTTGTTGGCACCGCCCCACTTGGTGTCCATGGCGAGGCTCTGCTCATTGGCCAGCCAGGCGCCCTTGGTGACGGCCAGCGGGCGGTCCGGGGTGGACTCGATGACGGTGATGTCGCCGGGGAGCACGGCGGCGACGTCGACCCAGCCGCCGTCGACCGAACTGGTGTAGGTGGTCACGAAGAACGAGTTGCCGCCCAGCGCGCTCCTGCTGAGCGACTTGAGGAAGCCGCCCTCCATCTTCGCGTCGATGGTGACCCCATCGCTCATCGCGGCCATGGCGCCGGCCTCGACCTTGACGTGCTCGGTGTTGGCGAGCGTGCAGCGGGCCACGGCGAACGAAGGTGCGTGGCGGATGTCGACGAGCATGGTGTCCTCCTGGGGGCTGGGAACTAGCGGGATGCGGCCTCGACGAGGGCGCGCAGGAGCGGCAGGTCGTCGGACGCGCGATCGGGGTGCTCCGGATGCCACTGCACGCCGATCGCGAAGCGGGCGTCTGGGACCTCGCAGACCTCGATGATCCCGTCGTGTGCCCAGCCCGTGGGCACCGTCGTGCCGGGGTCCCCGACGGCCTGGTGGTGCGAGGAGTTGATGCGCATGCGGGTGGTGCCGTAGATGCCGGCGATCTGCGAGCCGTCTTCGAAGCGGACGTCGTGCTCGGTGTAGGTGCCGGGGACCTCGCGGTGCGCGGTGCCGAAGCCCGCTGAGTCGAGGTCGGGGATGAGCGATCCGCCGTGGGCCAGCGCCATGGCCTGCAGTCCGCGGCAGATGCCCAGCGTGGGCAGGTCGCGGGCGCGGGCTCCGTGCCATAGGAGGACCTCGTAGGCGTCCCGGTCCGGGATGGGACCGGTGCCCTCGGTGGGGCGTCCGTCGAGGCGCGGGTCGAGGTCCGGGCCACCGGTCACCACGAGGCCGTCCAGGCGGTCCAGGATGCCGTCATCCTCCGGGTCGGGCGGGAGGAGCACCGCGCGGGCCCCCGCGCGCTGCAGCGCGGCGACGTACGAGGCGTGCAGGACCGCGGCGGGGACCTCCCAGATGCCCCACCGGGCGGTGTCGACGTACGTCGTGAGCCCGATGAGCGGCTTGCCAGGCGCGGCCACCCCCCGAGTCTGCCCCATTCCCCACCCCGGTGAGAGGCGGGGGGACGGTCGGGTCGGGGGGTCGACCGGCGCGGGTCGGGGGCGG
>JAPOJD010000030.1 GCA_029978585.1 Actinomycetota bacterium
CGAGGACGGGGCAGTGCCGCAGGATGTCCCCCCGCGATGTCCGCCGCGCGATGGCGTCGTCGTCCATGCCGTCGATGGTGAGGAGGTCGGCCTTCCAGCGCTCCAGCATCGCGTCGAGCAGCGACGTCCGCGCGGCCGGATCTTCGACGATGACGAAGCGCCACGGCTCGGAGTGGTGCGGCGCGGGAGCCGTGATCGCGTCGGCGACCGCCGCGTCGATGAGCCCGGCGTCGACCGGGCGGTCAGCGAAGGAGCGCACGGTACGCCGCATGCGCAGGGCCTCGCGGCGTCCCTGCTCGCGGGCCTCCCGCGTGCCTAGCGGGAAGAGATCCTCGTCGGGCGCCCGGACCATGGCGCGCGCCCCCGGGCCGTCCTCGGCAGACACCGCCGCGCCGAGCCCGCGCACGATGGCGACCGGCAGGCCGCGGGCCTTGCCCTTCACCAGGTCCGCGGCCGCGGCTGCCTCGTCGGCGATGGCGATGACCGTGGCCTCCATGGGTCGTCCCCCTGCGTCAGGCAGCCCGCGCATGTCGTCGAGAACGACCAGGCCCGCGACGCCGATGGCGCAGTCGGTGAGGCCGTCGCGCCACGGGCGTCCGAGAGTGTCGGTGATGACGACGGCGATCTCGCGGCCCGACAGGTCGCGCAGGCGCTGGCGCAGGGCGCGCGCGGAGGAGTCAGGGTCGCGGGGGAGCAGGAGCACCGTGCCGGCCGCCGCATTGCTCGCGTCGATGCCCGCGGCGGCAAGGACGATCCCGTGATGGGTCCGCACGATGCGGGTCTCACCCCGGGGCGTCGACTTGATCGCGATGACCGCGGCCGTCTCGGCGTCCAGCGCGGCGTCGCGCTCGGCCAGCGGCACGGTGCGCCCCTCCACCTTGCTCACGATCTTGCTGGTCACCACGACGACGTCGCCGTCGTTCAGGCCCACGGTGCCGTCGGGCCAGGTCACGCGATCCAGCAGGGGCGACAGGAGGGTGGCGAGGTCGTCGCCTGCCCTGACCTCCGGGATCCCGGCGACGGCGACGATCTGCAGCGAGGCGTCCATCGCATCAGGGCCGCAGGCGCGCCGCGAGGGCGAGCGCTGCCGCGGCGATCTCGCGGGTGGGTTCCGGGCCGGACATGAGCAGTGGCCGAGCCTCGCAGACGATGCCGAGGCCCTCGATGCCCGGCACCGATTCGGCATCGGCATCGTCGACGAGCCAGCCGTCGAGGAGTCCCGGCGGGTCGCCCGCGCGCGCGCCGTAGTGCGCGGCCACGGCGGCCGCGGAGGTCTCCACGCCGATGGCCGTCAGGCAGGCGTCGGCCATCCCCCGCACCGGGCGGCCGCCGATGATGGGGGAGACCCCGACGACCGGCGCCGGCGTTCGCGCGAGAGCCTCGCGGATGCCGGGCACCTGGAGGATCGTCCCGATCGACACGACCGGGTTCGACGGGGGAAGCACGACGATGTCGGCACCCTCGATCGCCTCGATCACCCCGGGCCCGGGCTTCGCGTCCTCGACGCCGACGAGGGCGAAGGAGCGCGCGGGGATGCGTGCCTGGTGCCGGACCCACCACTCCTGGAAGTGGATGGCGCGCTGCGTGCCATCGGCCTCGTCGATCACGACGTGCGTCTCGGCCCGTTCGTCGCTCATGGGCAGGAGGCGTACGCCGGGCTGCCAGCGGGTGCACAGGGCCTCGGTGACGGCGGAGAGCGGGTATCCGGCGTTGAGCAACTGCGTGCGCACGAGGTGGGTGGCGATATCGCGGTCGCCGAGGCCGAACCAGGTGGGCTCCATGCCGTAGGCCGCCAGCTCCTGCCGGACAGCGAAGGTCTCGTCCTCGCGTCCCCAGCCGCGCTCCTGGGAGATGCCGCCGCCCAGGGTGTACATCACCGTGTCCAGGTCGGGGCACACGCGCAGGCCGTGGATCCAGATGTCGTCGCCGGTGTTCCCGATGACCGTGATCTGGGAGTCGGGCGCTGCCGCGACGAGCCCGCGGAGGAACCGCGCGCCGCCGATGCCGCCCGCGAGCACGGCGATGCGGGCGGAGTCCCTGGGAGTGGGCATGCGCATAGAGTGGCACGGTGACGTCGGCTCCCCGCGCGGCAGAGGTCTCCCGTGCGCTGGCCCGCGCCCGCCGAGGGGCGACCGTCTCCCCGGATGAGGCCGCCGCGCTCGTCGCGGCCCGCGGGGAGGCCCTGGCCGAGCTCCTCGGGATCGCGGGCGCCCTTCGCGATCGCGGGCTACAGGAGGCGGGGCGCGCCGCCGTCATCACCTACTCGCCCAAGGTGTTCATCCCGCTCACCCGACTGTGCCGGGACCGCTGCCACTACTGCACCTTCGCGACCGTCCCGCATCGCCTCCCGGCGCCGTACCTGTCCCCGGATGAGGTCCTCGCGATCGCGCGGGCGGGCGCCGAGGCCGGGTGCGCCGAGGCGCTCTTCACACTCGGCGACCGGCCGGAGGACCGCTGGCCGGCCGCACGGGCCTGGCTCGACGAGGCGGGCTACGACGACACGCTGTCCTATGTGCGCGCCATGGCGGTGCGGGTCCTCGAGGAGACCGGCCTGCTGCCCCATCTCAATCCCGGGGTGATGTCGTGGGAGGAGATGCGGCGGCTGCGTCCGGTCGCGCCCAGCATGGGCATGATGCTCGAGACGACCGCCGTGCGGCTGTGGGCCGAGCCCGGGGGCCCCCATTTCGGCAGCCCGGACAAGGAGCCGGCGGTGCGGCTGCGGGTACTCGAGGACGCCGGCCGGCTGTCCATCCCCTTCACGACCGGCATCCTGGTCGGGATCGGCGAGACGCCTGCCGAACGAGTCGATGCACTCTTCGCCATCAGGGCCGCGCACCGCCGTCATCGGCATGTGCAGGAGGTCATCGTCCAGAACTTCCGCGCGAAGGATGACACCGCCATGCGCGAAGTGGCCGACCTCGAGCGCGACGACTACCTCGCGACGCTGGCGACGGCGCGCATCGTCCTCGGCCCCGGCATACGCCTGCAGGCACCGCCGAATCTGTCCGAGAGCGATGATCTCGCGGCACTCCTGTCAGCGGGAGTGGACGACTGGGGCGGGGTGAGCCCGCTCACCCCCGACCACGTCAATCCCGAGCGTCCGTGGCCTCACCTGGACGACCTGCGCGAGCGGACGCGCGCCGCGGGCTTCGAGATGCGCCCGCGACTGACCGCGCATGCGGCGTACGTGCGCGGCGAGGCGTGGATCGACCCGCGGCTGTCCGCCCACGTGTCGGCACTCGCCGGGCCGGACGGCCTGCTCGCCCCCGGAAGGCGGGCCCGGGGGCTTCCCTGGCAGGAGCCGGACGACGGACAGGATGCCTACGCGGCCTTCGCCCGGCGCCAGGCCGGCGGGCGCGTCGACCTGCACGTCGCGATCGACTCGGAAGGTCGGCGCGGTGAGCGCCGCGCGGACTTCGAGGACGTGTACGGCGACTGGTCGGAGATACGCGAGCGCGTCGGCAGGATGTCCGGTCCTGAACGCCTCCCTGCCGACGTGCGGGCCGCGCTCGACCTCGCCCACCGGGACCCGGCCGCATTGGCGCTGCCCGAGCATCATGAGGCTGCCGTCGCGCTCATGAGCGCCGATGGCCCGGCGCTGGACGAGGTCGCGGCGCTCGCCGACGCGCTGCGCCGCGACACCGTGGGCGACGAGGTCACCTACGTCGTGAACCGCAACGTCAACTTCACCAATGTCTGCTACACGGGCTGCCGGTTCTGTGCCTTCGCGCAGCGCGCGATGGACGTCGATGCCTACACGCTCTCGCTGGAGGAGGTGGCCGATCGCGTCCGGGAGGCGGCTGCGGCGGGGGCCACCGAGGTCTGCATGCAGGGGGGGATCCATCCCGAACTGCCGGGTACGGCGTACTTCGACCTGGCCCGCGCGGTGAAGTCGGCAGCGCCGGCAATCCACCTCCACGCCTTCAGCCCCATGGAGGTCGCGAACGGCGCCGCGCGCACAGGGATGTCCCCGCGCGAGTGGCTGATGGCCGCGCGCGAGGCGGGTGTCGACTCGATCCCGGGCACGGCCGCGGAGATCCTCGACGACGATGTTCGCTGGGTGCTGACGAAGGGCAAGTTGCCGGCGAGCGCGTGGATCGACATCGTCACGACCGCGCACGAGGTGGGCCTGCGCTCGAGCTCCACGATGATGTACGGGCATGTCGACAATCCCGCGCACTGGGTCGCGCACCTACGAGTGCTGCGCGGCATCCAGGAGACGACGGGGGGCTTCACCGAGTTCGTCGGGCTGCCGTTCGTGCACCACAATGCGCCGCTCTACCTTGCCGGGGCGGCCCGCCCCGGCCCGACGGCGCGGGACAACCGGGCCGTGCACGCGGTGGCCCGCATCATGCTGTACGGCGCCGTGGACCATGTGCAGTGCTCCTGGGTGAAGCTCGGGGACCAGGGCTGCCGGGCCATGCTGGCCTGCGGAGCCGACGACCTCGGGGGGACCCTCATGGAGGAGACCATCAGCCGGATGGCGGGCTCGGAGCACGGCTCCGCGAAGTCCGAGGAGTCCCTGCGCGACCTCATCCGCTCGGCCGGCCGCGTCCCACGGCAGCGGACGACGCTGTACGGCCGTGTCGAGCACCGGGGCGAGGAACAGGGCGGCTATCAGGGGGACCAGGCGGGAGACGAGGGCACCCCGGGCTTGACGCCCGGCCTCGCGCCCTATGTAATAACACCGTTGTGATTCGGTGTCCCGGGTCGCCGTTCGCTCCCTGCGCCCGGCAGCCCCGAACCCGAGGGGGACCCGCGGATGTGTCCGCGGGAAGCGCGGTCGCAGGCCGCGAGGGAGGAGTGAGCGTCGTGGGCGAACCCGTGCTGGTGCCCTTGACCACCGGGGAGGGCCTCGAGTGGCAGGAGCGCGCCCTGTGCGCCCAGACCGACCCCGAGGCGTTCTTCCCCGAGAAGGGGGGCAGCACCCGCGAGGCCAAGCGCGTCTGCCTGTCCTGCGAGGTGCGCGGCGACTGCCTGGAATACGCGCTCGAGCATGACGAGCGGTTCGGAATCTGGGGCGGGCTCTCCGAGCGCGAACGTCGTCGGCTGAAGAAGCAGGCGGTCTGAGCGCGCAACACCGCGTCACCGCTGTCGTAGTTGCCCGGGACGGCGCGGTCTGGCTGCCCCACGTGCTCACCATGCTCGCGGGCCAGACCCGTCACCCCGATTCCATTGTGGGAGTAGACGCGGGCTCCGACGACGTGAGCTTGGACATCCTCGTCGAATCACTCGGTCACGATCGCGTCGTCGCCCTTGATCCGAGCGAGCCTGGCGCCGACGACGCCGGATTCGGAGCCGCGGTCAAGGCGGGCCTGGCCTCGGGTGTCCTGCGCAGCGACTCCGACGAGGCCTTCGACGTCGACACCACGGAGTGGATCTGGCTGCTCCATGACGATGCGGCGCCCGCCCCCGACGCCCTCGAGCACCTGCTCCTGGCCGCCGACGACCATCCCCGGGCGGTGGTGCTCGGGCCCAAGGCGCGCGGATGGCACGACCGCAGGCTCCTGCTCGAAGTCGGGTTCACCGTGACCGGATCCGGGCGACGGTTCACGGGGCTGGAGCGACGCGAGCACGACCAGGGCCAGCACGACCAGCGCAGCGAGGTGCACGCGGTCGGCTCCGCCGGGATGCTGGTCCGGCGCGATGTCTGGGACGACCTCGGGGGATTCGACCCCGCCCTGCCGCTCTACCGCGATGACCTCGACTTCTGCTGGCGCGCCTGGCGCGCCGGCCACGAGGTCCGGGTGGTCCCCGAGGCCGTCATCAACCACCGCGAGGCGTCGTACCACGGCCGGCGGGAGGGGTCCACCTCCCCGGCGCTGGGGTACCGACTGGATCGGCGCTCGGGACTGCACGTTCTGCTCGCGCAGACCCCCGCGTGGCGCCTGCCCTTCACCTACCTGCGCCTGTCCCTCGACAGCCTGGTGAGGTCGCTGCTCTTCGTGCTCGGCAAGGACGTCCGGCACGCGCGCGACGAGCTCTTCGCGCTCGGCTCCGTCCTGGCCCACCCCGGTCGACTGCGCGACTCCAGGCGCGCCACGCGCCGGACCTCGACCCTGTCCTCGCGCGAGGCGGTCGGCGAATTCAGGCCCCGGGTGCGTGCCCAGGTGCGCACCGCGCTCGAGAGTGTCGGCGGGATCGTCACCTCGGGTGGGTCGGGAGGTTCCGGTGCGGCCGGGGCGCTGGAGTCCGGGCCGGTGTCGGACGATGCCGACCTGTTCGAGGATCCGGCCGGTGGATGGCTGCGCCGAACCCTCGCGCGGCCAGCGGTCGCGCTGACCCTCGGCCTGTTCGTACTCGCTCTCGTGGCGGGACGCACCCTGTGGTGGGGCGAGGGCGTCCTGTTCGGCGGCGCACTGCTGCCGGCGCCTGAAGGCGCGGGCGACCTCTGGTCGGGCTACCTCAACGGCTGGCACGACGTCGGTCCCGGCTCCACCACGCCGATGCCGCCGGCGTACGCCCTGCTGGCCGCCTTCGCCACCCTCCTGCTCGGCAAGGCCCCGCTCGCCGTGGGAGCGCTCCTGCTCCTCGCCGTTCCGGCGGCGGCGATCTCCGCGTGGTGGAGCCTGCGCGGTGTCATCGTCAGCGCGATGCCGCGAGCCTGGGCCAGCATCACGTGGGCCCTCCTCCCGTCCGTCACGGGGGCTCTCGCCGGCGGTCTCCTCGGCACGCTGGCCGCGGCCATCCTGCTGCCTCCGACAGCGCGGGCCGTCGTGCGCGCACTGGGCTACGGCAGCGGACGGTTGCGCCCGTGGTCCGGACGAACGGTGTGGTGGGCGGCCCTGCTCGTCGCGGTGACGACCGCCTGCGTTCCGCTCACCTGGGTCCTCGTCGTCCTCGCGGTGATCGCCGCCCTCGTGGCGGCCGTGATCACCGGGCGGCGCCATCCCGACGCGCTCACCGACAGCGTGACGGGCGCGCGCTCGTCCTTGGGCTCCCTCGCGATCTGGGGGGCCGGTCTCGTGCTCGTCCCCCTCGTCCTGCTCCTGCCCTGGTCGTTGCACCTGCTGTCCCAGCCCGCCCTGCTGCTGTCGCAGCCGGGACTCATCGACGGAGGCCTGACGCTGCCGACGGCAAGCGCCCTCGACCTGATGCTGCTGCAGCCGGGCGGCCCCGCCTCCATGCCGGCCTGGATCGGCGCCGCACTCGTCGTGGCGGCCCTGCTCGGGCTGCTGCGGCCCGACCGCCGGGGGGCGGCGCTCGTCGCCTGGGGTGTCGGCGCGGTCGCCCTCCTCATCGGCATCGTGATGCTCGCGGTGCGCATCGACGTGCCCGGCATAGCCGAGCCGCAGGCCCTGTGGCCGGGCGTGCCCACCCTCATCCTCGGCGGCGCGCTCATCCTCGCCGCGGCGCTGGCCGCCGACGGCCTGAAGGATGCGCTGGAGTCGGCGAGCTTCGACTTCGTGCGCACACCCATCGCGTACGTGCTGCCCTGGATTGCGATCATCGCGCCGCTGCTGTGGGCCGTGTGGTGGGTGGTCCCCGGCTCCGGGGATCCCGTGCGTCGCGGACAGCCCGACGTCCTGCCGCCGTTCGTCGCGGCGGAGGCCGTCGGTCCCCAGGCTCCGCGCACCCTTCTCCTGCGCGCGGACCCGGAGAGCGGGACCTACTACACGCTGGTCAACGGCGCCGGGCTTCGCCTCGGCGACGCAGACACCTCTCCGCCCACATCGGTCTGGGACCCCGTCGACGATCTCGTGTCCGGCCTGGTGTCCGGGCGCGGGGGCGCCGAGGTTGCGGGGCTCGCGCGCTACGCCGTGCGCTACGTGGTGCTCGACTCAGCGAACGCCGCCCCTGCCCTGGTGCGCACGCTGGATGCAGTGCCGGGCCTGCGCCGACTCGCCGGACAGGGCAATGAGGTCCTGTGGAAGGTCGAGGTCCCCACCGCGCGCGTCCAGCAGGCGGATGCCGAGGATCCGCCTGCTCTCGTCGCGATCCCCGTGCAGGACCTCGTGACCGCGGATCCGCTCGCGAGTGCGGCCCTTCCCGAGCCGGGGCCCGGTCGGGTCCTCCTGTCGCAGACGGCGGAGGGCGGGTGGTTCGCCACCGTCGGGGGGGAGACGCTCGCGGCCGTCAACGCCGACGGCCTCCAGGAGTTCGAGGTGCCTGCCGGCATCGGCGCCGGAGGGCCGGTGGCCATCGGATTCGACGACTCCGCGCGTGGTAGGTGGCTGCTCGCGCAGCTGATCGCCCTTCTCGTCGTCATCGTCCTTGCCCTCCCGGCGCGTCGCCGCATCACCGACGATGACGTGGCCGATGTCGACACCGACGAGGACGACGTCGCCGTGCTCGCCGCCGACGGCATCGTCTCCGCGGGCGACGCTGGCAACGCGGGGGAGGTGACGACGTGACCGACGAGCCCGACGCGCCCGGCCCCGACGAGACGCTCAGCGGGGATTCCCCTGCCGAGGAGCCCAGCGCGACCGAGCGCGTCAAGCGCCGGCGAGACCGCGAGCGTCGTCGGCGCGAGCGGCCGCGCCGGGACAGGTCGCAGGAGTCGGCTCCCCCGGACTCCCGGGGCCCGCTCAGCGTCGTCATCGTCACCGCCGTGGCGATCGCGCTCGTGGCGCTGGGCAGCCTGCTGCCCAGCGGCGCCGCGATCGAGCCTGCTCCGGCGGCGCAGGAGCCGGTGGACTCCTCCACGACGGTCTGCCCGGAGCCTGGCGCGGTGGACGGAGCCGTCACCACCTCAACGGTGACGGTGGTCCCCGGACTCGAAGGACAGGACCGCGAGGGTGCGGCGGAGGTCACCTACCTGCGTGGGCCCGACGAGACCGAGCGCAGCGAGCCCGAGATCGCGATTGCAGCACCGGGGGACAGCGGGCAGGTGATCGCCGATGCGCGTCGCCTTCCCCCGCTCACGGCGCGAACCGTCGGCTCGCTCGCGCCCGGCCTGGTGTCGACGGAATCCACGCTGGACACGGCGGACGCCGGACGCGGGCTGTCGAGCACCGCCTGCCTCGGCCCGGACACCTCATGGTGGTTCGTCGGCAGCGGGTCCACGGCCGGGCGCGAATCCAGCCTCGTGCTCGTCAACCCCGAGTCGACTCCGGCGGAGTTCGACATCACCATCTTCGGTCCCGAAGGTCCCCTGGTCACGCCCGCGCTCCGCGGCATGGTCCTGGAGGCGAATGCGCGCACCGTCGTGCGGCTGACCCGCGAGGCGCCGCGCCTTCCCGCGGCCGCATGGCATGTCTCGGTGCGCTCGGGGCGCGTCGTCGCCGCGGTGCAGGACAGTGAGATCGAGGGCTACGTCCCGCGCGGAGACGACTGGATCCCCCCAGCAGCCGACCCGTCCCCCCGAGTCCTCATCCCGGGCATCATGCCCGGCCGCAGCGATCGCCAGCTCGTCCTCCTCGCTCCGGGCGAGGCGGATGCCACGGTCCGGCTGCGCCTGGTCACCGAGGGCGGGTCCTATGTCCCCACGGCCCTGTCGCAGATCGACGTGCCCGCGGGGTCCGTGGTGACCGCGTCGCTCACCGAGGCCCTCGACGGGCAGGCGGCGACGCTCGACCTGTCCTCGGACGAGCCGATCGTCGCGGGTGTACGCCAGCGCCACTCGGGTGTCGCGGCGACGGACTACTCCCTCGACGAGGTGTCCTTCACCGCCGGAGCCGTCCCCGTGTCGACCGTGGCCGCGGTGACCGGCCTGCCCACGGCCGCGGGCGCGGGGGTGACGCTGTGGATCACCGCGCCCGGCGAACGGCTTCCGGCCCCCGGTACACCGGTGCCGTCGCCGTCGGACATGGCGATGGACGACACCGCTGTGCCGTCGGGCAGCGCCACCGCATCCGCGACGTCGAGCGCTTC
Source organism: Actinomycetota bacterium (assembly GCA_029978585.1). Classification (GTDB taxonomy): domain Bacteria; phylum Actinomycetota; class Actinomycetes; order S36-B12; family S36-B12; genus Mxb001. The sequence goes on from JAPOJD010000030.1 coordinate 9,814, forward strand.
CGCGACGGCAGACGACACGGGGGCGAATCCCGGCAGCATCCCCGGATCGCGCACTCCGGTCCGCGTCACGGTCCTGGTTCTCCCGGAGGGAGGAGCGGCGCTGGAGCCGATCGAGCTCGAGGTCATCCCCGGGCGGGTCGTCGAGCTGCGCATCCCGCGCCCCGAGGGCGCCGACTGGTTCACCGCCGTCGTGCAACCGCAGGGAGGCGAGGTGCTGGTCGCCCACCGGGTCGCCGTACGCGACCCCTCGGGGTCGCTCATCAGCGGCTTCCCCTGGCGGCCCCTGCGCACCACGGTGGGTGTCCTCCCGGCCGTGGAGGACATCGGGATCGCCGTCCCGCCGGCCCCGTAGCGAGCACGGCGCGCCTCATCGGGCCCCGGCGCCGCGCCCGGTACCGTCGCCGACGTGGGAGTCCGACGTCGCTGCTCGCGCCCGTCCTGCGATCGGCAGGCCATCTCCACGCTCACCTACGTCTACGCCGATTCGGTGGCGGTGCTCGGGCCGTTGGCGACGGCCCCCGAGCCGCACAGCTACGACCTGTGCGACGTCCATGCGCAGCGCCTGACCGCGCCGCGCGGTTGGGAACTGGTCCGCCTCGAGATCGACCCCGCGGGCCTGGGCCCGACGGACGACGACCTCGAGGCGCTGGCCAACGCGGTGCGCGAGGCCGGTCGCGGCCCGCGGCATGAGCAGGTGCCCGAGACGCTCTTCGACGACGAGGACGACCGACTGCCCGGTGCCGTAGGTGCCGAGGGACTGCGACGGCACCTGTGGGCCCTGCCCTCGGCGTCGGCCGACGCGGGTCGCGGGTCACGGGACCCCGCAGGGCGGTCCGGTACGCCCCCTGAGGCGTGACGTTGCCGGACGGCACCTGGACGCCTGACCGCCTCGCTCCGGTCATCAAGGCCTACGACGTGCGCGGCGTCGTACCCGACCAGTGGGACGCCTCGCTGGCCCGGGCCCTGGGGGCGGCGGCCGTGGAGGCGCTCGGAGTGCGCCTGGAAGACGGTGGACCCGGCGCGCTGGTGATCGGCCAGGACATGCGGCCGAGCGGCGAGGAACTCGTGGTGGCGTTCGCCGAGGGAGTGACCTCGCGCGGCTGCGACGTGATCCGCATCGGGCTGTCGAGCACGGACGGGCTCTACTTCGCGTCCGGGGCGCTGGGGCTGCCCGGGGCCATGTTCACGGCAAGCCACAATCCAGCGCGCTACAACGGCATCAAGCTCTGCCGGGCCAACGCCGCCCCAGTAGGGGAGGACAGCGGCCTTCGCCAGATCCGTGACCTCGTCCTGTCCGGTCTCCCGCCGGCCGTCGCGGACCCGGGCTCGGTGACACATCGCGACATGCTCCGCCCCTACGCGGAGTACCTCCGCGACCTGGTGGACCTGCGCGGGGGCCGACCGCTCCGGGTGGTGGTCGACGCGGGCAACGGCATGGCCGGGCTCACGGTGCCGGCCGTCCTCGAGACCGCCGCGGGGCTGGATCCGCTCCCGCTCGAGGTGATTCCGCTGTACTTCGAGCTCGACGGCACCTTCCCCCATCACGAGGCGAATCCCATCGAGCCGGAGAACCTGCGCGACCTCCAGGAGGCCGTCGTCCGTGAGGGGGCGGACCTCGGCCTGGCCTTCGACGGCGACGCGGATCGCTGCTTCGTCGTCGACGAGCGGGGACGCGCTGTGACCCCGTCCGCGATCACCGCGCTCATTGCTGCCCGCGAACTCGCACGTGAGCCAGGGGCGACGATCATCCACAACTGCATCACGTCGCGCACCGTGCCCGAGGTCATCGCCGAGAGCGGCGGCGTCGCTGTGCGCACCCGGGTCGGGCACTCCTTCATCAAGGCCCGCATGGCCGAGACAGGCGCGGTGTTCGGCGGGGAGCACTCGGGCCACTTCTACTTCGCGGACTTCTGGCGTGCGGACTCCGGCATGCTCGCCGCCCTCCACGTCCTGGCGGCGCTTGGGCAGGCGCCGCAGGGCACCGCCCTGTCGCAGCTGCTGGCGCCGTACGACCGCTACGTGGCGAGCGGGGAGATCAACTCCGAGGTCGCGGACGTTGGGGCCGCCACCGCCAAGGTGCGCTCGGCATACGGCGACCGCGCGGGAATCGAGATCGACGACCTCGACGGCCTCACCGTGAGTGCGCCGGCCTGGTGGTTCAACCTGAGGCCGAGCAACACCGAGCCCCTCCTCCGGCTGAACGTCGAGGCGGTGGATGCTGGCACCATGGAGGCCGTGCGCGATGAGGTGCTGGCCCTGGTGAGAGGGGGAGCTGGATGAGCGGGGAACTGGGGCTCGACCCGGTCTTGCTCGAGGTACTCGCCTGCCCGTGCGACGAGCATGCGCCCGTGCGACCCGACCTGGAGCGCGGGCTGCTCGTGTGCGTGGTGTGCGGCCGCGGGTTCCCCGTGCGCGACGGCATCCCGGTGATGCTGCTCGACGAGGCGATCCCGCCGCAGGGCTGACGTGCACGTCGTCGAGGGCGCGCTCAAGGAGTACGACTGGGGGGTCGTTGACGGCCTGGCCCGGTGGTACGGCCGCGCGACGGGCGGTCCCCAGGCCGAACTGTGGTTCGGCTCGCATCCGGCCGGCCCCGCGATCGTCGTGGAGGGCCCGGACCTCGGGCGCTCGCTCGCCGACATTGACGGATACGCGGGCATGCCCATGGTGAAGCTGCTGGCCGCCTCGACACCGCTGTCCCTGCAGGTGCACCCCGATCGCGAGCGAGCGGAGGCCGGCTGGCGCGCGCAGGAGGGCGCCTCGGATCGCCTCTACTCCGATGCGGCTGAGAAGTCCGAGATGCTGTGCGCGATCGCGTCCTTCGACGCGCATGCGGGGTGGCGAGAGGCCGCAGCGGCCGCCGATGTCCTGGCCCGCGCGGGCGCACCGTCGGATGTCGTCGAGGCCGCTGCCGGGGCGGATCACTCCGCGGCCGTTCGCCTCCTCCTCGCGATGTCGCCTGCCGCCAGCGCGCCGATCGCCCGGCAACTGGTGGCCTCGGCGACGGCGGCCGGCTGGTCTCCCGACGCCGTGTCCGCTCTCGCGCGCGTGGCCGCGACGCACCCCGACGACCCCGGCGTCCTCGTCACCGTCCTGCTCGACCATGTGCTCCTGGCACCCGGCCAGGCGCTCACGGTCCCCGCAGGCGTCGTTCATTCCTATGTCTACGGGCTGGGCGTCGAGGTGATGACGTCCTCGGACAACGTGCTGCGCCTCGGGCTCACCTCCAAGGCGGTCGCTCCCGAGGAGGCTCTGGCGGCCGTCCGTCCCGATCGCCGCCCCGAGGTCGTGGAGGCCTTCGCCGGGGACCCTCTGGCTTCGCCCGACCTGCCCTTCACCCTCACCTTCGTCGACCGCCCGCTCACCGTCGTGCAGGGGAGCCACCGCACGGTGCTGGCGCTGGTGGGCGAGGCCCGCGTGGAATGCGGCCGCGCGACCGTGGTCCTGGCAGAAGGCCGCGCGTTGGCGCTGCTGCCCAGCGACGACGACGCCCGCATCGACCCGGCCGGCACCGCCATCGTGGTCCGCGGTACTCAGCCTCCGGGGTAGGCCGGGCTGGTCCCCCGGTACGCCGGGCGCCAGCCCGCGCCGGCGTTGTCGTAGAGCGTGCCGTCGGTTCCCTGGACGAGGGTGGGGTACCCCGGCGCCGCTGCAATGCGCTTGGCGAGCTGGGGCGCGCCCACGGGGCGCAGCGTGGTGCGCGTGAGGTCGATCTCATACGCCTGGATCTCCTCCGCGCCATTGGATGCCAGCATCACCAGGCGATCGGAGTCTGCCCAGGCCACGTCGACCACGCTCGCCAGGCGGTTCTCCACGCGGACGGGGGACTGCAACTGCGCCGCCCCCTCTCGCAGCACCACGACCGCGAGCATGACGAAGGTGCGCGGCCCCCGCCGCACGATCAGGGCGGCACGGGTGCCGTCACGGCTCAGGGAGATCGACTCCACCGTGGCCCGCCGGGACAGGCCGTCGATGGGCACCTCGACGACGGCGCCGTCGTCGCGCACCTCCCTCACGATGCCGTCAGGGCCGACAACCCAGGCGCTCGTGCCGCCGCCGAACGAGGGGCGGGATTGCCCCGCCTCGGGAATGACCTCGGCGAGGCGTTGCCCGGCTGCCAGCGGGCCCACCCACAGCGCCCCCGCCGAGTCCAGCCCGGCGATGCGGGTGCCGTCGAGGGAGACCGCGATGCCGTCGAGAGGAGGCAGGGCAAGCCCGGCCGCGCCGGGCACGGAGCGGGGGGTCTGCGCGTCCAGGAGCACGGCGCGCCCGGCGATCACGGCGTACGCGGAGGTGTTCGCGGGCATGAGGTCGGGGTCGAATGCCGGCCACGCATCGACGGGCTGGGGGTTGCCGATGCCCGGAACGGGCAGGACCTGTCCACCCGCGTTGAGGTCCACCGACCGGACCCCCGGCACCTGGCGGAGGGTCCACACCACCTGTGCTGACAGGGCGCGTCGCGTCGCGGCATCGGCGATGAGCGCCGACGCATCGAGGTCGACGCGCGCCACCCCGTCGACGACGGGAACGGCGTCGACCGAGAGCTGGGTCCCGTCCGGCAAGGCGGTGCGCACGGCGGGTGCCAGCCACTGCGTCGGGCCGTCGGTCAGCGCGCGCATCAGCGAGGTCGACAGGCCCGGGCCGTCAACCGGGATGAGTCGCGGATCGGGAACCAGCGTGGTGAACGTGGGGTCGAGGAAGAAGACCGGGTACGAGCGGAAGGCGCGCTCGACGTCGGAGCGTGAGAGAAGGAGCCCGGTCGGGGCGTCCGCGATGCGCCACTCGCCCTCGTAGTACTCCAGGACGAAGGAGTCGGTGATGACGCGGCCGGGGGGTGCGACCTCGTAGCGCCCCTCGCTCGTCACGGCACCGACCTGGGTAGCCGTCATGTCGACGCCTGACGGCCCGTCCGAGGCCAGCGTGGGCACGCCGTCGTAGACCACGGTTCCCGCTCCCGGGTCCCACGCGGCCGCGGCAAGGGGTGCGAGGTACTCGCGGGCGACGGCGTGGTCGTCCTCGAAGGAGGCGGATGCCTGGATGAAGCCGGAGACGATCTCGACCGGCGTCATCCCCGGCTGCGGGGGCCGCGCGATCGCCCGCACGACGGAGTCGGGCTGGGCGACATCGATCTGCTCGCCCTGCACGATCGGACCGCTCGTGGGCATGGAGGCGCAGGCACCGAGGAGCAGGGCCGACAGGGGCAGCACCGTCAGCGCGCGGACCCTCACGCGGGATCCCCCGAGGATGCGGACGCTGCCGCGAGCGCTGATTCGCCGTCGTCGGTGCTCCCCGGTGCATCGTCGTCCTGCGAGGGCGGAGGGGGGAGTTCCAGGGGGGAGTGGGAGACGTTGACATCGGCCCGGCGCGGGAGCGTGAGGAGGAAGGCCGCACCCTCGCCGCGCACGCCCCAGGCCTCGAGGCGTCCCGCGTGGAGTCGGGTGTCCTCGAGGGCGATGGACAGGCCCAGGCCCGTGCCGCCCGTCTGGCGGGCGCGGGCGGGGTCGGCGCGCCAGAAGCGGTCGAAGACGTGCTCGAGGTCATCGTGCGAGATCCCGACGCCGTGGTCGCGCACGAGCACCGCGACCGCATCGTCGTCGGACGCGACGGTGACCTCGATGGGCGCGCCCTCGCCGTGCTCGATGGCGTTGTCCAGGAGATTGCGCAGGATCCGGTCGACGCGGCGCGGATCGCACTCTGCCGTGCACGGTTCCCCGCTGACCTCCAGGGAGACCGGGGATCCGCGGCGCTCGGCGAGAGGGCGTACCGAGTCGATGGCGCGAACGGCGGCAGCGGCGAGATCGACCGTGTCCAGGTCGAGGACCGCGGCACCGGCGTCGTACCGGGAGATCTCGAGCAGGTCCGACAGCAGCATCTCGAAGCGGTCGAGCTGCGTCTGGAGCAGTTCGGCAGATCGGGCGGTGGGGGCGTCGTACTGGTCGCGTTCCTCGAACAGAACGTCGGCGGCCATACGGATGGTCGTGAGAGGGGTTCGCAGCTCGTGCGACACGTCCGAGACGAAGCGCTGCTGCACGGCGGACAGGTCTTCCAGGCGCTTGATCTGGTCCTCGAGGCTGGCCGCCATGTCGTTGAAGGCGGTGGCGAGCCGGGCGAGGTCATCCTCGCCGCGGACCTCCATTCGCTCCTCGAGGTGTCCCTCGGAGAACTGCTCGGCCACCTGTGCGGCGGAGCGCACCGGCGTCACGACCTGGCGCGTGACGACGACGGCGATCGCGCCGAGGAGGAGTACCAGCAGGGCCCCCACGACGGCGACCGCGCTGCGGACGAGGTCGAGCGTGCCCTGCTGGTCGGTGAGCGGGAAGAGGTAGTACAGCTCGTAGGGCCCGGCGCCCGGGATCGTGAGCGGTGCCCCGATGGCGATACCGGGCGCGGTGCGACCGTCGAGGTATCGGATCTCGGTGAACGTCCAGGACTGGCGGTTCGAGCCCGCGACCGCGGCGCGCAGGTCCGGGGGAACGCTGGCGACCCCGACGAGGTTCGTGCCCCGCTCGGGCGCGCCGGCTCCGTCGGACTCGCCGGAGAGCAGGAGGACCTCGTACTGCGGCGGAGTGCCGGCGCGGCTGGCCAGGGAGGCCACGATCGTGTCCACGATGCTGGCCGGGGACGTCGTCGCGCCGCCGGTGTCCGCGGCGGTCGACAGCCTTTGCGCGTCCGCGAGCCCGACGGTGGCCTCCGCGAGGGCGGTGCGCTCGGCGGAGTCGAGCAGGCCGCCGGAGATCCGAGACAGCATCAGGAGGCCCAGGGCTCCCACGACCAGGAGGGAGAGGACCAGGGTCGTGACCGTCACCCGCAGGAGGAGGGACTGGCGCCACGCGGACAGGACCCGGGAGCCGGTGCGCTTCCCCGGCGGCACCGGGCCGTCGGTCACGGTGGTCCGGCCTTGTACCCGACGCCGCGCACGGTCAGGACGATCTCGGGACGCTCGGGGTCGTGCTCGATCTTCGCGCGCAGGCGCTGGACGTGGACGTTGACCAGGCGGGTGTCGGCGGCATGTCGATAGCCCCAGACCTCCTGGAGCAGGACCTCGCGGGTGAAGACCTGCCACGGCTTGCGCGCCAGGCACACGAGTAGGTCGAACTCCAGGGGGGTGAGCGGGATGACGGCATCGCCGCGCTTGACGGAGTGGCCGGCGACATCGATGGTGAGGTCGCCGATCTGCAGGGTCCCGAAGCCAGGGTCCTCCGTGCGGCGGATCCGCGCCCGCAGTCGTGCGACGAGTTCCTTCGGCTTGAACGGTTTCACGATGTAGTCGTCGGCCCCGGACTCCAGGCCGAGGACCACGTCCACGGTGTCGTTCTTCGCGGTCAGCATGACGATCGGGGTGCCGGACTCAGCGCGGATGGCGCGGCATACGTCAACTCCGTCCATGCCGGGCAGCATGAGGTCGAGGAGGACGACGTCCGGCCGGGTGTCCCGGAAGGCCTGGAGTGCTGCGCCCCCGTCGCTGCAGAAGGTGGGCTCGAAGCCCTCCCCGCGCAGGACGATGCCCAGCATCTCCGCGAGCGCGACGTCGTCGTCGACGACCAGCACCTTGCCCTTCACGGGACCATGGTGTCACCCCAGGAGCAGGAATGCCGCTCCTGGCAGGTTGTTGACGGCGTGCGCCACGATCGGGGCGCCCACGCCCCGGGTCTGCCAGCGCAGGATCCCGAGCACGGCGCCGCTGGCCAGCAGAATGGGAATCCGGGTGGGCTCGAAGTGGAAGAGGCTGAACGCGACCGTCGTGATGACGATGACCCACCCCGTGGGCAGGCCGCGCTTCCGCAGGGCGTTGTAGCCGAGTCCGCGGAACGCCAACTCCTCCACCACGGGGGCGCCGACGCCCACGCACACGGCGAAGATGGCGACCGCGGCGAAAGGACCCTCGGCCTTGAGCTCCTCGCCGGCCTCGGCCGCGGCGGAGGTGAGTTCGGGGAAGAGCGCCTGGAGTCCGAGGGCCATGAGGCCGCCCAGGACCAGGGCGGCGATCCCGCCGATGAGTCCCCAGCCGGCGTCGCGCCAGGTGAGGCGAATCCCGAGGTCTATGACGGGTCCGTTGCCCTGGAACCAGGTCGTGACCAGGGGCCAGCCGCCGAGCGCGAGCCAGGGAAGGAGGACGCTGAGCAGGAGGGTCCAGGCCAGCGGCCACCCGGCGAATTCCCCGAGCAGCACGGCCGGCACCGAGAGCACGACGAAGCCGAGCAGCGCGATGAGGAAGTCGGGAATGCCCCAGCGCGGGGCGCGCAACATCCGACCGCGCTCAAGTGCCAGGACGACCGTGTCGGGGCAGCCTGGGTAGTCGGCGGGCGCCCGGCGCACTAGCGGCGCCGGGGCGCCCACCGACGACATGACGTACTCCTAGTAGCGGTAGTGGTCCGGCTTGTAGGGGCCGGCGACGTCGACCCCCATGTACTCGGCCTGCTGCTTGGTGAGCTCGGTCAGGTGCACGCCCAGGGCGTCGAGATGGAGGCGCGCCACCTTCTCGTCGAGGTGCTTGGGAAGGACGTAGACGCCGATCGGGTACTC
>JAPOJD010000022.1 GCA_029978585.1 Actinomycetota bacterium
AGGCGGAGCAACTCCTCCTGCTGTGCCTTGATGATTCCCCGCTGGTACCGCGCCACGACCGACGCCTCGCTGACGCTGGGGTGCGACTCCCCCTCGGCGGCGCGCAGCTCGGCGTTGTAGCGGGTGCGCAATGCGGTGACGATCTCCTCGGGAGCCGGATCCCCCGACTTGATCCCCTCCTCCACCCAGTCGTCGATCTGCTCGAGTGCCTTCCCGGCGAGCGCGGCCCGGACCCGTCGCACCTCGTCCTCCTCCGGACCGGCCGTGACGCCGACCCAGCGGGCCACGAGGCCGAGGGTCGGGGCCAGGAGCAGCGTGGCCGTGATCACCATGAAGGTCGTCGCGAGCAGGATCGACCGGTCCGGGAACGGCTCACCACTGGCCAGGGTGCTCGGGATGGTGAACGCCGCAAGGCCGGAGACCGGTCCTCGGGCGCCCGCCCAGGCGAGGACGAGACCACCCCGCCAGCCCAGCGTCCCCCGCTGGCCCATCTTGCCGAAGAGCACCATGGCGCCCACGAACACCAGCCGGGCGAGCAGCAGCACGACCAGGATGAGCAGGACCAGCAGTGGCACGAGGGAACGGCCGCGGGCGTCGAGCGACAGGAACGTCTCCGGCAGTTCCAGCCCCACGAGAAAGAACGCGAAGGCCTGGAGGATGAAGGTGATCTGCCGCCAGGCGGCCACGGACGCGGGTCTCCCCCGGAAGCTGCTGTCGGTGGTCATCGCGTTCGCGGCGATGAGGGCGGTGGTGACCACGGCGAGGATGCCCGATCCCTGCACCGCCTCGGCGCCGAAGTACGCGGGGAACGGCGCGATGAGGACCATGACGTTGACGACGAGCGAGTCGGTCGAGCGACGCATGAGCAGCACAAGAAGGAGCCCGACGAGGGCGCCCACCCCGATGCCCCCGAGAACGGCGAGCGCCAGGATGCCGAGCACTGCTCCCCCGGTCACCGCACCGGCCGACGCCGACACGAGGGCGACTCTCAGCAGGGTCAGGCCGGTCCCGTCATTGACCAGGCTTTCACCCTCGAGGATGGTGACGAGGCGGTGCGGGAGCCCGACCCGTCGCGCGATCGCGGCAACCGATACCGCGTCGGTGGGCGACAGCACGGCGCCCAGGGCAAGGGCGATGGCAAGCGGGATGCCGGGGATGACAGCCGCCGCGACCGCACCGACCGCAACCGACGACACCACGACCAGCCCGACGGCAAGCGCAAGGACCGGACGGGACACCCTGCGGATGTCGACGTACGACGCCGACAGTGCCTCCCCGAAGACCAGCGGCGCGAGGACGAGGAGGAACACCGAACCCGCGTCGTCCGGCGCGGTCGGCCCGAAGGGCAGGAATCCGAAGATGATGCCGGCAAAGAGCACCGGGAGGGCGATCCCCCACCCGCGGCTGCGCGCGAACGCGGCTACGAGGAGGGAGACCACCACCCCGGCGACGATCCCCTCGGTGAGCTCCATGGCTTGGCGAGGCTAGCGCCCCGTCAGGTCAGGGCCAACTCCTCTGGCGACGGGCACGAGCAGACCAGGTTGCGGTCCCCGAACGCCCCGTCGATGCGGCGCACGGGCGGGAAGTACTTCCGGCCGCGCAGGGAGTCCACGGGGAACGCCGCCGTGGCACGGTCGTAGGGGGCGTTCCACTCCCCCACCAGGCACTCCGCGGTGTGCGGCGCATGACGCAGCGGGCTGTCGTCGACGGGCCACTCCCCCGAGGCCACCCGGTCGATCTCCCCACGGATCGCGAGCATGGCATCGCAGAAGCGCTCCAGTTCGGCCAGGCTCTCACTCTCGGTCGGCTCGATCATGAGCGTGCCTGCCACGGGGAAGGACATGGTGGGCGCGTGGAACCCGTAGTCGATGAGTCTCTTGGCGATGTCATCGACGGTGACGCCGGTCTCCTTGGTGATCGGCCGGATGTCGAGGATGCACTCGTGCGCCACGAGCCCTCCCGGTCCGGTGTACAGCACCGGGTAGGCATCGCCGAGCCGGTGCGCGAGGTAGTTCGCGGCGGTGATCGCTGCAGCAGTGGCGTGCTGGAGTCCCTGGCCGCCCATGAGCCGCAGGTAGGCGTAGGGGATCGGCAGGATGCCGGCGGAGCCCCACGGCGCCCCGCTCACGGGCCCGACTCCCCCGTCCGCGTGACCGCGTCCGATGGGGCCCGCCTCGGGGCGCAACGGATGCGACGGCAGGTAGGGAGCCAGGTGCGCCCGCACCCCAACCGGGCCAACCCCCGGGCCGCCGCCCCCGTGGGGGATGCAGAAGGTCTTGTGCAGGTTGAGGTGGGAGACATCGGCGCCGAACTTGCCCGGCTTCGCAAGGCCGACAAGGGCGTTGAGATTGGCCCCGTCGACGTACACCTGGCCGCCGGCATCGTGGACCAGCCCGCAGATCTCCTGGATGGCCTCCTCGAAGACCCCGTGCGTGGACGGATAGGTGACCATCAAGGCCGCGAGACGCGGGCCATGCTCGGCGATCTTGGCACGAATGTCGTCCACATCGACGTTGCCTTGCTCGTCGCAGTCCACGACGACCACGCGCATGCCCGCCATGACCGCACTCGCCGCATTGGTGCCGTGGGCGCTGCTGGGGATCAGGCAGATGTCGCGCTCGGCTTCGCCCTGCGCGCGGTGGAAGGCGCGGATGGCCAGGAGGCCCGCGAACTCCCCCTGCGACCCGGCGTTGGGCTGCAGCGAGACCGCGTCATAGCCGGTAATCTCCGACAGCCAGTCCTCGAGCCGCCGGATCAACTGGACGAAGCCCTCGGCCTGGTCCAGCGGCGCGAAGGGATGGAGTCCGGCGAAGCCAGCCCAGGTGATGGGCGTCATCTCCGTCGCGGCGTTCAGCTTCATCGTGCACGAGCCCAGCGGGATCATCGTGCGATCCAGAGCCAGGTCGCGATCGGAGAGCCGGCGCAGGTAGCGCATCATCTCCGTCTCGCTGCGGTAGTCCTGGAAGATCGGATGGCCGAGGTACGGCGATGTCCGCAGAAGGCCCTCCGGCAGGGAACTCCGCTCCGTCACGACACCGAGGGTGCCCTCATCGACCTCGATGCCGAATGACGCCAGGACCGCGTCGACATCCTGGGCACCCGTGGTCTCATCCGTCGAGATTCCGACGGTGCCGGGGTCGACGAGACGCAGGTTGATGCCGCGCTGCGCGGCCTCGGCGACGACACCTGCCGCATCGGGCACGCGGACCTGCACCGTGTCGAAGAAGGCATCGTGGACGATCTCGAAGCCGGCGGAGTCCAGGCGTGCGGCGAGGGCCACCGCGTAGCCGTGAGTGCGCTCGGCGATCTCGCGGAGCCCGTCCGGACCGTGGTAGGCGGCGTACATCGCAGCCATGACCGCGAGGAGCACCTGGGAGGTGCAGATATTGCTCGTGGCCCGCTCGCGGCGGATGTGCTGCTCGCGAGTCTGGAGCGCAAGGCGGTAGGCCGGTTGACCCTCGGCGTCCACGCTCACGCCGACGAGACGGCCGGGGAGGGATCGCTCCAGTCCGGCGCGCACGCTCATGAAGCCGGCATGCGGGCCGCCGAATCCCAGGGGGACCCCGAAGCGCTGTGCGGATCCGATGCACACGTCGGCGCCCATCTCCCCCGGCGGGGTGAGCACGGTCAGCGCCAGAAGGTCGCACGCGACCGCGACGCCGAGCCCTCTCTCGCGTGCTGCGGCGATGAGGGCAGACGGATCGCGCAGCGCACCTGATGAGCCGGGGTAGGACAGCAGCAGCCCGTATGCGTCGGCATGTGACGGCAGCGCCTCGGCTCCCAGGGAGGCGTCGATGATCTCGAGCCGGATACCCACGGGCTCCGCACGGGTGGCGAGGACCGCCAGCGTCTGCGGGTGGGTGTCGGAATCGACGAGGAAGGTGCCAGCCTCCCCCTTGGCCGTGCGGTGAAGGAGGGTCATCGCCTCGGCCGCGGCAGTCGGCTCGTCGAGCAGCGACGCGGAAGCGACGGGCAGGCCGGTGAGGTCTTCGACCATGGTCTGAAACGCCAGCAGGGCCTCCAGGCGCCCCTGCGAGATCTCGGGCTGGTACGGGGTGTACGCGGTGTACCAGGCCGGGTTCTCCAGGATGTTGCGACGCAGGACCGACGGGGTCAGGGTGTCGGAGTAGCCCAGTCCGATCATGTTCCGGTACGGCGCCGCGGACGCGAGGGCGGCGAGTTCCTCGAGAACCTCATGCTCGGCCACCGCCGGAGGCAGGCGCAGCTCGTCGCGCCACCTGATCGACTCAGGCACGATCGCATCGATGAGCGCCGCGACGCTGTCATACCCCACTGCGCGGGCCATCGCCTGGAGATCGTCGGGACTCGCGCCCACGTGCCGGGCAACGAAAGGCGCGGACGAGGCCGCTTGGGATGTCGTGTGAGTGGTCATCGTTCGCCTCCGTTGGCAGGCTTCGGAAGGCTCCGGCGGTCGCCGTAGCCTCTCCCCCTCTGGTCTCGCGGATGACCGCGACCTGAGAGCTTCACCGCAGTGCGGGGGCCATGCCCTCAGCGGCCGCGGCTTTCACCTTCGGTGGAGCACGGCGTCGGAGGCGACGACGACGTGCCCTCTCTCCAGAGTTGCCTACCCGCGCGGTCCGGGTGCCTGAGAGTTTCCGGGGAGGTTGCTCCTTCGGCGCCGGCCCGGTGGCTCCGGGTCGGGCTCTCCCGCGTGGGGTCGAACAGCGATTCGCAGCCTACAGCGTCAGCGGCTAGACCGCAGCGTTACGGGCGGCTCGGCGGGCCGAGAGCTCATCGTCCGCCGGTCCCGAGAGGGACCCGTCCGTGCGCTCCCCCGGGAGGCTGGCCAGGGAGCCCTCCACCTCCTGCCACACCCGTCCCACCGCGATGCCGAATACACCCTGGCCCCCGCGCACGAGGTCGACCACCTCGTCGGGGCTCCGGCACTCGTAGATCGAGGCTCCGTCGCTCATGAGCGTGATCCGCGCAAGATCGTCGCCACCGCGTTCGGCCAGGTGCCGCACGGCGGATCGGATATTGGGCAGGGACACTCCCGTGTCAATGAGGCGCTTGACGATCCTCAGGATCAGGATGTCCCGGAAGGAGTAGAGGCGCTGAGTGCCCGAGCCACTGGCCGGCCTGATGCTGGGCTCGACGAGCCCCGTGCGCGCCCAGTAGTCCAATTGCCGGTAGGTGATCCCCGCAGCGGCACAGGCGACGGGACCGCGGTATCCGAGCAGAAGCGCCTCGGATCGCAGGCTCTCGTCATCGAAGAGGCCGGGCTGGTCTACGGTCCGCGGAAGATCCCCGTCGCCGGAGAACGCACCCGTGGAAGGCGTACCAGGAATCCCCGTCTGAGCCCTCACGGCCACCTACCCCTCGCAGACCGGGGCGGCGATCTCGCCCGGGTGAGCAACGCTAGGGCGAGCCCCGCCCGCCGTCAACGCGACCCGCCGGACGCCCGCTGCATTGTGGTCGTTAGTCCTGAGATCCGAAGTCCTCCGGGGAGATCTGGTCGAGGAACTCCCGGAAGCGCTCGACCTCGTCCTCCTCCTCATCCGGAATGCTCACGCCGGCCTCGTCGAGCACGGCATCCGCTGCGTAGATCCGAGAGCCCGTGCGCAGAGCAAGCGCGATGGCGTCAGAGGGGCGTGCGCCCACGACAGTTCCCGACTCGAAGACGAGGTCTGCGTAGAAGACACCGTCCTCCAGGGCGGTGATGCGAATCTCTTGCAGCGGGGCAGAGAGAGCCGTGATCACGTCTCGCATCAGATCGTGCGTGAGAGGTCGTTGCGGAACGACGCCCTGCTGAGCGAATGCGATCGCTGTCGCCTCGACCGCGCCGATCCAGATCGGGAGATATCGGTCGCCTTCCACCTCACGCAGCAGCACGATCGGCTGGTTGGAGGGCATCTCGACTCGCACTCCCACGACATCGACCTGCTGCATGCTCACAGACTATCCCGCGCCTGCCCGTCTCCCCTTCACGGCAGCCCTGAGCGGACCAGGCTGACGTGGAGCTCGATGCACAGCGCGAGAAGCTGACCGGTCACCTCGCGCTCATGCGCGCGTGAGCGTCCCGGCTTGGCCGCAGTCCCGCCGGGCCGGTGCGGCGCCAGCGCCTGGTCGACCAGGCCGATCTCACGGTCCGCCGCCACGCGGAAGGCGCGCAGGTGGCGCGGTTCGATTCCGAATCGACCGAGCTCAGCGACGATCCTGCAGATTTCCAGAGCGTCGGTGTCCCGTGCGCGGATCAGCCCGTAGCGCTCGAGCTCGGCGATGGTCTGCCGGTCCGCGCCGGATCGCTCGACGAGCTCGCCGACTGTCAGGGGTCGTGCCGCCCGCGGCCGAAGGTCCCGCGCCGTGATCTCGGGAATGGTGTCCGGGGAGTCGTCGCCGCGATCCACGACGTCGCGAATCACTGTCAGAGGGAGGTACTCGTCCCGCTGGAGGCGCAGGATCCGACGCAGCCGTGAGAGGTCCGCTTCGTCGTAGCGGCGGCTCCCGCGTGACGTTCGCCCGGGCGCGATGAGTCCTTGGTCCTCGAGGTAGCGCACCTTCGACACCGTCAGATCAGGGAACTCCTCGCTGAGTGCGGCTACTGCCGCTCCAATGCTCATGGACCGGGCAGGCGCCGCATCACTCTCCTGAGCGCTCAGTCGGCGCCGCCCACGAGGTAGGCGAAACGGTACTTCCCGATCTGCACCTCGTCACCCGCCTTCAGGAGCTGGTCCTCGACCCTGCGCCTGTTCACGTAGGTCCCATTGAGGCTCTCGGTGTCCTGCAGCCGCCAGCCGTCGTCGGTGCGGCTGAACACCGCGTGGCGGCGGCTGACGGTCACGTCATCGAGGAAGAGGTCGGAGTCGGGCTCTCTCCCGGCGGTCACCACGTCGCCGGTGAGGAGGTAGGTCGCGCCCTCATTGAGGCCCCGGCGCACCACGAGCACGCCGGCTCCTTCCGGGACACCGGCCATGATCCCTGAGCCGACCGCCGGTAGGGAACCCGACGAGGCCGGCCCCACGGAGCCGACGAACGTCTCTTCCGCTTCCGTGGGGAGGGCCGCACCGCAGCGTCTGCAGAACCTGTCGCCGGGATCGGCGATGTGCTCGCATGCGGACGGGTCGTCCCCCACGTCACTCCCCGCCGGTCAGCCCGCGGTAGGCAGCTGCGTCCATGAGGCCCTCGGGGGGCGAGGTCAGCGACACCTCCACGAGCCACCCGTCGCCGTACGGATCGGCGTTGATGGTCTCCGGGGCCTGGCCCAGAACGTCGTTGACGGCCGTGACCTGGCCGCTCACGGGCGCGTAGATCTCGCTCACGCTCTTGGTCGACTCCACCTCCCCGCACGGCTCATGAGCGACGATCGTGTCGCCGACCTTGGGAAGGCTCACGTAGACGATGTCTCCCAGGGCATCCTGGGCGTAGTCGGTGATGCCGAACGTCACCGACTCTCCCTCGGACCCACGCACCCACTCATGGTCCTTGGTGTAGCTCAGCTCCTCGGGGATCACGTCGCCTCCTCGCCCGGTCGCGCCCGGGTCATCAGGGAACCTTCAGTACAACCGGGAACCTATCTGGGCCGGCCAGCGCAGGCAAGGAGGCCACCACCCCTCCCGGGACGCCCCGAACGGACTCGGTGGAAGGACTTCCTCGACGGAGGAACTAAAGGGCCGACCCGATGACGCCGGACCACTCCTCGAGGAGACTGCTGGCCCTGCCCTCCTCCGATGCCTCGACCCACACTCGCACCAGGGCCTCACGGGCATCGGGAACGACGAGGCACCAGGCGCCGTCTGCCTCGACGATCCGCATGCCCTCTGTGGGATCCGTCTCGCGGCCCGCAGCGTGGTGCTGGACCGCCGCCATCACCTTCGCCTTGCTGGACCAGGGGGTCGCCACAGCGGCCGTGAGCATGACGGACCTCGGTATGCGCGCGTCGATGGCACTCAGCGTCAGGCGCGTGCGCGCGACGAGCCCAACCAGGGCCAGTGTCGTGGCCACCGCGTCGGGATACGGACCGGCCCCCCCGATCGCGAAGCCACCGCGTCCGTCGGCCGCCAGGACGGCACCGTCGTCGGGGATGTACGTGCCATCCGACGGAACACGCCGCACCCCGAGCCCGTGGAAGTGCGCCACCGACTCCGCGATACGGCTGGCCTGGACCGGAAGGGTGACGTGGCCGGAGGCGGACTCCGCCGCGACGAGGTCCATCACCACGAGTAGAGCTCTCTCATCGGACAGCAACTGGCCCCGCTCGTCCACGAGAGTGAGTCGCTCCCCGTGCTCGTCGACACGGATGCCGAGGTCGGCACCGTGGACGAGCACACGGCCGGCCAGTTCCTTGAGATGTTCCGCCGATGAGGAGCCATCCACGCTGCGATGTCCCATCGACACGAGGTCCACGCCCGTACGCTGGAGCACGTCCGCGATCACCCGGCCCGCCGCCCCGCCGCCCGCGTCGACCACCACGGTGAGCGATCCCGGCCCCACTCCATCGAGACGGGTGGCCTGCACGAGGTGCTCGGCGTACTCCTCGAGCACGGCGGGGGGCATGGCCAGCACGCCGATCAGGCCGGGGACCTGCCGACGGTAGTCGCGCCGGTCGTGTATGCGCTCCAGGTGCCGTGCCTGCGCCTCGGAGATGTCGTGTCCGCGCGCGTCGGCCATGAGCAGGTCCAGTCGGTCGCGGGGGTGCCCCCGCGTGCGGGCGAGCACGCCGGCATCCGCGTGGGACTGAGTGTCATGCCGCCAGGTCGGTGTGGGCACCGCGCCCAGTGCCCTCACCTGCGTGCCTGCGGCCGACACGGCACCCGCAACGATCGTGGCGAAGGCGCGTCCTCCCGGGGATTCGTCGTGCCCGACGCTCACCACCGCGTCCTCGGGCAGGGTGCTCACCAGGGCCAGGGCCATCCGCACGGCGACCTCCGACGTGAGGTCCACACCGAGGGACCCCGACGCCCCTCCGCGCGCCAGCAGCCGTCGGCGACCTCGGCTGTCCCACGCGATCGTCCCCTCGACGATGCTCCCCGACTCGAGTGTCTTGCCGGGGTAGACGAGGGTCCCCGGCCCGACCTCGACCTCCTGCTCGAGGGGGCTGTCGTCCGAGACGACGGCACCCTCATCGATCCTGCTCAGCGCCCCCACCTGGCATCCGCGTCCCACCACGCACCCGCGCAGGAGCGCGCCGGAGCCGACGTAGACGTTGTCGTGGATGACGACGCGGTCCAGGTCTGCCGACGACCTCACGATGCATCCGGACCCGATCACCGAGTGGGCTCCGATACGGGCACCACCCTCGACCGTGGAGCGCGATCCGAGGTAGGCGGGCCCCTCGATCTCGACGGTCGCGGCGACCGACACGCCCTCGCCCAGCCAGACGCCGGGGCGCACCTCATGCCCGGGGATGTCGAGCCGCACGCGCTTCTCCAGTGCATCCACCTGAACCCGTCGGTAGGCGGGCAGGTCCCCGACGTCCTCCCAGTAGCCCTCCCCCACCATGGCGCACACCGTGCCGCCCTCCGCGATGAGCCGTGGGATGACGTCGTTGGACCAGTCCCATTCGGCATCGACGGGGATGTCGCGCAGCACGCGCGGCGATACGATGTAGATGCCTGTGCTGACCGTGTCGCCGAAGACCCCTCCCCAAGCCGGCTTCTCGTGGAAGCGGGTCATGCGTCCGTCCGGGTCGATCTCGACGAGTCCGAACTCCCGGGGGTCCTGCCGCCGCACGGCGCAGACGGTGAGGTCGGCCCCCCGGTCATGGTGGAACGCGTGGAGCGCCGACAGGTCGAGGTCGGTGACGGCATCGCCTGATGCCACCAGGAAGTCCCCGTCCCAGTCTGCGGCGGCCAGCCGGACACCGCCGGCCGTGCCCAGGGGTCGGTGCTCCGTGGCGTACGACAGGTCGACGCCGAACTCCGAGCCGTCTCCGAAGTATCGGCGAAGGGCGGTCGACAGATGCTGCACGGTGAGCGTGATCTCGGTGACCCCGTGCGCCTGCATCAAGCGCATCGTGTGCTCCACCATGGGCCTGCCGACGACCGGTAGTAGCGGCTTGGGGACGGCCGTGGTGAGGGGGCGCAGCCGGGTGCCCAGGCCGCCGGCCATGACCACTGCCCTCATGCTCGAGGCCTCATGCCTGCCCCCCACCCACTGCGATGCCCGATGTCACGATGCGGCGAGTCTGCTCGATGTAGAGCGCGGCGGCGTACCAGTACAGGGCCAGGCCCCAGATCGCGAAGGCCCAACCGAGAGCGGACACGACGCGGGCGAGCGAGGTGTCTCCGGATCCGGCGAGGATGAGCGGGAAGGCCCAGAAGAGTGCGAACGTCCCGGCCTTGCCCAGGTAGTGCACGGGGAGGGCCGTGAGTCCATGCCGACGCAGGATCGGGACAAGGGACAGCAGGACCAACTCCCGCAGGACCAGGAGCCCGACGAACCACCACGGCACTAGGCCGCGCAGTGCGAGCCCTAGGAGCGTGGCGGCGATGGTGAGCCGGTCCACCAAGGGGTCCAAGACCTGTCCTAGGCGGGATGCCTGGCCCGTGCGCCGCGCGACAACGCCGTCCGCCCAGTCCGTGATCCCGGAGACGGCGAGCACGAGTGCTGCGGCCACATCGGCCTCGGTGCCGAGCACCAACCAGAGGAACACCGGGATGAGGAGCAGGCGTAAGAAGCTCAGGGCATTGGGGACCGTGAGGATGCGGTCGGTGTGGACGGACTCCTCGCTCACGCGTGTCGACCGGTGCGTGGGGGCGTCCCGCGCCCCACGATGAGTGCGGCACCACCAAGGATCAACAGCAGTCCGCCGAGTGATCCGGCGATGGCCGTGACGGTCGCTCCCTCGACAATGGGACGGGCCTCGGGGGCGCGGTACTCCAGGCGCAGGGAGGCCGACACCCCGGGCGATCCGTCGGAGTTCATGATCACCAGGGTGCTGCCGGCGAGGTTGGCCCCGGGCAATTGCGCGGGGCTGCCCGAAGCGGAGGCGAGCCAGAGGGTCTCTGATTCAGGGGGCGGAGGGGTGCCGTCGCCGGGAACGGAAACCCCCGACCAGCCGGCGGCATCCCGCTCGGTCACCGTGTAGGGGAATCCGAAGAGGTAGTCGTCGATCGCTGACGACTCCCCCGTCCCGACGAAGATCTCCTCGTCGGTCTGAGGAGCGACGATGAGAACGAAGTCTCCCATCACGTCCAGCAGTTCCGTCGGCGCGAGACCGGCCTGCGCGAGGCCGTCGGTGACCGCGGGCGGGAGGTCACCCGCATCGAGCCGCGCGCTCACGCCGTCCAGCACGATCGCGGTGTCCTGCGCGGCCGAGGCGAGGTCACCCACCGGCTGGGCAACGATCCCGGATCGGCCGACGACCTCCACGATGCTGAAGGAAGCGAGTGCCGCGGGAACCGCGAGGACCATCGCGAGAGTGCCCGCGCAGGCGAGGAGTACGCCGAGCCCCACTCGGATGATCGTCCAGGCCGTCATCGGATTCCCACGCTCACCGTCGTCCGCTACGCCGGGGCCACCGTGAGGATGCCCAGGCACATCTCGTCGGTCGTGCCCTCTCCCCAGGTGATGTACCGGGGAGCCGTCTCAGCCAGTGCGGGCAGCTTCGAGCGCAATCCGACGTCGTGCGTGCAGGTCACCTCCAGAGTGTCCCCCGCCGTGAGCGACAGGGGCTTCTCGAGCGGGATGGCGCCCTGACGGTCGAAGTCCCAGTTGTCGACGTCGAGCACCGTCACCTCGTCCGCGGTGCCGGGGTTCGCGACGATGCGGATCGTGCGGCCGAGCAGGTGCATGTGCCCGGCCGCGGCGTAGACGGTCAGGTCCTGATCGACGGTGTGGCGGCAGGACTGGGTCGGCCCGGACTTCGGCTCCACGAGATCTCCGCCGCACAGGAACTGCAGTCCCCAGATGGTGCGCAGGGACTTGCCACCGAAGCGCTCGATGGTGTCGGCGACCGCTGCCTCGCGGTCGCACAATTCGCCGGATTCGCCCTGTCCGCACGGGAGTTCCACGGGTGCCGGGAGAAGCATGGTCTCCAGTCGTTGGAGTGGTTCCGTGCCCGGGACAGTCCGCAGCGACACTGCCGTCTCATCGGGGCCGTCGCCGGCGAGGAGGTTGTAGTGGACCTGGAGGATCACGCTGCTGCCGGCCGGAAGGAACACCCCGGTCCCGTCCGGGTAGCGCGACTCCTTCCCCCCGGGTGCCCAGGCGGCTAGCCAGGGTGCGGAATCCAGGGACCCCACCCCGCCGTCGTCTCCGGCGGGCGGAGGCAGGTCCGGCCCGCCGAAGCACGACCAGCCCTGGCCGTCCTCGTCCGCGTCGCGCTGCTGTGCCGCCTCGACCTGGCTCGGATCGACGCGGTAGAGGATCGCGTGGTGGACGACCTCGGGGTTTCCGGGGCTGAAGCGCACCCCGGTGATGAATCGGTCCTCCGGGGTGTCGGTGGCAAGGAGGAAGCATCGGTAGTCATCGGTGGACGTGCCCTGGGCGGTCGGGTCGTAGGGCTCATCCAGCGCCACGGTGACGATGGGTGCGGCAGCGGCCCCGGAGTCCGGCGAATCCGGCGATCCTGACGCCTCCGACGGGTCCGACGACTCCGACGGCACCGGTGTCACAGAGCTGGAACCGCCCGTTCCGGGCGGGGAGGACGTCTCCCCCGACGAGGGCGCGCCGGCCGCGCAGGCGGTCAGAGCGACGACGAGACCGATCACGCTCGCGCCAGCAACCAGCGGAGGCAGGGAAGGGCGCACCCTCACATGCTACGGGGCTGACCTCAGCGAGGCACCGCAGGCGCGGGCAGGTTCCAGGCCGAGATGACGCGCTGAGTTCGTTCGAAGCCCAGTACGGACACCGCCCCGGCGTCAAGTGCCCACAATCTGCCGTCCACGGCCGGCAGCCCGAGCCACGTGGCCGTGAGAATGCGCAGCAGATGCCCGTGGGCGACCAGGACGCAGTCGCGTCCAGCGTCGATGTCCGGCGCACAGCGCTCGATCACGCGCGAGGCCCTCCTCGCCACATCCTCTGGCTGCTCTCCTGGAGAGTGCTCCCCCGGCGGGATGGTGCCGTTCCAGATGGTCCAACCGGCATCCCCGAGGCGCTCTCGGATCTGCGCCGTCGTCTGGCCCTCGTAGGCCCCGTAGTCCCACTCCAGGAGGTCGTCGTCGATGGCCGTCGGTGTCAGGCCGGCGGCGGCGCACGTCGTTCTTGCGCGTGACAGCGGCGAGCACCTCACCTGCGCGGGATGGAAGGTCGCCATGACGGGCACGAGGGCGCGTGCTCGTGCCTCTCCGTCGGCGGTCAGCGGTATGTCGGACCTGCCGGTGTGCTGCCCGCTGAGGCTCCACTCCGTCTCGCCGTGCCGCAGCAGGATGAGGCGGCCGTTCGGCATGGACACCTCCGCGGTCGTCGTCATCTCATGCAGTGGCCCGGACGCTACCGCACCCGCCGGACCCCCCGACGCTGCTATCGGGACAGGGCGTAGCACGCAACGGCGACGGCCGCGGCAACATTGAGCGAGTCCATGCCGGCGGACATCGGGATCCGCGCCCGCCGCTCGCTCCACCGCATGGCTGCGTCGGAGAGCCCCGCGCCTTCGGTGCCCACCATGAGCGCCACGCGCTCGCACATCCGTGCGGACAGTGCCCTGTCGATCGGCTCGGCTCCGGGATCCGGGGTCAGTGCGAGGATGGAGACTCCGATCTCCCGCATTCCTGCGATGTCGGCCTCCCAGTCGCTGCTGCGTGCCCACGGCAGGTCGAGCACGGCACCCATGGATGTCTTCACGGCACGGCGATACAGGGGATCCGCGCACCTGGGGGAAAGCACGACCCCGGCGATGCCCAGCGCTGCCGCGGAGCGGAAGACCAACCCCACGTTGGTGGGATCGACGAGGTCTTCCAGGATGAGCAGGCTGCCCGGCGCATTCGCGATGTCCGGCACCGAGCGCGGATCAGGGCGGCGCACGACTGCGAGCGCTCCGCGATGGACGCGGTAGCCGGCGATGGCGTCGATGACCTCACGCGACGCGACGAGGATCGGTCCCGCGTAGCTCGGCAGGGCTTCCGCGAGGGTGGGCAGCCACTTCGGTGCGGTGAGCACAGCGCCGATGCGGTATCCCGAACGCGCAACTCGTTCGATCACGAGCCGCCCCTCCGCCATGAAGAAGCCCCCCTCGGGCTCCACACGCAGGCGCAGTTCCGTATCGGTGAGGTCGCGGAAGGGATGCAGGCGCGGGTCGCTCGGATCGTCGACCTCGGCGACGGACCACCCGGCGGGCCACATCAGCGAGTCGTCAGGGCGGCGCATCCCCGCGCTCCCGCTCCTGGAGGAGCACCTCCTCAAGGTCCGACAGTCTGTCGAGGCCCTTGAGCGGCTGCGCCATCCGGTAGTTGCCAGCGAGTGCCGTGCGGTTTCGCGCCAGGAAGGACCAGTAGCCCGCGGTCACGGGGCAGCCGCGCGGGCCCACCCGCTGCGTGGGCGAATACGCGCAGCCTCGGCATAGGTCGGTCATGCGATGGATATACGAGCCGCCCCCGGCGTAGGGCTTGGTCGCCATCCGACCGCCGTCGGCGTACAGGGCCATGCCGACCACATTCGCCGCCATCACCCAGGGATAGGCGTCGACGTAGGAGGCGGTGAACCACTCCGTGGTCTCCCGGGGGTCGTAACCGTGCTGGAGGGCCCAGTTCCCCAGAACCATGAGGCGCAGGATGTGGTGATTCCATCCTCGCTCGCGAACCTCGCCGATAGCCGTGGACAGGCACCTCGCCGTCACGGCACCCGAATCGAGTTCGCGCCACCATCGCGGCAGCGGCTCGTGTGCGGACAGCGCGTTCGAGTCCGCCACATAGTCCTCGCCGAAGTGCCAGTACAGGTGCCAGACGTAGTCACGCCAGCCCATGACCTGGCGCACGAATCCCTCGACGCTGCTGAGCGGCACCCCGTCTGCGGCCAGGGACTGCACCACTCTGTCGATGACCTCCCGGGGATCCAGGAGGCCGAGGTTCAGGGGAACCGATAGGAGCGAGTGCGCCATGACCCAGTCTCCGGCGAGCGCGGCGTCCTCGTAGGGGCCGAATTCGGGAAGGCGGTGGGCAATGAAGTCGTCCAGGACTGCAAGCGCCTCGTCTCGAGTTGCCGCGAAGCGCCGCGGACCGTCGTCCCCGACCAGGGAGATGAGTCCCTGGGCCTCCCACGAGTCCAGGTCCGCCCGGACGGAGGCGTCGATGGCATCCTCCTGCGGCCACCAGGGCTCGGGCAGCCCAAGCGTTGTCGCCCCGCGGGGCGGGGACAGTCGGTTGTCCGCGTCGAAGTTCCACCGTCCGCCAACAGGCTCTTCGCCGTCCATGAGGATCCCGGTCCGCTGCCGCACCGCCCGGTAGAAGTCCTCCAGGAGGAGCCGGCGCTTGCCCCGCGACTCCGCCCAGGCTCGGAACTCGGACTCACTGGTGACGAAGCCGCGCGCCGGAAGGACGTGCACCCCAAGAGCGCGGACCAGCCTTCGGGCGCCGTAGGACGTGGGATCGCACACGCTCAGGGCCGCCGGCGCCAGACCCGAAGCCAGGACGCCCTCGCGGTAGGTATCCGCTCGCACGAGCACGGCGCGGTCGCCCAGTTCCGCGGCGCGATGCCGGATCGCCGAGAGCATCAGGTGGGCCTTGGCCCGGTGATACCGCCGGCGTTGGAGCGCCCGGAGCGATTCGACCAGCAGGACGCGATCCGCGTCGTCCCGGCCGCGCTCCTCCTCCGGTCCGAGGAAGTGCGGGCCGAGTTGGTCGCCGAATACCCATCGCGCCGAACCCGCGGCCGACGTCACGCGCCGCTCGCCTGCGCCGTCCAGCGCTCGCCGACCCGGAACACCCGGATGGGGGTGGCGTAGGCAACCGAGAGCGTGTCATCGCTGAGTGTCTCGTCGATCGGGCCCATGGCGACGACTCTCCCTCCCCTCAGGACGAGGGCATGCGTGGTGCCCTGCGGAATCTCTTCCACATGGTGTGTGACGAGCACGGTGGCGGGGGCCAGGGGGTCCGCGGCCATCCGCGTCAGACGCGCAAGCAGGTCCTCGCGCGCGCCCAGGTCGAGGCCGGCCGCCGGCTCGTCCCACAGGCACAGTTCGGGGTCGGCCATCAGGGCGCGGGCGATCTGGGCCCGCTTGCGTTCGCCGTCGGAAAGCGTTCCATAGCGCCGGTCGGCGAGTTCGGCGATGCCGAGTCGGCCCAGCAGGGCATCGGCCCGGGCCAGGTCGCCGGCGTCGTAGGACTCGCGCCATCGACCGGTGATGCCGTACGCCGCCGTGACCACGGCATCGCGCACCCGCTCCCGTGGCGGAATGGCCGGTGACCCCGCGCCCACTACGCCGATCCGGGTCCGCAATTCCGAGGTGTCCGTGCGGCCCAGCCGCTCCCCCAGGATGTCGACCACGCCCTCGGTGGGGAACATGCGGCCGGCCGCGATGGACATCAGCGTCGACTTGCCCGCCCCGTTGGGGCCGAGGATGACCCATTGCTCGCCAAGGCGGACGGTCCATGTCACATCCGCGAGGATCCAGGCGCTCCCCCGTCGCACGCCGACGTCACGGAGGGCAAGCACCTCGTCCACATGGCCTCCCGGGTGACTCCGTCGGTCAGGGCCCCAACCTATCCACCGACCGGATGTGTGTACCGTCGCGAGGGTGTCCGGAGTGCGAGACGATCCGCGCATTCCCGTGCAGGGATCAATACGCGACGCAGCCGTGGCCTGTGCCTGGCTGTCAGCAGGACTTGACCTTGGCGAGCCGGTGGACACGCTCCTGGGGGTCTTCGACAGTCTGGGATTCCGCGCCCCGCGCGGGCTCGGCTGGTTAGACGTTCTGTCGCGGATGCGCGCGCGACGGGAGGCCGGTTCATCCCCAGGTACCTGCGGGCCGGGGCTCTTGCTGCCGCGACCCGGCGATGCTCGAGGGGTGCTGGACCTACCGCTGGCGGCCTACGACGTGGGGGCCGCCCTCCTCATCGACTCGCAGACGGGCCGGAGAACGTGGCTCATCCCGGCGACGGACGCCGAGTGGATGTGGGTGGCTTCGGCGCCCGGCGCCGGGGGGACGCCCTCGGCCCCGTCGTGGGCGGCGCAGACGCCTCAGGATGCAGACCGCGAGCTTCGCGCCGCTGTCCTTGCCGCCGCCGCGGACTTCGACGACGCAGCCGCGTCCGTTCCGACGAATCCCGATGCCCGTGATTGGGACGCGCTCGTCCGCGGCTGGGAGCGAGCTCCCTGGCCGAGGCGGGCTACCGGGTCGCAGGTCCCCGACATCCCCCTGGGGATCCGGGCCGCCCGCCTCCTCGCGGCCGTTGCCCTCGCCCGATCACGTGACCGCGGGGTCACCGTGGGCGAGGACGTATGCCATCGCCGCCAGCTCGACGTCGTGGATCGCGCCGCCCGCTCCGCGATCGAAGTGGCATTCAGTGCTCGACCCCGTGGCACCGGCCGCCCGCTTAACGGACCCTAGGGTGTGGCCATGGACGGCTCTCTCCTTGCCATCCTCAGCGGTCGTGACCGGCCCGGGGTGACCGCGGCCCTGTTCGATGCCCTGCGCCCGTACCCCGTAACAGTCCTGGACCTCGAGCAACTCGTGGTGCGCGGTCGGCTCGTGCTGGCGGTCCTCCTCGGGCTACGCGCCCAGGATGTGGGGGACATCCGTGCCGTCGTGCACAGTGCTGCATCGAAATTGGGGATGGAGGCCGAGACCGTGCCGGGCGCACCTGAGGAGGTCGAGTCGGGCCGTGGCCGCGTGCACGTCACCGTCCTCGGCGCGCCACTGCGTCCCGGCGCCGTTGCCGACCTGGCGACGGAGATCGCCCAGCGCGGCGGGAATATCGATCGGATCCGCCGCATCGCGTCGTACCCCGTCACCGCCGTCGTGTTCGAAGGGTCGGGCATCGACGTCCTGGAGATGCGGCGCATCCTGTCTGCTCGCGCTCGCGAGATGGGCGTCGATGTGGCGGTCCAGGCCGCTGGGCTCACCCGGCGCGGACAACGTCTGGTCGTCATGGACGTGGACTCGACGCTCATCCAGGACGAGGTGATCGATCTGCTCGCCGATCTCGCCGGAGCACGCGATCGCGTGGCCGCGATCACCGAGGCTGCGATGCGTGGCGAGATGGACTTCGCCGAGTCCCTTCGCGCACGTGTCGCCGCGCTCGAGGGGCTACCCGAGTCCGCCCTGGGCGACGTCGCCCAGCGCATCAGGCTCACTCCGGGCGCGCGCACGCTGTGCCGAACGCTCAAGCGGCTCGGATTCCACGTGTGCCTGGTCTCCGGCGGGTTCACCCCGGTCATCGAGGGCCTGGCGCGAGACCTCGACGTGGACCGGGTGCGTGCGAACTCCCTGGAGGTCGTGGACGGTCGACTCACCGGGCGCATCGAGGGCGCCATCGTCGATCGGGCGGGGAAGCGGCAGGCGCTCGAGGAGTTTGCCGCGGAGTTCGGTGTCCCACTCTCGCGCACGATCGCCATCGGCGACGGGGCCAATGACCTGGACATGCTGGAGATTGCGGGGCTCGGTGTCGCGTTCAACGCGAAACCCACCGTCCAGGCCGCGGCGGACGCGTCGGTCACGGTCCCCTACCTGGACTCCGTGCTCTTCCTCCTCGGCGTCACCCGCGAGGAGGTCGAGACCGCCGACGCCGCCGACGGCATTGTCGGGACCGCTAGCCGCGCGGAACTTCCACCCGGCTGAGTCGCGCGCCACGCGGGAGGTCTGCCCACTCCCCCGCCACCTCGATCACGGCGATGGCCGACGTCGGGAACTTGGTGTGCAGGCGGCCCAGGGCCTCGGGATCGGCGTCTCCGGCCAAGAAGCCGGCGAGGTCCTCCAGCCCCGGGTTGTGCCCCACGAGGATTGCCTCGGAAGCGGTGGAGGGAAGCGCCCGTACGACGTCGAGGAGGGACCCGGCCTCCGCCTCATAGATGCGCGGCTCCAGGACGGCGTCGGGCCACGGACCTGGAGCCTCGGCGCTGACCAGGGCCCAGGTCTCCCGGGTACGCCGCGCCGGGGACAGCACGACAGCGTCGATGGCCGGGTAGTGCTCCGCGAGCCAGCGCCCCGCCGCGGGCGCGTCGCCCTGGCCCCGCGGGGCAAGCGGACGGTCGTGATCGGCAACGCCCGGCGGGTAGGCAGACTTGGCGTGCCGGAGGAGGAGAAGGGTGCGCGGCACGTCAGGCTCCCTGCGAGTGGACCCCGCCGTCCACGTGGACGATCTCGCCCGTCGTCGCGGGGAACCAGTCCGAAAGGAGCGCCACGCAGGCACGTGCTGCTGGCCCCGGATCATCGAGGTCCCACCCCAGCGGGGCGCGGGAGGACCACACCTCCTCGAATGCGTCGAAGCCGGGAATGCTCTTGGCCGCCATGGTGCGAATGGGGCCGGCTGCAACGAGGTTCACGCGGATGCCGCGAGGACCGAGGTCCCGGGCGAGGTACCTCGCGCAGGATTCCAGGGCCGCCTTGGAAACGCCCATCCAGTCGTACGCCGGCCACGCCACGGTGGCGTCGAAGTCGAGGCCGACCACGGAACTCCCCCGTTCCATCAGGGGCAGGCAACTGACGCTCAGGGATGCAAGCGAGTACGCGGACACCTGGACGGCCGTGGCCACATCCGGCCACGGCGTGTCCAGGAAGCGCCCGCCCAGCGCGGATTCCGGGGCGAATCCGATGGAGTGGAGGACACCGTCGAGCCGCTGCACGGGCAGCCGATCGGCGAGTGTTGCGAGGTCGTCCTCCGACGTCACGTCGAGTTCCACCACGGGCGCCTCGTGGGGTAGCCGGGCTGCCGAGCGCTTCGTCAGGGACAGCGCACGACCGAAAGACGTGAGCACGACGTGCGCCCCCTCGTCCTGGGCCAGGCGGGCGACGTGGAACGCGATCGACTGGTCGGTGAGCACGCCCGTGACCAGGATCGACCTACCGTCGAGAATGCCCATCTCCCACTCCGTTCGTCATCGTCGGTTCGTGCCGTGCGGCTGAGGCCCAGTGCCCGATGGCCAGTGCCCGATGCTCAGTGCCCCATGCTCAGTGCCCCATGCCGAGGCCACCGTCGACGGGGATCACCGCGCCGGTGATGTATCCCGCCCGCTCGCCTGCCAGGAAGCAAATAGCGTCGGCCACCTCGCGCGGCGAGGCGAGTCTTGCAAGCGGGACCTGGGCGAGGATCTCCCGGGTGCGATCCTCCCCGAGGACCGCCGTCATGTCCGTCTCCACGAAACCGGGGGCCACGACGTTGACGGTGATACCCCGTCCGCCGAGTTCGCGCGCAAGCGATCGGCCCGCGCCCACGAGCCCGGCCTTCGCCGCCGCGTAATTGACCTGCCCCGCGGAGCCGAGCGCCCACACCACGCTCGACACGAGCACGATGCGGCCCGATCGGGCTCGCACCATGCCCTTCGCGGCTCTTCGGGCGCAGCGGAGCGCGCCCACGAGGTTGGTGTCCAGTACCTCGGTGATGTCATCGTCGCTCATCCGCAGGATCAGGCCATCGCGCGTGATGCCCGCATTGGCCACGAGCACCTCGACCGGTCCGTGCTCGCGCTCCACAGAGGCGAAAGCGTCGTCCACTGACTCCGTGGACGTCACGTCAAGAGCGACCGCGGGCAGCCCCTCGGGGGCACTGCCGGATCGGCAGGCAGCCACCGCGGTGAAGCCCGCGTCGCGCAGGGCAAGAGCCGTCGCGAGGCCGATTCCTCGATTGCCGCCCGTTACGAGCGCCACTGCTGCCATGACCGCCTCCTCCGGCGCTGACCGTAGCGCGTCGGCGGGGTCTGGCGACGGCTCGGGCCCGCGCGTGGGACGATCCGGGCGTGGCCTGGGGAGAGGTGCGCACCGGACGGTCGCTGGACCGGCTGCTGAACTTCAGTGATGCCGTGGTCGCAGTGGCCATCACGATCCTGGCGCTGCCCCTCGTCGACATCGAGGGGCCCGGCCCGGGGCAGACGATGCGTGACGTCATCGCGGCCAACTTCGGCCAGATCCAGACGTTCGCGGTGACGTTCGTCGTGGTCGCTCTCATGTGGGGTGTCCACAACAAGATCGTCAACCGGCTTCAGGCCTACGACTCGGCGATCTTCTGGCTGATGATCTTCTGGCTCATGGGCTTCGTCTTCCTCCCCTGGCCCAGCCGGCTCTACGAGGGCACTCGGATGGCGAGCGACGGCGGGCAGGACATCGGCGGCCCCGGGGTGCTCTACTGGGCCACGCTGGCGTTCATCAGCCTCATGGGATGGCTCACCACCCGGCATATGAACAAGCACCGGGATCTGATCGACCCGGCTCAGCTGCCGGCCTGGGAGGTCGCGATGGCCTCGCGTGCGCGCTTCCGGAGCGGTGCCTTCACCGTCGTCTTCGTCTTCGCGGCGTGCGTCACCTACTTCGTCCCGTGGCTGGGCAACATGTGCCTGCTCCTGCTCATTCCGATCGGGATTTGGCTGAAGTCGCCGCGCGACGCCGAGGAGCAGGCGATTGCGGGATCCGCCGCCACGGACCCGGGGCCGACGCCGTGAGCGAAGGGCAGGAACTGGAATCAGCCCTCAGCAGGGCCGCGGACCTCGGAGCGGACCATGCCGATGCCCGCATCGTGCGCACCCGTACCGGATTCATGGCTGCCAGAGATGCCCACCTCGAGTCGGCGGCCGAGGACTGGGCCGTCGGCCTCGGCGTTCGCGTCATCGTCGACGGGTGCTGGGGCTTCGCGGCTTCGGACCGCGTGACCCCGGACGAGGCCGTGCGCGTCGCGGAGCGCGCGGTGGCCATCGCCCGACGGAGTCGGCCACTCACTACCCGGCGCGTGGAGATCGCTCCCGAGCCGGTCCATGTCGGACGCTGGGAGTCGCCGTACCAACTCGACCCTTTCGACGTGCCGGAGTCCGAGCGCGTCGGTCTTCTCGTCGATCGCAGCGCCGGGCTGCTCGCGGACTCCCGGGTGGCCCATGCGGATGCTCGCGCGAACTGGGTTCGGGAGGAGGTCGAGTACGCCGACACGCAGGGCACGAGGACGAGCCAGGTTCGACGACGCATCGAGGCCGAGTTGTCAGCGACGGTCATCGACGACTCCTCGGGGA
>JAPOJD010000133.1 GCA_029978585.1 Actinomycetota bacterium
GCAGGTCATCGCTCTCCGGGGTTCCGGGGACGGGGGCGCCGGGGCGTTGCGCCGGGCAGGCGATGCGGAAGTCGCAGTACTTGCACAGCGGACCGGTGCGCGCCTCCCAGGCGCCGTCGGCACACATGCGGTCGCGCTGCTCATGGGCGGTCTCGAGATCGGCGATCGCCCGAGCCACGGCCGCGTCGTACACAGGCCGACGCACTGAGCGTGGCTGGCGGAGGTAGAGGAGCTCGACCTCCGCGACCGGCTCGCCGAGCTCGGACAGGGCCGCAGCGTAGAGGAGCTGCTGACGCCAGTATCCCCACCAGTAGCGCGGCTTGGGAGCGCCAGTCTTGTAGTCGGTGACGCGCATCCCAGCGTCGACCACGGCAACGCGGTCGATATGCCCGAGGAACGGCAGTCCCGCGAGGTCCGTCTCCACCTTGCGCTCAAGCCCATCGGGGGCAACCTCGATCGCCTCGGGCGTCTCCGTGCGCCAGTACGACTCCATCGCCGCAGCGCTGCCGGCGCGTACGTCGTCCTCATCGATGCCCTGGCCCGCAGCGAGTTCCATCTCCTCCGCGACCGCGAGGGCCAGGAACTCCTCGGCACGCTCGGGGACGCGCTCCTCGGGAGGCAGGGCCAGCAGACGCTCCAGTGCAGTGTGCACGGCGCGGCCGATGACGAGAGGCGGCGTGGTCGGTGTCTCCCACCTCTCGACACGCTGCCACCAGTACTTCAGCGGGCAGCCGTGGAACTGGTCGATCGCGGTGGCCGACCACGGGCGCGTGGGAGCCGGCGTCGTACCCACGCGCACGACGGTCGGCGGGCGAGCAGGGTGGGCCATGGCCTGAGCATGCCAGGAAGGGCCGACATCCGGACCTCGTCGTCCTCAGGTCCCGATCAGGGACCAGACTGGGATCGTGGCCTCCCTGGAACTCCGCCCGGATTGCCTGGCCGTGCATCTTGGGAAGTGGGAGCGCTTCGGCACCTTCCAGGGGGACTTCACCGTTGCCTGGGAGCACATCGACAAGGTCGACGTCATCACGGACATGTGGCCGCACCTGCAGGGCTGGCGGGCCCCCGGCATCGGAATCCCGCACGTGATCGTCGTTGGTCGCATGCGCTACCGCGGCGGCAAGGACTTCTGCGCCGTCCACCACAGCCAGCCAGGCCTCATCCTGGAGCTGCACGAGGAGCCCTACCGCAGGCTTGTCCTCAGCGCCCCGCCGGAGATCGCCCACGCGGTTTACGCGCGCGTGACGAGCGGCTAGCAGCCCCCACGAATCAGATGACTCAGATCAGATCGCGCAGAAATCCCCGACGAGCGTCACCTGGGCTCCTAGCGCCTGCGCCACCTGGTCAGCGTTGGGATCGTCGGGCCACTCCAGCATGCCCTTGCCGCCGATGGCGATGACGCTTGAGCGATCCGTGACGATCCGCACCTCGTCGATCGAGCCGTCGAAGGCATCGCGACACAGGTCCGCGCGCGCTCCCTCGAAGTTCTTCGTCACCACGGCGACCGACACCTTGCGCTCCTCGTCTCCGGGCGCCTGGCAGATGACGTTCTGCGCGGTGAAGATCTTGCCCTCGGTCGGCGCTGCGGAGTTGGTGCAGTCGGTGAGCCCCAGCGACTTCATCGTCGCCTCCACGGCCGCCGGGTCTGCCGCCGCGGGCTGAGACGAGCGGTTGATCAGGAGTAGGGCACCCGCGACCAACGCAGCGATCACGACGCCCGTCACGAGGCCGAGGACGAAGGGCACCGCGCGCCCGCCCTGCCGGGGCGAGGAACCTGACGATGGGGACTCGGACATGGGCGTCAGCGTACGCAACTCCCCACGTGATCGAACGCAGCGTGGCACCCTGAAACCGTGGGGGATGCCTGGGAGGCCTTACGCACGCATGTGCGCGACGACCTGCTGACCCAGCAGTCCCTCTCCGCTGTCCTTGCCACCACCACCCTCATCGCCGTACTCGTCGTCTGGTACGTGTGGTCCACCCGGGCGCTCAGAGCGCTGCGGGCCATCCCGCTGCGCGTTCTGGTGACGGGCACCCGCGGCAAGTCCTCGACCGTGCGACTCATCCATGGCGCGCTTCATGCCGGCGGCATTCCCGCGATCGCGAAGATGACGGGGACGGCCTCTCGGGAACTCGACACCCAGGGGCACGAGTACAGCACCAACCGCGTGGGTCAGGTGAGCATCCTCGAGGTCCTCGAGACGGTGCACCGCAACCTGAAGCGCTCGGGACCGCCTCCGAAGGCCGTTGTCCTCGAATGCATGGCGGTCACCCCTGATCTCATCGAATTCGTCAGCAGGCGCATCGTCAGGCCCGATGTCGTCGTCATCACCAATGCGCTCTGGGATCACCTCGAGGAGGAGGGCACCAGCCTGGGAGAGATCGCGATCTCGCTGTCGCTGGCCCTTCCCGGTGCCCACCTGCTGGTCACGTCCGAGCACCGGGTCGGCACCTTGAGCATCTTGCGCTACGAGGCGGCACTGCAGGACGTGGATGTCGACGCCGTCAGCGGTCGCACCCTCCCCGCCAACGTCCTCGCGGCAGCGCCGAACGCACACCCGGACAACCTCGCCATGGCCATCGCGGTGGCCGAGTACGCCGGGGTAGAGCCCGCGACGGCACTCGCCGGCATCGCGTCCGCAAGCAAGGAGCCGCTGCCCGTGGTGGCAGCGGCCTCCGTCATTGACGGCATCACCTGGACCTACCGCGACATCGGATCGGTGAACGACACCGACAGCCTGACACCCGCCCTGCTGGACGCCCGGGCGCAAATGCCCGAAGGTGCGGTCGTCCTCGGCATGCTCGTGACGCGCTGGGACAGGCCACTGCGAGCCATGCAATTCGCCGCGAGCGTCACCCCGGAGGACGTCGACGGGCTCGTCATCGTTGGAGAGCCGGACGTCCTGGTGCGCCACGTCGCCCGCAGGAGTGGCTGGACAGACGATCGCATCGCTCGGGTGAGCATCTGGGGCTTCGGCCAGCGCCCAATCTTCCGCCGCCTCGCCGATATGGCGACCCACATCGCGGGCGAGACGCCCGAGAACATCGGCATCATCGCGATGGAGAACAATCACCAGTACGTCGCCGACCTTGTTCGCGAGAAGTTCTACGGGTCGGGTGTCCTGTGAACAACCTCTTCGAGGATCCCGCGCTCTTCCGGCTACTGCTCGTGCTATCCGTCGGAGTCGCCTTCGCCGTCTACACCCGGCTGCACCTCGTCGGCGGCGGGAGCGTCACGGGCGGGTACGTCGCGATCCTGGTCGTGACGGGGCAGTGGAGCACGCTGCTCGGCTCAGTCCTGGTGACACTGATCACCCTCATCGTCGTCCGCGGGTTCGTCCTCCGGTTCTTCGGCCTCCCGCGCTCCTGGCAGTTCACCATCTCCGTCTTCGTCGGGGCGCTTCTCACCGCCGTCCTCGCCGCGATCGTGCCCCCGTGGATCTCCCTCGGCGAACCGCTGGGGCTGGCGATCACCTTCGGTGCCTTCGTGATCCCGGGGCTGATCGCCTATGACGTGTCGCACCAGGGCTTCCCCCAGACCATGCTGGCCCTCGGCCTGGTGTCTGCCATCACTCTCGCCATCTGCGTCCCGGTCTTCCTCCTCCTGCAGGGACTCCCCCGGGGGACCACCGACGACGTGCCGTTCGTTCAGCGGATTCCCACCGACCTCATCCCCTATGCGGTCATCGCGGTCATCCTCATCGGAGCGGTACTCCGATTCAGTCTTGACCTGCGAAGCGGCGGATTCATCGGGGCGCTCTTCATCGTGGAGTTCTTCTCGCCCGAGGCATTCCTCGCGGTCGGTGCCGCAGCGCTGACGACCCAGGTCGCCATGATCGTCATCGAGCGGCGCGTGGTGCTCTCCTGGCGTCAGCGCGGGATGGTTGCCCTGATGCTTGGCGCCCTGGTTGCTTGGGCGGGCCTGTACTGGGCCAGTGCCTTCGGGTGGGTGCCCGCGATGGAGGCCAACCTCTACACGCTCTCGCCGCTGCTGGCCACAGGGCTCATGGCGGCGGACATGGGACGGAAGGGGTCTGATGTCCTGCGGACCTTTCTGGGCACCGGGCTCTCAGCGCTCATCCTCGCGGTGTTGCTGTGGATCACCGCCACGCTGGGGCTCGCCGCGGGTGTCGGATCGCTTCTCGTCGTGTCCCTCGGGCTGATTCCCGGGATTCTCGCCTTGCGCGCGCCGTGGAGAGCTGCCGAGCGGTCCGGCAAGATGCGGCTCGTCGAGCTCGGCCGGCTCACGTCGCCGGGGGGCCGGACCGACGGCAGCCCGCCCCCGTCATGATGTGCGTGTGATACTCCGCACGGCAGCCGCCGTCACCACCGCCTTCCTCGCCACGGCCGCGGTCGCACTTTCGGCCCTGCCTGCCCCGTCCGCGGCGCCGGCCCCGACGCGCTGGGTCACCCAGGCGGGAACGTACGACTACCTCGTCACGCCCGACTACACCGGCCTGATGCCGATCTCCGACGTCCTCGGCAAGGCCACGATCGGCCTCGGCACGTTCGATCACCTCGACGGGGAACTTGTCCTCATCGGCGGCACCGTCTACCGCGTCGGCACGGATGGAATCCCCGCACCGGCGGACCTCGACAGCACCACGCCGTTCTTCCAGGGCGTCGCCTTCGCACCCCAAGCCGCGGTGAGCATCCCGGCAGGCACGGAATGCAGCGCACTCACGCCCGTCATCGACGAACTCGCCGGCACCACGGACGGCGTCGTCGCCGTACGAGTTTCCGGATCCTTCGACTCCCTGAGCGCTCGGAGCGTGCCGCGGCAGGAGCAGCCCTACCCTCCGTTGTCCGACGTCGTCGCCGACCAGACGGTGTTCCCGCTCGCCGATGTGAGGGCGACGCTCGTCGGCTTCCGCACCGGTGCGAGCGCGATGGGCATCGGCGCCCCGGGGCTGCACCTGCACGGACTCACCACGGACAGGTCAGCAGGCGGCCACGTGCTGTCCTGCACGGTGAACAGGGCGAGACTCTACGTCCAGGTCACCCGCGGCGTGCGGGTTCACACAGGCTGATCAGCCCACGAACTCTCGCTCGAAGGCCGCCATCAGGTCGGCGACCTGCACCGGATCCTCCATCTGCGGAACATGGCCCATGCGCGGCATCACTACGACGCGCCCGCGGTTGATCCTGCGCGCAACCTTGGGCGCGATGCCCACGTTCACGAGCTTGTCGTGCGTACCGAAGAGGCCGAGGACCGGCGCACGAACGCCCTGCAGGGCCTGCCACATGCGGGCGCCGCGGCGCTGCAGCACGGCGGCACCGAGAGACTGGGCGGACTCCGAGAAGGCCGTCCACGAGTGTGCGAGCGCGTCGCGTCGCTCGAGTTCGGCGATGCCTTCCGCGCGGCGCTGCGGGCTGACGCACGACGGGTCGTAGTAGATGAGGTCGAGGAGTCCCTGCATTCGCTGCGAAGGCGTTTGGCGCAGCGTCATCTCACGCATCTTGTCGCGCACGCCGGGGACTCCCGACAGGAGGATGGGCAGGTGCGCGAGTCTCGGCGGCTGCCCCGGCAGCGCAGGGCCAAGCAGCGTGAGCGACCTCACGAGGTCGGGGCGCTGCGCGGCCACGAGCACGGATGCCGCCCCGCCCATGGAGTTGCCCACGAGGTCGACCGGGCCGCAGCGCTCGTCATCGAGCAGGCCGATGACCGCGTCGGCGTGCGCGTGCAGCGTGTGCCGAGATGCGGGCGCGGAGAACCCGAAGCCGGGAAGGTCCAATGCGATGCCGGGCGAGGCGGGCATGCGCAGGCCCATGAGGTCGGTCCAGTTGGGCGACGAGCCGCCGAGACCGTGCACGTAGAGCGTCCGCGTCGCGGTCTCGGACAGGACCGGCGTCCGGCGCACGAAGATTCCTCGCGCCTCCTCCTGCCCCGGCCAGATAGGGAACGGCGTGAAGGCA
>JAPOJD010000143.1 GCA_029978585.1 Actinomycetota bacterium
AGCGCGCGGTCTCGGTACGGGCGCGGGCCTGTGTGACGGCCTGCATCGTCGAGGCCTCGAAGTCGCGTGACCCCTTCACGGTCTCGACCAGGTTGGGTACCAGGTCGGCTCGCTTGGTCAGGAGCGTGTCGATGTCCCCCAGGGCCCCGTCGCACTGGACGTCGAGGCGGCGAAGCTTGTTGAACTGCACGATCCCGATGATGGCCAGGACGATGAGGACGGGAACGGCGACGATGAAGAGCAGGACGACCAGGGCACCGAAGACCTCCACCCGCCCAGTGTCGCGCACAGGTCAAGGGCCCGCGGGCGGAATGGACGACGCCGGCGCCCGAGGGGGGAGGCGCCGGCGTCGTCGAAGGTCGTCGGGCGGGTCGGCGCGGCCGACCGCGGACGACCCGTCCTGGTGTCCTACTGGGTGACGGTGACCTCGATGGTCCAGGTCTCGCTGCCGTCGTTCTTGAACAGGTCGATCGTTGCCTTCCCGGGGGCGAGAGCGTCGCCGAAGGGGACGCTCACCGACGAGCCGTCGTCCTTGCCGGGGGTGACGTCCACGACCGCTTCGTCGCTGGTCTCGATGCTCCAGGCCGTCGGATCCTGCACGTTGAAGTACAGGCCGCGGCCGACCGTGGTCTGCGCCGTGGTCTGACCGGGCTCGACAATGACGGGGCCGATCACCTGGGAACCTCCCATCGGGGAATCAGCGGGCGCCGGGGCCGACGTAGCGGCGCTCGAACTGGTGCTGGAGCCGCTGCCGGACGAACACGCGGTGAGGATGGCGCCCCCGCCTACGGCGAGGACGGCAGCCGCCGCGACAGTGAGGGCGCGACGTGTGGTGCGGTGCATGGTGACCTCTTCCTTCTCGGCGGGGGTTCCCCGCGCTCGTTGTTGCGCCGCCACAGCGGCTTCCGGTCCTGTGACGGGCTCCCGGGGGGGCGCGTTCCCGACTCGCCCCAGGTGTGGCTGATTCGTTACCAGCATCCGCCCGCCGGGGCTAGGGGACGACGGTGATGATGTAGCCGACCTGCTCGCCCTCGGGGTTGACCATGAAGACGTCGGTGGTTCCCTCGGCGACCCCACGGGCGCTGGGGTACTGGCCATCGGCCCCCGGGACAACCTCCACGATGGAGCTGTCCGAGCTGCGGATGGTCCAGTCGGTCTCCTCCCCCTCGGGGACCTCGAACTCCGCGATCCCGCCGACCGTGACCGTGACGAGTAGCTCGTCCATGGGCACGACCACCGGGGCATCCGGCTTGCCCGTCGGCGCGGGGGTCTCGGGCAGGAAATCCGACGGCAGCGCAGTCGGCACCGATGGCGAACCGGCCGTGCCGTCCCCGGCGCCCTCGGCGGACCCCTCGGACGTGCATCCCGCCGAGAGGCTCACGGCCGCAAGCACGGCGGCTGACAGGGCGATCAGGGAACGACGGCGTGCCATGGGCAAAGGATACCCGTACGGGAAGTCGGGCCCTAAGTCCATGCGCTGGCCCGGCAGGAACGGTCAGACTGCCCTCATGACCAGCCGCCGCAATCCGTCGAAGCGCTCCCCGGCCGCCCCGAAGGTCGAGTTCGAGGACACCACGCCGTACGACGCCTACGTTCGCGCCTCGACGCTCGCGACCCTCCAGCGCACCGCGACGGACGAGCCCGGCGAGTACATGTTCCTCGTCTGCTCGCAGATCATGGAGCTGTACTTCAATCTCATCGCCTTCGAGTGGCGCACGGCGCAGCGCTTCCTCCGCGAGGACGATCTCAGCGAAGCGCTCGTCGCGCTCCGACGAGCCAACGACCACTTCACGGCCCTGAACGCTTCGTGGATCAGCTTCCGCTGGATGACTCCACCGGACTTCAACGCCTTCCGCGAGGCCCTCGGGGAGGCATCTGGATTCCAGTCCTTCCTCTACCGTCACCTGGAGTTCCTCCTCGGCTTCAAGGACCCCGCGCTACTCCGACCGCACAAGAACGTGGCTGGCGACCATTACGCCGAGTTGCTGGCCGCCTTCGAGGCACCGAGCCTGTACGACGATGTCCTGCGCTACCTCGCCCGGCAGGGCTACGCGATCCCGGCCGAGGTCCTCGACCGGGAGCTCTCCGCCAGTTACGCGGCCCACGCTGGGGTGGAGGATGCCTGGGTCGAGTTGTACGGCGCCACCGGGCGCACCGACCCACTCCGGCAGCTCGCGGAGGCCCTCACCGACGCCGCCCAGCAGTTCAGCGACTGGCGCTACTGGCACCTCATGGCCGTCCGCCGCGCCATGGGCGCCAAGGGGGGCACGGGCGGTTCGGCGGGCCTCGCCTGGCTCGAGCGCAGCCTCCAGCGGCAGGCCTTCCCCGAACTGTGGTCGGCACGGACCAGAATCTGACCCATGCGGGACTACGACGCCGCGCTCGACGCGGCCGATCCGGGCTGGCGCGAGGAGTTCCATGTCCCGCGATGGGGTGAGCTCCCCGGGCACGGGACTCCCTCTCCGGCCGCCCCGGGGGCGGCGTACGACGAGATCGCCTACTTCGCCGGCAACTCCCTCGGCCTGCAGCCCAAGGCGACGCGCGCCGCTCTCGACCTCGAACTGGACCGCTGGGAGCGCTGGGGCGTGGAGGGACAGCTCGAGGGCCCGCGCCCGTGGAAGGACTACGACGACGACCTCAAGGAGCCGGCCGGCCGGCTCGTCGGCGCGTCGGCAGACGAGGTCGTCATCATGAACTCCCTCACCGTCAACCTGCACATGCTCATGGCCACGTTCTACCGGCCGGTCGGCGCGCGCACGAAGATCCTCATGGAGCACCTCGTGTTCCCCTCCGACGGGTATGCCATCGCATCCCAGGTGGAGTGGCACGGCCTCGACCCCCAGGAACACGTGATCCGGCTGCGCCCTCGCCCCGGTGAGGACATCCTGCGCACCGAGGACGTCGTCGCCGCCGCCCGCGACATCGGCGATGAGCTCCAGCAGGTGATCTTCAGCGGGGTGAACTACCTCACCGGCGAGTGGATGGACATGCCCGCCATCACCGCGGCCGGGCACGAGGTCGGGGCGGTCGTGGGGTGGGACCTCGCCCACGCGGCCGGCAACGTGCCGCTGGCCCTGCACGACTGGAACGTCGACTGGGCCGCCTGGTGCTCCTACAAGTACCTCAACTCCGGGCCCGGAGCCATGGCCGGTGCGTTCATCCACGAGCGCTACGCCAGCGACCGGCATACGCACCGCCTCGCTGGCTGGTGGGGCACCGACGCCGACATCCGCTTCGAGATGCGGGAGACCTTCGATCCCCCGGCCACGGCCGACGCCTGGCAGGTGTCCAACCCCTCAATCTTCTCCATGTCACCGGTCGAGACGTCGCTGCGGATCTTCGACCGCGTCGGCATGCCCACCCTCCGCGAGCGCAGCCTGCGCCTCACCGGCTACCTACGCGAGCTCTTCGAGGAGGTCATCGCCGAGGTGGGCGCCGACGCGATGTCGATCGTGACCCCGGTAGATCCGGCACGACATGGTGCGCAACTGTCGGTGCGGTTCTCCACCGACATCAAAGCCCTTGCCGCGACACTGCGCGACGAGGACGGGGTCGTGGCCGACACCCGCAATCCCGACATCATCCGCTTCGCCCCGATTCCTCTCTACTCGTCGTACCTCGACTGCTGGCGCGCCGCCGACGCGCTGCGTCGCCGGCTGGCCTGAGATGCGTCGCCTCGTCGAGCCGTACGGCGATCATCCCCGCCAGTTCGGCGAGTGGTTCCTGCCCGACACCGACGGCGCCCCCCTCGTCGTGCTCGTCCACGGCGGCTACTGGCGTCCGGTGTGGAGGCTCGACCTCGAGGAGGCGACCGCACTCGACCTGGCCGCGCGCGGATTCGCCGTGTGGAGCCTGGAATACCGCACCTACGAGTTCCCCTGGCCGACCACCCAGGTCGATGCCGCGACGGGCATCGAATGGGCGTTGGCCCGCGGCGCCCGGCACGGCATCGACGTGTCGCGCCGCGCGATCCTGGGCCACTCCGCCGGCGGCGGGATCGCGGCGTGGGCGACGTCTCGACGCCACCTGCCGCCCGACGCACCCGCGGCGAATCCGCAGGCACCGATGTTCGACCTGGTCGTCTTGCACGCGCCCGTGGCCTGCCTGGCCCTCGGCAGCCGCGAGCGGCTCGGAGACGGCGCCATCGACACGCTCTTCGGCGGACGGCCCGAGGACGTCCCCGAGCGCTACGCCGTCAGCGACCCTCACGCCCTGATCCCTGATCCGTTCGGCAGGCGCGTCCTGCTGCACGGCACGAACGACGTCGACGTGCCGGTCTCCCAGAGCGAGGCATACCTCGCGCATCTGCGTGCGCACGGCATCGACGCCGACCTCACCGTGATCCCCGGCGACACCCACTACGAGATCCTCGACCCGGAGTCGGCCGTGTCCGCCCTTCGCCGCGACCTCCTCACGGCGGCCCTGAGGCCAGGGGCAGAATGAGCGACATGACCGCGAAGGTGGTGCCGGGGAAGGCGACCCCGCGCGGCGCCTACCCCCATGTCAAGGTCGTCGGCGACCAGGTGTGGGTGTCCGGCACCAGCAGCCGCCGCGCCGACGACACGTTCGCCGGGGTTCACGTGGATGCTGACGGCAGCACGCGCCTCGACATCCGGGAGCAGACCCGGGCGGTGATCGAGAACATCCGCGACATCCTGAGGTCCGTCGACGCCGATCTCGCCGACGTCGTCCAGGTGACGACGTACCTCGTCGACATGGCCGACTTCGCGGGCTACAACGAGGTCTACGCCGAGTACTTCGATTTCTCGGGCCCGACGCGCACCACGGTCGCCGTGCGCGAGCTTCCCCACCCCCACCTGCTCATCGAGATCACCGCGGTGGCGATCCGCCAAGCGGACAAGGAGGAGTAGCAATGTCCGACATCACCGAGACCCTCAACTTCGATGCCTGGGTCGCCGAGCACGGGCCTTCGCTCAAGCCGCCCGTGGCTAACAAGGAGATGTTCCCCGGGCACGAGGACTTCATCGTCATGGTGGTCGGGGGGCCCAATCAGCGCACGGACTTCCACGTCGACCCCTACGAGGAGGTCTTCTACCAGGTCAGGGGCAACATGCACGTGAACGTCATGACCTCGGACGGCCCAGCGCGCGTCGACATTCGCGAGGGAGAGA
>JAPOJD010000186.1 GCA_029978585.1 Actinomycetota bacterium
CAGGCCGATGACGAGCACCGCCGCCGCGACCGCCTCGAATCCCTGGGCGATCGTGAGCATCACCGAGGTGTAGAGCTCCTCATCCACGGGGCATTCCTACCAGGGCATCCAGTTCGGCGAGGGTGGCCTCGAGGAGCTCGCGGGGCTCGGGGACGAGGACGGCGTCGACGGCGAACCCCAGGGTCACGGTGTCGGCGTACGAGAAGATCGTCGCGGTCATGGGCTGGTCGCCCGAGCAGGGGGCGAAGCCGATGACCTGGTCGACCTCGACTCCGGCGAAGGTGATGGGCGTGCGTGGACCGGGGACGTTCGTGAGGACGCCGACCGCCTTGTTGGCGAAGAAGTCGGTGAGTCCGACCGCGACAGGAGCGGGAGCCGCGGAGATGCCCCGCTGGATGCCGAAGGTGAGCACCGGCTCGTCGGAGTGCTTGATGTGGTTCATGCGCCGCTGGGTCGCGGCGAGGCGCTCGACCGGGTCTGCGGGCGTCAGAGGGAGCACGATCATCACCAGCGCGAAGAAGTTGCCGAGGTCCTCGGGAAGGTTGTCGTCGAGGGGCACGAGGTTGACCGGCACCATCCAGGCAACCTCGTCGACCCCGCGGTCGCCGCGCGCCTCGAGGTAGCGTCGCAGCCCCCCGCCCACTGCGGTGATGAGCACGTCGTTGACGGTGGCGCCGTGCGCCCGGCCGGCTGCCTTGACCGCGTCGAGGGGCAACGGGGGCGACCACACGATCGCCTTGTCGGTACTCGGCGTCCCTGACCAGACCGTCTCGACGCTGGGGCCCCGCAGAAGGAGCTTCGCGACCGTGGAGATGTCGTTGGTGACCCTGCTCTCCACGCCCGCGAGGTCGAGGGCATCCGCGAGTCGATCGGGATGGCGCACCAGGTCGCTGCCGAGGGCGGCCCCGCGCTCGATGGCGCGGGTGCCATCGCGCAGGACCTCGGCCGCGACCTTGCCGGTCAGGCGCACGGAGTCGGCGACGATGGCGGCCGTCGCGGAGAGCAGCCCGCCGATCACGTCGGCGGGCCCGATGGGCGTGGATTCGCGGGCCACCCGCGCGGAGATCTGCGCGTCCTCCTCATCACACAGGCTGAGCATCACCATGGTGAGGCGGACGCCATCGGCCACGGCGTGGTGGAAGCGCGACACCAGGGCCGAGCCCGGCGTCCCGTCGGCGAGGGTGAGGCCATCGACGAGGGTGACGTCCCACAGCGGGTGTGCGCGGTCCATGGGTCGCGATCGACGGGACGCGACGTAGTCCTCCAACTGCGCGATCTCCCCGGGCGCCGGCAGGGTCGCGCGCTGGACGTGACGGGCGATGTCGAAGTCCGGGTCCGGCTCCCACGCCCAGTCGCGACCCTGCGCGATCGGCCGGCAGGTGAACACCGGGAAGCGCTCCAGCACACGCTCGCGGGCGACGCTGAGCAGGGTGTCCCAGTCGGGGACGCCGCGGAGCATGAGAATGCCGTCGATCACCATGAGGTTGTTCGGGCGATCCATGGTGAGCCACAGGGCATCCTGTGCGCTCAAGACCCGTGCCGTCACGTGTCCGCCTCCCTCCGGTGGGGGTCCACGGTACGCCCGGTGGC
Organism: Actinomycetota bacterium; assembly: GCA_029978585.1. Taxonomy (GTDB): domain Bacteria; phylum Actinomycetota; class Actinomycetes; order S36-B12; family S36-B12; genus Mxb001. The sequence goes on from JAPOJD010000186.1 coordinate 1,591, forward strand.
AGGATTCCGCCGTGGTTGATCCCGGCAGCCCGGAAGCGCCCGTCGTGTGGACCCCCGATCCGGCGTGGACCGAGAGGGCGGCGATCACGCGCTTCGCGGCGTACGCCGGAGAGCGCACCGGGCGCGACCTGGCGGATGCCGAGCGACTCCAGGCGTGGTCGGTGGAGGAGCCCGGCGAGTTCTGGCAGGCGATCTGGGACTTCTACGACGTCATCGGCGACCCCGGCCCGGTCGCAGCGGTGCCGGCCACGATGCCCGAGGCGACGTTCTTCCCCGCAGCCCGGCTGAACCTTGCGGAGAACTACCTGCGGGCACGTCCGGCTACCGAGCCCGCGGTGATCCACACCGCGGAGTCGGGCGACGGGATTGCCATCGTCGCGTCGCTCGACGGCGCTGAACTCGAGGCGCGCGTCGCGGAGACGGCAGCCGCGATGCGAGCGCGCGGCCTCGGTCCCGGCGATCGAGTGGCGCTGGTGCTGCCCGTCGGCGTCGACGCCCTCGTGGTCACGCTGGCGGCCCTGGCGCTCGGAGCGGTCGTCTCCAGCGCCTCCCCGGAGTTCGGCGTCCCGGCGATCGTGGACCGCTTCGGCCAGCTCGACCCGGTGCTGCTCGTCGGGACGACGTCGTACCGCTGGGGTGGCAAGAGATTCGACCGTGAAGACCACCTCATCGAGTTGGTCCGTGGCCTGCCGAGCGTCCGCTCGGTGCTCGTCGCCCCCGGTGCCGACGACCTGACCTCGCCGGTGGACCCCGACGTCCTCGACGTCGCGCGCATCAATGCCCTCTGCGTTGCGGGCACCGACCGCCTCATCCGCGTGGATGCCCTCGCCGAGGCGCAGCGCGCGTGCACGGGTGCGGCGCCGGAGTACGCGCGCCTGCCCTTCGACCATCCTGCTTACGTGCTCTTCTCCTCGGGCACGACGGGCAAGCCCAAGTGCCTCGTGCATCGGGCGGGCGGGGTGCTTCTCAAGCACCTCACCGAGGCCGGGCTGCACGCCGACACGGGGCCGGGCGACCGACTGTGCTTCTACACGACCACCGGTTGGATGATGTGGAACTGGGCGATCTCCACCCTCGCCACCGGCGCCACGCTCGTCCTGCACGACGGGTCCCCGGCGTACCCCGGTGTCGATGTGATGTTCGACCTCGCTGATGTCGCCGGGCTCACCCACCTCGGGCTCGGCGCACGACTCATCGACTCGATGCGCGTGGCGGACTGCCGACTCGGCGAGGAGCGCGACCTGGATCGCCTGCGCATGGTGCTCGTCACCGGCTCCCCGCTCACCGAGCCCGCGGCGGTGTGGCTCGCCGACCAGCTCGGCCCCGGCGTGATGATCAACCCGATCTCGGGAGGAACCGACCTCGTCGGATGCTTCATGGCGGGCCTGCCCACGCTGCCCGTGTACGCCGGCCAGCTCCAGGGTGCTGGCCTGGGGATGGCCATCGACGTCTACGAGGAGGACGGGTCATCCGCGGGCGTAGGCGTCGCGGGCGAACTCGTGTGCACGCAGACGTTCCCGACCGTCCCGTTGCGCATCTGGGGGGACGATGATGGGTCTCGCCTGCGCGAGACCTACTTCGCGCGCTTCCCCGGCACGTGGACCCACGGCGATCGCACCTCGAAGACGCCCGAGGGGGGATTCGTCATCCACGGGCGTTCCGATGCGACGCTCAATGTCGGAGGCGTCCGCATCGGCACCGGTGAGGTGTACGGCGCTCTCGAGCATGTGCCCGAGGTGGTGGATGCGCTCGCTTTCGCGCAGGAGTGGGATGGCGACACCCGCATGGTGCTGCTCGTGGTGCTCGCGCCCGGCGCCGCGCTCGATGACGGCCTGCGCGACCGGATCCGCGTGATCCTGCGCGAGAGAGGCTCACCGCGCCATGTCCCCGCGGTCATCGCCGTGGTCGCCGAACTCCCGCGCACCATGACGGGCAAGCTTGCTGAGATCGCCGTCGCCGACGCGGTCAACGGCCGCCCCGTGCGCAATCGCGATGCCCTCGCCAATCCCACGGCCCTGGACCAGATCAGCGC
>JAPOJD010000219.1 GCA_029978585.1 Actinomycetota bacterium
ATGGGAGTCGGGCCAGCCCCCCCAGGCTGACGTGGTGCCGCCGACGCGGGCGGGGAGCTCCGCGGCCCGCCGCGGGTCTCGGTTGGTGACGACGATGTCGTCGACGCGGCCGTCCGCGGCGAGATCCTCCGCCCGGATGACGCCCATGCGCCCGGCCCCCACCACGACGATGCGCATGCGCCGACTCCCTCCGCGGGCCGGCCCGGGCTCCGTGGAACGGGTCCGGGCCGCTTGCCCCTCGGGGGTGAGTGTGCCACGATGTGTTGGAACGTTCCAACACATTGCCATTCCGACGAACATCGCCATTCCAGCATTGCCATTCCGACGTACATCGCCATTCCAGCATTGCCACTCCAGCGTTTCCACCATGTCGTGCCGTGGGAGGGTCCGCACCCGACCGAACGGCAACCGCGCCTCAGATCCGGGAGCCCGATGAGCACCTTCCTCGACCGTGTCGCGTCAGCCCCGATCTCCTGGGGCATCTGCGAGGTGCCCGGCTGGGGCGCCATGCTGCCCACGCCCCGGGTGCTCGCCGAGATGTCCGGCCTCGGCCTGCCGGCGACCGAACTCGGCGCGCCCGGCTTCCTGCCCACCTCACCCGAGGACGTGCGTTCGACGTTGGCGGACTACGACATGACGCTCATCGGCGGCTTCACACCCGTCGTCCTGCACGACCCGGCCTTCCGCGAGCGCTCGATCGCCGAGGCGCGCCGCGTCGCGGACCTCTTCCAGCGCGCCGGTGCCACCGAGTTCATCTCCGCGATCGTCTACGACCCCGACTGGTCGGTCCCCCAGCCTCTCGATGCGGACGAACGCCGCCACCTCATGGAGATGTTCGGAATCATCGACGAGATCTGCGCCGAGTACGGCCTCAATCAGGTCCTGCACTCCCACGTGCAGACGGTCGTGGAGACCAAGGCCGACATCGAGATGGTCTACAGCGGCTGCGACGTGAGCTTCTGCCTCGACACGGGCCATATGGCGATCGGCGGCCAGGATCCGGTCGAGTTCGCCCGCGAGGCCTTCGACCGCGTCGGCCACGTGCACCTCAAGGACGTCAACCTTGCGCTCGTGCCCCCCGTCCTCGCCCGAGAGAAGACGCTCATGGCCGCCACGCAGGAGGGCCTTTTCACACCGCTGGGCCAGGGCGACGTCGACATCTCCGGAGTGGTCGAGGCCCTGGAGTCCCGCGGCTACCGCGGGTGGTACGTCATCGAGCAGGACACCGCGCTCACCGACGGGCTGCCCGCAGAGGGCGAGGGTCCCATCGAGCAGGTCGTCACGTCCATGGACTACCTGCGCGATGTCGTGGCACCGCGCGTGGCCGGCTAGGTCGCCTCCCATGGGCGCCGTCCCCGACGTGATCACCGTGGGCCGCATCAGCGTGGATCTCTATGGCCAGGAGATCGGCGCGAGCTTCCTCGATCCCCAGACCTTCGCCAAGTCCGTGGGCGGTTCGCCGACCAATGTCGCCATCGCGGCCGCTCGCCTCGGCCATCATGCCGCGGTTGCGACGAAGGTGGGAGCCGAGCAGCTCGGTGACTACGTGAGGCGCCAACTAGGCGATTGGGGCGTGGACACCTCCTACGTCGCCACCGGCGAGGGGCTCACTCCCGTCGTCCTCGCCGCACTCGACCCGCCCGAGGACCCGCAGATCATCTTCTACCGCGGTCAGGCCGCGCCCGACACGCAGATCACGCCCGACGACGTCCCCGCCGAGGTGATCCGCACGACCCCCGTGCTGTGGATCAGCTTCGGCGCGCTCGCCCAGGGCACCACCGCGACCACGTGCGAGTCGTGGCTGGACCTGCGCGCCCGGCGCGAGCATGTCGTCCTCGACCTGGACTACCGCCCCAGCATGTGGCCCGACCGCGCTCACGCGCACGACGTCGCGCTGGCAGCCGTGCGCCGGTCCACCGTCGTCGTCGGCAATCGCGCCGAGTGCGAGGTGGCCGTCGGCGAGACCGATCCGGACCGCGCCGCCGACGCCTTGCTCGCCGAGGGGGTGCGGCTGGCCATCGTGAAGCGCGGCGGCGACGGGGTACTGCTCGCCACCGCCGATGACCGCTGGACGGTGCCGCCAGTGCCCATCGAGGTGGTGTGCGGCCTCGGCGCGGGCGACGCCTTCGGGGGCGCGCTCGTCCACGGCCTGCTCTCGGGGTGGACCGAGCCGGAGATCGGGATGTTCGCCAATGCCGCCGGCGCGTACGTCGCCACGCAGCTCACCTGCGGCGACGCGATGCCCACCCTGGAGCAGGTGGAGCGACTCATGGACGGGAACGACTGATGCTTGACAGCGAGCGGTACGCCGCCCTCTGCGAGGCCCGCGTCTTCGACCCGGCCTCGCTCCAGCGGGCCCTGCGCGATCGCGCGCGCCGCGACATCGCGGGCAGCGACGGCAACCTGATGATCCTGGCGGCGGACCACACCGCGCGCGGGATGCTCGCGGTCGGCGGTGACCCTCTCGCGGTGGCCGACCGCCGCACCCTGCTCGACCGGCTGCTCCGCGGACTGGCCGTGCCCGGGGTCGACGGCGTTATGGCGAGCGCGGA
>JAPOJD010000045.1 GCA_029978585.1 Actinomycetota bacterium
GTGGTCCTGCCCGCGAAGTTCCGCGAGGGGCTCGCAGGGGGAGTGGTCCTCACCAAGGGCCAGGACCGGTCCATCGTCGTGTGGCCCGCTGATGAGTTCGCGGCCTACTCCGCCAGGCTGAACGAGGCCTCCCGTTCGGATGCGCGAGTGCGGGCTTACCTGCGGGTCCTCTTCTCCGGGGCATCAGACGAGATGCCCGACAAGCAGGGTCGCGTGTCCGTGCCGCAGATCCTGCGCGACTACGCCGGCCTCGACCGCGACGTCGTGGTCGTCGGCAACGGCACCACGTGCGAGATCTGGGATGCCGAGGCCTGGCAGCAGTACCTCGCCGGCCAGGAAGAGGCGTTCTCCTCGATCAGCGAGGAGGTGGTTCCCGGAATCTTGTGATGGCCGTCGGGTGAGGTCTCTCCCCGCGTGGCCCCTGGCATCACTTCCCCGATGCCAGGCGCCGGATCCAGCGCGGGGGGTGACCTGACCGGACGGCCCAGGACGAGCACCTACGACCGAAGCAGGAAGGCAGACCGTGACCACGATCCTCGACATACACGAGCGCACCCGGCGGGGGCAGGAGATCGCCCGGGCCGCAGTCCCCTCGCGAACCAAGCAGGCGGTCCTGGCCCTGGGCGCCGGTGTCGTCACCGGCCTCGTCATGGGGCTGGCCACCGCCGTTGCGGGGCGCTGGGGCTGATCCCATGGCCACCGTCGATCACGTTCCCGTGCTGCGGGACCGTGTCGTCGCCCTCCTGGCGCCGGCGCTCAGCGAGCCCGGCTCGGTGCTCGTCGACGCGACGCTCGGGCTGGGCGGGCACTCCGCCGCCCTCCTCGCGGGCAATCCCCACTGCCGGCTCGTCGGCCTGGACCGCGACGAGGATGCCCTCGCCATCGCAGGGGACCGGCTGCGGGACTATGCCGATCGGATCACGCTGGTGCATGCGGTCTACGACCGGATGCCCGAGGTCCTCGCGGACCTGGGCATCGATGCGGTGCAGGGAATCCTCTTCGACCTCGGCGTCTCCTCCATGCAGTTGGACCTGGCCGAGCGAGGCTTCGCCTATGCCCAGGACGCCCCACTCGACATGCGGATGGATCCCTCCGAGGGACTCACCGCCGCCGACGTCCTCAATACCTACTCCGTCGATGATCTGACGCGCGTCCTGCGCGTATACGGAGAGGAGAGGTACGCGCGGCGCATCGCCGAGCGCATCGTGGCCCAACGTCAAGGCGAGCCCTGGGATCGCTCGGCCCGGCTGGTCGAGTTGATCCGCGCCGCGATCCCGGCCGCCACCCGGAGCTCGGGTGGGCACCCTGCCAAGCGCACGTTCCAGGCACTGCGCATCGAGGTCAACGACGAGCTCGGCGTGCTGGAGCGGGCCATCCCCGCGGCCCTAGGTTGCCTTGCCCTGTCCGGCCGCATGGCCGTCCTGTCGTATCACTCCCTCGAGGACCGCATCGTCAAGCAGGAGTTCGCCGCGGGGGCCCGCCCCGAGGTGCCTCGCGGCCTGCCGGTGGTCCCCGACCATCTCCGCCCGTGGTTGCGCCTCCTCACCCGCGGAGCGGAGAAGGCTTCGGCGGCCGAGGCCGCTGACAATCCACGCGCGCAGTCCGCGAGGTTGCGCGCCGTCGAGCGGATCGCGGCATGAGCGCCACGGCCCGGCGCCTCGACGACGCCAGTGCGCTGCATCCGGACTCGACCGCGCCCACGCGGAAGGCGCGCAGGACGGCGACCCCGAGGCGGGCCGCCACGAAGTCCCCGGCGCAGGCGCCGGCCAGCGCGCGCGCGGGCAGTCCGGTGTCGCGTCGCGGCCTGGGCCTCTTCGTGGCCGCAGTCCTCGTCATCCTCACCATCGGGGGCCTCGGCGGCCTGGTCATCAACACGTCGCTCAACCAGGGCGCCTTCACCCTCAGCGAGCTCCAGGCCGAGCGGGTTCTCCTCGCCGAGCGCGAGGAGGCCCTGGCCGAGCAGATCGCCGTCGCATCCTCGCCGCTCCGGCTCGAGGAGGAGGCCCGCAAACTCGGCATGGTCCCCCAGGAGGCGCCCGCCTTCATCCGTCTCGAGGACGGCGCCGTGCTCGGCAATGCCGTCCCCCAGCCGGCTCCGATCGTGGAGGAGCCCCCGGCTGTTCCCGATGGGGTCTTCGTCAACGGATACCTCGTGGACCCGCAGACCGGAGCGATGGTGATGGATCCCGTGACGGGACTGCCCATCACCGAGGACGGCCAGCCGATCGGATTCGACGGGACGGCGGTCGACGGGGTCGCCGCGGAGGATCCGGTCCTCGACCCGGTCACCGGCGAGTTCGTCGATCCGGTGACCGGTGAGCCGGTGGGCACGGGCGCCATCGGCGGCGATGACGGCGACGTCGCGGAGGAGACCCCGCCCGCGAGCGGGCAGGGCGACGCCGTGTGCGAAGGGCCGGTCGAGGGGGCCATTCCGTGAGCACGACGGCACCGCCGCGACGCCCGGGCACCGGGTCGGCGTCGGGTCGGTCGAGTCGCTCCGCGCCGGCACCGGAGCGGGCGCGACGGCCCTCCTTCCGCGGCGCGCCGCCACCCCGGCCACCGCGCACGATCCGACTGGGCAACCCCCGCCGACGCGCGGGGGTACTGCTCATCGTCGCGGCGCTCGTCCTGCTCGCCTTCGCCGTTCGCCTCGTGGATCTGCAGGGCCTGCGAGGCGACCAGCTGGCGGCGGCCGCCGTCGACCAGCGCACGGTCACTGTCCAGGTCCTGGCCGATCGCGGGCAGATCACCGATACAAAGGGAATTCCGCTGGCGCAGACCCTCGAGGCCCGGAACATCACCGCGGATCAGACCCTCATCGATGATCCACGCGCGGCCGCGGAGGCGCTGGCCCCGATCCTGGCGGCCGATCCCGACATCCTCGCGGAACGCCTCACGGGGGATCGCAGATTCGTCTACGTCGCAAAGGGGCAGTCGCCGCAAGCGTGGCGGCAGATCGAGGAGCTGGGCCTCGTCGGGATCTTCAGCGAGCGCACGACGAAACGCGTCTACCCCGCCGGCAATGTCGCGGCGAACGTGGTGGGTTTCGTCGGCGCGGAAGGAACGGGCATGGCCGGCGTGGAGTACGCCCGCGAGGACATCCTTGCCGGCGTCGACGGGTGGCGCACCTATGAGCGCGCGTCCGGCGGTGCCGCCATCCCCACAGCGGAGACCTCGGCGCAAGAGCCCGTGCCGGGCACGGATATCCAGCTCACGATCGACCGCGACATCCAGTACGTCGCCCAGCGGGTGCTCTCCGAGGCCGTGGAGAGGTTCGGTGCCGAGAGCGGGTCCGTGGTCGTGATGGATCCCCGCACCGGCCACATCCTGGCGCTCGCGACAGCACCGACCTTCGACGCGAACGCGCCAGGAGACGCCGCCCCCGAGGACCTGGGCAACCGCGCCCTGACCGATGCATTCGAGCCTGGGTCGACGGCGAAGGTGATGACCATGGCCGCGGTGCTAGAGGAGAAGGGCGCCAAGCGAGACACCGTCTTCTCGATCCCGCCCGTGCTCGAGCGCGCGGGCAAGATCTTCCACGATGCGTCCGAGCACGGCGGATACGAGTGGGACCTCGAGACGATCCTCGCCCGCTCCAGCAACATCGGCACGATCCTCGCCGCGGAGACGATTCCCCAGGAGAAGTTCTACGACTACCTCAGGAGGTTCGGCATCGGGGCGCCCACCGGCCTCGGCTTCCCTGGCGAGACCGCCGGCTACCTTCCGCCGATCGAGGAGTGGTCGGGTACGACGTTCCCGACGCTGACCTTCGGCCAGGGCTTCTCGGTCAACGCCGTGCAGGCCGCGAGCGTCTTCGCGACGATCGCCAACGATGGCGTGCGCGTCCCGGTGTCGTTGGTCAAGAATCCCGACGTGGGAGACTCCCCGGTCGACGGGGACCGCGTGGTGTCCGCCGACACGGCCCGCACGATCCGCGAGATGCTCGAGAACGTCGTCGCTGACGGGGGCACCGCCCCCATGGCCGGGATCCCCGGCTACCGCGTCGGAGGCAAGACCGGAACCGCCCAGGTCATCAACCTCGACTGCGGGTGCTACGACGGATCCACGATCGGATCCTTCATCGGGATGGCGCCGATCGAGCAGCCCGAACTCGTCGTCGGCGTCACCATCGTGAAGCCGGCCGCCGAGCAGATGGGCGGCGAGGTTGCCGGGCCGGTATTCCGCGAGGTCATGACCTATGCGCTCCAGGCCCGCAAGGTGGCGCCCATCACGCCTGCGCCGGGCGCTGCGCGAGCGAACGACCCAGCGCGCGCGACCTCCGTTGACGCCCGTCCCGGCAGGTAGCCTGCGGTGGTGTCGATGCCGTTGCGGCCCACTCCCGTCGAGCATCGCCTGGCGGACGTCGCTGAGCGTTGCGCTCTCACCCTCTCGGACCCGGCGAGCGCAGACCTGCGAGTCACGGGGATCACGCTGGATTCGAGATCGGTGCAGCCGGGCGATATCTTCGCGGCGCTCCCCGGCGCGCATGCCCACGGCGCATCGTTCATCCCGCAGGCACGCGACCTCGGGGCCGTGGCCATCCTCACCGACTCCGACGGCCTGGCGTCCGCCGCGGGACTTCCGGCCCTCCTGCACGCCGACCCCCGGGGGCGGCTGGGTGCGGTGTCCGCCCTCGTCTACGGCGATCCCGCGCGTGACCTGTTGCTCGTCGGCGTCACGGGCACCAACGGCAAGACGACGACTGCCTACCTCCTCCAGGCCGGGCTGCGCGCGGCGGGCCTGCGTGCCGGGCTCATCGGCACCACCGGCGTGCTCATGGACGGCGAGTCGGTCCCCAGCGCGCGGACTACCCCGGAGGCGCCCGACCTGCACGCACTGCTGGGCGTCATGCGCGAGCGGGGCGTCCAGGCCGTAGCGATGGAGGTCTCCAGCCACGCGCTCATCCTCGGGCGCGTGGACGGGATCGTCTTCGATGCCGCGGTCTTCACCAACCTGAGCCAGGACCACCTGGACTTCCACGGGACCATGGAGGCGTACTTCGCCGCCAAGGCCTCGCTGTTCGTGCCCGAGCGCACCCGCCTCGCGGTCATCGGGGTGGATGACGACTGGGGCCGGCGACTCGCCGTCCAGGCGATGGTCCCCGTGACGACGTTCGCGATCCACCACCATGCTGACGTGCGCTGCGTCTCCATACGCCCCGATGCCCAGGGTCAGGCCCTCACCGTGATGGCCGGCCCCGATCGGGCCACGGTGCGCCTGGGGATCCCCGGAGACTTCAACGCGGCGAACGGCCTCGCCGCCTGGACGACCCTGCGTGCACTCGGCCTGCCGGCCCACGCCGCGGACGAGGGCCTGGCTGACGTGCGGGTCCCGGGCCGCATGGAGATTGTCGATGTCGGCCAGCCGTTCCTCGCGGTCGTCGACTATGCGCACAGCCCGGATTCCGTGGAGCGCGTGATCTCATCCCTGCGCCCGGCGCCGGGGGGGCGCTGCATCGTCGTCCTGGGCTGCGGCGGAGACCGTGACCGGGAGAAGCGCCCGGTCATGGGGCGCATCGCGGGTTCCCTCGCCGATCTCCTCATCGTCACCGACGACAATCCGCGTTCTGAGGATCCCGCCGCGATCCGCGCCTCGATGCTGACGGGAGTGCCCGCGGGGGCCGATGTCCGCGAGATCGGAGACCGGCGCGAGGCCATCTCTGCCGCGGTCGCCGCCGCGCGCGAGGGCGACGTACTCCTGCTCCTCGGCAAGGGTCATGAGCCCGGACAGGAGGCGGGTGGAGTCGTGCAGCCATTCCATGATGTCGATGCCCTGGCGTACGCGCTGTCCGTAGCCGGCGAGGAGCAGCGCGGATGATTCCCATGACCCTCACCGAGATCTGTGGCGTCGTGGGCGGGCGCCTGTCCGATGCCGATCCCGACACCGTGGTCACCTCCGCGGTGGCCGACCATCGCGACGCGGTGCCCGGTTGCCTGTTCACGGCAATTCGAGGCGAGCGCGTCGACGGCCACGACTACATCGAGGCGGCGCGGGAGCGCGGTGCCGTCGTGGCCCTCACCTCCCGGCCGGTGGGCAGCCCGGCGATCGTCGTGGCCGATCCCGTTCTCGCCCTCGGGCGGCTCGCGTCGTACGTCATCCAGCGGCTGCCCGAAACGATGGTGCTCGCCCTGACCGGGTCCAGCGGGAAGACCACCACGAAGGACATCCTCGGAACCCTCCTCGCCTCCCGCGGCGAGACCGTCGCACCCCGCGGATCGTTCAACTCCGAGGTCGGCCTCCCGCTCACGGTGCTGTCATGCACTACGCGGACGTCCTACCTCGTCCTGGAGATGGGCATGCGCGGCAGCGGGCACATCGCCTACCTCTGCGGGATCGCCCACCCGCGGATCGGGGCGGTGATCAACGTCGGCTCCGCCCACCTCGAACTCCTCGGCTCGCGCGAGGCGATCGCTGAGGCCAAGGGCGAGATCCTCGACGACCTCCCCGATGACGGCATCGCGGTGCTGCACGCCGACAACCCGCTGGTGATGGCGCAGGCGCACCGCACCCGGGCGCGGATCGTGACCTTCGGAGAGGCCCCGGACGCGACGGTCCGAGCGAGCGACGTCCGGCTGGACTCCCGGGCACGCCCTGCATTCCTCCTCCACTACGGCGATCAGTCGCTCCCGGTGACGCTGACGATCTCGGGAGAGCACCAGGTGGCGAACGCCCTTGCTGCCACCGCCATGGCCCTCGGGGCGGGGATGCCACTCGACGAGATCGTCGCGGGTCTCGAGGCGTACCAGCCGGCGAGTCGCTGGCGCATGGAGGTGGCGGAGCGACCCGACGGCATCGTCGTCATCAACGACGCCTACAACGCGAACCCCGAGTCGATGCGGGCCGGCCTCAAGGCACTCGTCGCGATGGCGGCCGCCACCGATCCACCGGCACGGACCTGGGCGGTCCTCGGGGAGATGCGCGAGATCGGCGACACCAGCGTCGAGGAACACGATGCCATCGGGCGCCTTGCGGTGCGGCTGGACGTGAACCGGCTCATCGCGGTGGGGGAGGGGGCGCGGCCCATCCACCTGGGTGCATCGCACGAGGGATCGTGGGGCAATGAATCGACGTGGGTCCCCGACGCTGACGCCGCACTGACCCTGCTGGAGTCGGAGGTGCGACCCGGCGACATCGTGTTCGTCAAGGCCTCGCGCTCGATCGGCCTCGATGCCGTGGCGACCGGCCTCTTGCGTGACGCGGAGGACGACGGATGAGGCTTGTCGTCGTCTCCGGCGTCATCGCCGTGCTCGTAGTGTTCGTGGGGACCCCGCTCCTCATCAGGTTCCTCAAGAGCCGCGGGTACGCGCAGGCCATCAAGGAGTCGACCCAGGCCGAGCCCTACCCCGAGCACGGCTCCAAGCGCGGTACGCCGTCGATGGGCGGTGTCGCGATCATCGTCGGCGTCGTCCTCGCGTACTTCGGCACGCACCTGGTCTTCTGGCAGCCGCCGACGCCCTCGGGACTGCTCATCCTCTACCTCATGCTCGGGCTTGCGGCCGTGGGCGTCGCGGACGACTACCTCAAGATCTTCAAGCAGCGCTCCACCGGCCTGCGCGCGCGCACGAAGCTGATCGGCCAGGCCGCCATCGCGCTGTCTTTCGCCTGGCTGGCCCTGCAATTCCCCAATGCCGTGGGCGAGACGCCCGCGACCGAAGCGGTGTCCTTCATCCGGGACACCCCGCTGGTGCTGCCGCTCGGGCTGTACCTGCTGTGGATCTGGTTCCTCGTCACGGCGTCGACGAACGGCGTCAACCTCACCGACGGCCTCGACGGGCTCGCCTCGGGAGCTGCGACCGCGACCTTCGCCTCGTACATCCTCATCGGAGTCTGGCAGTTCGGTCAGTCGTGCTTCTTCACGCCGGGTCCAACCTGCTATCCCACGGCTGCACCGCTGGACCTAGCGGTGCTCGCCGCCGCGTGCGCGGGCGCCTGCTTCGCATTCCTCTGGTACAACGCCGCCCCCGCGCGCATCTTCATGGGCGACACCGGATCGCTCGCCATCGGCGGCGCCATTGCAGGCTTCGCGGTGGTGAGCCGCACCGAACTCCTCCTCGCCCTGCTGGGCGGCCTGTTCGTGCTCGTCTCGCTGTCGGTCATCGGCCAGGTGGCGTCGTACAAGATCCTGCACCGCCGGATGCTGCTCATGGCACCGTTGCACCACCACTTCGAGATGAAGGGGTGGCCGGAGATCAACATCGTGGTGCGCTTCTGGATCATCCAGGGCCTGTGCATCAGCCTGGGGCTGACGATCTTCTACGCCGAGTGGGTGCGCGCATGACGCGAGGCCTGGCCTCGCTCACCTCCGCCCAGGCGGACTGGACGGGCCTGCGGGCGACCGTCGCGGGCATCGGCGTGGCCGGGTTCGCGGCCGCGGACGCCCTGCTGGCCGTGGGTGCCGACGTCACCGTGATCGACAGCGGGGCCGGCGACCGACAGGCCGAGCGCGCCTCGGTGCTGGAGGTTCTCGGCGCCGAGGTCCGGCTCGGGTCGCCGGAATCCGCGCCCGACGACTGCGACGTCTACGTCGTGTCCCCGGGGATCTCGCCCCTGTCCCCGGTCGTCGTGTCGGCGCTCCAGAGGAGGATCCCCGTGTGGGGCGAGCTCGAACTCGCGTGGCGGCTGCGGTCGTCCGCCGATCCCGCCCCGTGGCTCGCGGTCACCGGAACGAACGGCAAGACCACGACCACGCTGATGCTCGACTCGATCCTGCGAGCAGCCGGGCTGCGATCGGCCGCGGCGGGCAATGTCGGCGACTCCCTGGTGGACGCGGTCCGGCGCGAGGATCTCCAGGTGATCGCGGTCGAGGTGAGCGCGACGCAGATGCCCTTCGCCCCGTCCCTGTCCCCGGAGTCGGCCGCCTGCCTCAATCTCGCACCCGATCACGTCGACTTCTTCGGGAGCTTCGAGGAGTACGCGAGGAACAAGGCCCTCGTCTATCGCGGATGCCACGTCGCCGCGATCTACAACGCCGACGACCCGTCGACCGAGCAGATGGTGAGAGAGGCCGACGTTGTCGAAGGGTGCCGCGCCATCGGCTTCACGCTTGGGGTCCCCGCGGTGAGCATGCTGGGGCTGGTCGACGATGCGCTCGTGGACCGGGCCTTCGTGCCGGAGCGCGCGACCTCGGCGCAGGAGCTGGCAACCGTCGGCGACGTCCCGAACTCGTCTCCCGCGAACGTCGCCAATGCCCTGGCCGCGGCGGGGCTCGCCCGGGCGCACGGCGTGCCGGCGGCCGCCGTCCGCGACGGCCTGCGCTCGTTCTCCCCCGCACCCCACCGGATCGCGCGCGTCGCGGAGGTCGGGGGAGTGGCCTTCGTCGATGACTCCAAGGCGACGAACACCCACGCGGCGGAGACCTCGCTGAAGTCCTTCGACCCGGTGGTCTGGATCGCCGGGGGCCAGGCGAAGGGCCAGTCCTTCGACGAACTCGTCGCGACGGTCGCGGGGCGATTGCGGGGCGTCGTGCTCCTCGGCGCGGACCGCGACGTCATCGCGCAGGCGCTGGCAAGGTTCGCTCCGGACGTGCCCGTGACCCAGGTCCAGCGCCAGGACGCGGAGGCGATGGGTGAGGTGGTGGCGGCGGCGGTGCGGCTGGCCGTCCCGGGCGACACCGTCCTCCTGGCTCCGGGCTGCGCCTCCTGGGACATGTTCCGCGACTACGGCCACCGCGGCGACGCCTTCGCCGCCGCGGTCCGAGCCCTGGCCTGACGGCGGCGGCGACACGCCCGCTGGCCTCCCCCGTCACAGGGGACCCTTTGGGAACACTGTTCCCATGACTGACGAGGTCCGCGGGCGTGGCCTGCTCCACCATCCGCGCGGCCTTTACTACCTGCTCCTCGGCGCGGCCCTCCTCCTGCTCGGCCTGGGCCTGGTCATGGTCCTGTCGGCCTCCAGCATCCTCAGCCTGAAGCAGACCGGTTCGGCGTACACCCTGGCTCAGCGCCAGCTCCTCTTCGCGGGGATCGGCATCGTGCTCATGCTCGTGTGCTCCCGGCTGCCGTCCACGCTGTGGCGGCGCTTGGCATGGCCGGGGCTCATCGTGGCCCTCGGGCTTCTCCTCGCCGTGCTGGTGATCGGCGTCGAGGTGTCGGGCCAGCGCAACTGGATCGACATCGTCGGGCCCTTCCGGCTGCAGCCCTCGGAGTTCGCCAAGCTCGCCGTGATCGTGTGGTCGGCGGATCTGCTTGCCCGCAAGGAACCCGTGCTCAACCGGTGGTCCCATCTGCTCATGCCCCTGCTCCCGGTCACGGGGATCGTGCTGGGACTGGTGCTGCTCGAGGGGGACGTCGGCAACACCCTGATCCTCGCGATGATCGTGGGCGGCGTGCTCTTCGCCGCGGGCGCGCCGCTGCGCCTGTTCGCGCTGCTCGGCGGCCTGGGGCTGCTGGCCATCGGCCTGCTCACACTGGCCGCGCCGTACCGCATGAGCAGGTTCACCTCCTGGCTCGATCCCCAGGCGGATCGCCTCGGCGATGGATGGCAGGTGATCCAGGGGCAGTACGCCCTGGGCACCGGCGGATGGTGGGGCGTCGGGCTCGGCGCCAGCCGCGAGAAGTGGGGATCGCTGCCGGAGGCGCACACCGACTTCATCTACTCGGTGATCGGCGAGGAACTCGGACTCGTCGGGACGCTGTCGGTGCTGCTTCTCTTCGGCATCGTCGCGTTCGTATCGTTCCGGCTGGTTGTCGTCTCCACAGATCTTTTCGTGCGCCTCGCCTCCGCCGGCGTGGGCACCTGGATCATCGGCCAGGCAGTGGTCAATGTCGGGGCGGTACTGGGACTTCTTCCCATCACCGGGGTCCCCCTGCCCCTCGTCTCGTACGGCGGCTCCTCGCTCATCCCCCTGCTCATGGCTATCGGCATGCTCCTGTCGTTCGCTCGCACGCTTCCGCCTCCCGGCCCGACGGGGGGCGGCCCGGAGTCGGACGCTACGCGCCCACGGCTGTACGTCGTGCCGGAGCCTGAGGGCAGCGGCCGGCGGTGAAGGTCCTCCTCGCGGCGGGAGGCACGGCCGGCCACATCGAGCCGGCACTCACTCTCGCCGACACGATGTGCGCGCACGATGCCTCGGTCGAGGTCGTCGCGATCGGACGCGAGGATGGCCTGGAGGCGCGTCTCGTCCCAGCGCGCGGATATCGCCTGCGCACGATCCCTGCCGTGCCGCTTCCGCGACGCGTGTCGAAGGACCTCGTACTCGCCCCGGGTCGCGTGAGCGGATCCATCCGGCGCGTCGCGGCCGTCATGCGCGACGAGCGGCCCGATGTCGTCGTGGGGTTCGGCGGGTACGTCGCCCTGCCGGCGTACCTCGCGGCCCGACGGCTGGGCATCCCGCTGGTCATCCACGAGGCGAATGCGCGCGCCGGCCTGGCCAACAGAGTCGGCGCCCGGCTCACGCCCTGGGTCGCGGAGGCGGTGCCGGGGTCCCTCCCCGGGGCCACGCACGTGGGCATGCCGCTGCGCGCCTCCATCCGAGACCTTCGCGGTCCGGCGTCTGCCACCCGGTCCGCCGATGCGCGCCGCGCGCTGGGACTCGCCCCCGAGTTGCCCACCCTGCTCGTCTTCGGCGGATCGCTGGGCGCTCAGCGCCTCAACCTCGCCGTGACCGGAGCGGCCGAGGATCTCACCGCGGCGGGAGTGCAGGTCCTGCACGCGGCGGGGGAGCGCGGGTCCGGCATGCCGCAGGCGGGAGTGCGTCCCCGCACTCCCGGCGAGGCGCCCTATGTCGTGGTCTCGTACCTGGACCGCATGGACCTCGCCTACGCGGCGGCAGACCTGGCGGTGACGCGCGCGGGCGCGATGACCTGCGCCGAGCTGGCGGCAGTGGGCCTCCCGGCGGTGTACGTCCCCCTTCCCGTCGGCAACGGGGAGCAGCGGCTCAACGCGGAGCCGGTCGTCGCGGCAGGCGGAGGGATCCTCGTGGAGGACACCGCCTTCACCGCCCAGACGGTGCGCGACACGGTGATACCGCTCGTACGCGATCAGGCGCGGCTCGCCGCGATGCGGGACAGCGCGTCGGATCAGGGCGTGGCCGACGGGGATGAGCGTCTCGCCGACCTGGTCCGCGCAGCGGCCCTGCTCGGGGGGCGGCAGTCATGAGCGGGTTCGGCGAGGGACGGGTGCACCTGGTCGGGATCGGCGGCGCGGGCATGTCCGGCATCGCGCGGATCCTGCTGGCGCAGGGGGTGGCGGTCTCCGGCACCGATGCGAAGGAGTCCCGGCGGCTCGCGGCCCTGCGCGCGTTGGGGGCTCGTGTCACGGTCGGGCACGATGCCGCGGCGCTCGATTCGGGCGATGTCCCGCTGAAGGTCGTGGTCGTCTCCACCGCCATCCCGGATTCGAATCCTGAGGTCGTCGAGGCACGACGCCGCGGTGTGCCCGTCTGGAGCAGGGCCGAGGCTCTCAACGCCGTGATGTCGGGCCACCGCCCCATCGCTATCGCGGGCACCCACGGCAAGACGACGACCACGTCGATGGTGACGGCATCGCTGCAGTCCTGCGGCATCGACCCGTCGTTCGCGATCGGAAGCGAGATGCAGTCTTCGGGCACGAATGCCCATCTGGGCAGTAGCGACCTTTTCGTCGTCGAGGCCGACGAGTCCGACGGCTCCTTCCTGCTCATGGCCCCGGTCGTGGGCGTCGTCACGAACGTCGAGGCCGACCATCTCGACCACTGGTCCGGGTACGACGAGATCGAGGATGCCTTCGTCCGGTTCTGCGCGGCCACGCTGCCCAGGGACGGGTTCGTGGTGATCTGCGCGGACGATCCCGGCGCGCGGCGCGTCGCCGAGCGCGCCAGGGGAGAGGGCGTCGACGTGCGCACGTACGGAGAGGCACCGGATGCGGACTTCCGCCTCGTGCGCGGGAGGTCGCCGAGCCGGACGGGGGCGACGAGTCAGGAGCCCGGCGCAGCGGGCTGGTCCTTCGAGATCGTCCACCGCGGCGTGCGGCTGCCGCGCATGACCCTGCGCGTACCTGGACGTCACAACGCACTCAACGCGACGGCCGCCCTGGCCGTGGGTGTCGGGCTGGGCTTCCCGGAGCCCGACCTGCGCGAGGGGCTCGAGGGCTTCACCGGCACGCAGCGGCGCTTCGAGTTCCGCGGGCAGGTGGGGGCCATTCGCGTCTACGACGACTACGCCCACCATCCCACCGAGGTGGAGGCCACGCTGCGCGCTGCTCGCGAGGTTGCGGGCGATGCGCGTGTCGTCGTGGCCTTCCAGAGCCATCGCTACACCCGCACCGCCGCATTCGCCCGCGAATTCGGCGAGGCGCTGGGCCTCGCCGACGAGGTCGTGGTGCTCGAGGTCTACAGCGCGGGCGAGCAGGCGATCCCTGGAGCAAGCGGATCGGTGATCGCGGCCTGCGTGCCGCTCCCGTCCGAACACGTCGTGTTCCAGCCGTCCTGGTCCGCGGTCCCCGAGACCCTGGTGTCCCGGGTGCGCCCGGGAGATGTCGTGATGACCATGGGGGCGGGAGACGTCGGACTGCTCATCCCCGAGATCCTCGAGCTGCTGCGGACGAGGGCCACCTGATGCGCAAGGTCATCATCGCTGGCCTCGTCCTCGTCGTCCTCATCGCGGCGATCGCGTGGGTGGCGTGGTACTCGCCGTGGCTCGCGGTGAGCAACGTCGAGGTCACCGTGTCCGATGCGCCCGAGGTCGCCGGCCCGCTCACGGTCGACGAGGTGACGGCAGCCGCCGGGATACCGCCGGGAACCCCGATGCTGCGCGTGGACCCGGCCGCCATCGAGGCCCGGATCGCCGCACTCCCGCTCGTGCGCAGCGTCCACGTCGACCGTGCCTGGCCGACGACGCTGCGCATCGACGTGCGTCGGCGGGTTCCGGTGGCAGTCACGTCCTCCGGCGCCGGTTACGAACTCGTCGATCGGGACGGCGTCGTCCTTCGCACGGTCGACGGACCCGTGGACGGCATTCCGAGCGTTGCGGCCGTGGGGGAAGGCCTCCCGGCGGCGGTTGAAGTCGCGCACGACCTGCCCGGCTGGCTGGCACCCAAGGTGGAGGTCATCAAGGCCAGCACGCGCAATGACGTGACCCTCACCCTGCGCAACGGCGCCACGGTCCTGTGGGGGTCCGCCGAGGAAGGCAAGCTGAAGGGGGAGGTCCTGCGCTCTCTGCTCCGCACGGATGCGAGCAGGTACGACGTCTCCGCACCGGGAGTGCCGACGACATCCGACGACAGCGGCGCCGGAACCGCGGGACCCGGAGGCACTGGAAGATCGCCTACTGCCGGCGCATCACCGGGCCCCCCGTCACCGAGCCCCGTGTCGCCGAGCCCCGTGTCGCCGATCCCCGTGTCGCCGAGCGCCGGGGAGTAGCCGGCGATCAGTGCCCGAGGGCGCTGGGGCTCTAGACGTGCGTGAGGTGGCCGTCGAGGATCTCGAAC
>JAPOJD010000177.1 GCA_029978585.1 Actinomycetota bacterium
GGGCTTCCTCACGCACGGTCTGCCGTTCCTCACCGACTGGAGTCCCGGTGCCGCCGAGCCCGGCTGGTCGCGCGACTTCGACGCGTGGGCGGCCGATGCCCTGGCGCGCGGAGACGTCGACGAGCTGTCCCGCTACCGGCTGGCTCCCGGCATGCCCTACGCGCACCCCACCGCGGAGCATTTCCTCCCGCTCTTCGTCACCCTGGGCGCTGCCACGGATCCGGCCGTAGCGCCGCAGACGACGATCACCGGCTCGTTCTACGGCCTCAGCAAGCGGTCCCTCCAGGTGGCGTAGCGGCAGGGGAGTCCTCGCCCGGGCCTCGCCCGCACGTCGCGTGGCGTGACGGGGTAGGGCGGGAGGATCCGCTGCGAATCGGGTGCCGCACACTGGTCGAATGGAGTTCCCCCGGGTTCGCGGTCGCTCGCTTGCGGGCCTCGAGGTGACGCTGCCAGAGGATCTGCCCGCCGCGCGCACGCTGGTCCTCCTCGCCTTCCAGCAGCGCCAGCAGGGCTGCGTCGACCGCTGGATCGCGAATGCCGAGTCCGAAGGGATCCCTGGCTCGCCCCTGGACGTCGGCCCGTCCGATGAGACGTGCGTCCTCGAGGTGCCGGTGCTGTCCACGAGATGGAAGCTCGGCCGCGGATTCATCGACGGAGGGATGGCGAGCAGCATTCGGGTCCCGCGTGTCCTTGCGCGCACGATCACGGTCTACACCGACGTCGGGGCTCTCCAGCGCGTCCTCGGGATCCCGGACTCCAACGCCGTGCAGGCCTGCGTCGTCACCCCGGCGGGCGACGTGCTCGCGCGCGTGCCCGGCGAGCCCACCGAGACGGGATGGCAGGACGTGCGCGACGCGCTCAGCGGGCGGTAGGGACGAGGCCGTCCTCGCGTGAAGGGTGCACGATGCGGTGCACGCGCGGGAGCACGAGGTTGAGCGTCACGGGCACCACGAGCAGGATCACCACCGTGCCGATGCCCCAGGAACCGCCGAGGGCGAGTGCGCCGAGCAGGGCCATCGCGTCGACGACGATCCGGCCGAAGCCGAGCGACCTCCCGGTCCGCAGGGCCACCGCGCGCACGAGCTGGTCGTAGGGGCTGGTCCCGAGGTCGGACGCGAAAATCCCCATGACCCCCGCGCAGAACATCGCGAGTCCGAGGATCCATGTCGCGATGAGCGCGGCGAGCGACCAGCCAGCGATGCCGAGGGCCGCGGTCAGCGCGCGCGTGAGGTCGACGACTATCGCTATCCCGACGAAGCAGACCAGGGTGCCGATCGCCGGTGCGATGCCCAGCGCCCACGCGGCGATCACCATGAGCAGGGAGAGGGAGAACAGCACGACGCCCACGCTCAGCCCGGACGTGCGCGAGAGCCCGGTGATGAGGGCATCGGCGGGGGAGACGCCGAAGTCGGCGTCGATCATGAGACCCAGGCCCGCGCCCACGAGGACCACCCCCAGGATCAGCGAGGTCCAGGCGCGCGGGGAGCGCAGGGGAGCGACGGGCACGGTGAGCAAGCCTACGCCGCGGTTCCGGCGAACCCTGGTCACCGCACCCCCGGGCGCGGGAGGATGCCGCTATGGCGACCACCGAGGCGTTCGATCCTCCCGACGTACGCCGCCGCGAGCAGCGGGGCTGGTACTTCTACGACTGGGCGGCGTCGGCGTTCTCCACGACGGTCGGCACTGTCTTCCTGGGCCCCTACCTCACGGACATCGCGCGGAATGCGCAGGCCGCGGGCGAGCAGATCACCCTCTTCGGGGTCATCCCCGTCACCGCGGAGTCGTATGTGCCGTACGGCGTCACGCTCTCGGTGCTCGTCCAGGTGATCCTCATGCCCATCGTGGGCGCCATCGCGGACTCGTCGAAGTCGAAGAAGACGGTGATGGGCGTCTTCGCCTACGTGGGGGCCCTCGCCGTCATGGGGATGTTCTTCCTCCAGGGAGACAACTACCAACTGGGCGGGCTGCTCTTCATCATCGCCAACGCCTGCTTCGGCGCGGCGATCGTGGTCTACAACTCCTTCCTGCCCGAGATCGCCACCCCCGACGAGCGCGACGGCGTCTCGTCGCGCGCGTGGGCGATGGGATACGTCGGCGGCCTCATCCTCCTCATCGCCAACCTGGTGCTCTTCCTCGGTCACTCGGCGTTCGGGATCAGCGAGGGCATGGCCGTGCGGATCGCGCTCTTCTCGGCGGGGGCGTGGTGGGCACTGTGGACCCTGATCCCGCTCGCGCGCCTGCGGAACCGTCCGCCCGCTCCGCTGCCGGAGGGAGTCTCGCGCGGCGGACTGGGCTTCGGGCGTCTCCTGCACACTCTGCGCGACATCATGAGGTACCCACAGGCGCTGCTCTTCCTCGCTGCCTTCTTCTTCTTCAACGACGGCATCCAGACGGTGATCGCGCTTTCGGCGACGTACGCCGACCAGGAGCTCGGGCTGGAGACGACGACCATCATCGTCGCGGTGATCATCGTCCAGGTCGTCGGCATCGCAGGCGCGCTGCTGCTGGGCCGGGTTGCCGGTCGCCTCGGCGCGAAGCGGGTCGTCCTCGGCACCCTGGTCCTCTGGGCACTCGTCGTGTTCATCGCCTTCCTCATCCCGGCCGGCAATGCGACGCCCTTCCTCGTCCTCGCGGCGTGCATCGGGTTCGTGCTCGGCGGCAGCCAGGCTCTCTCGCGCTCCCTCTTCGCCCAGCTCGTGCCCCGCGACAGCGAGGCGGAGTACTACTCCTTCTACGAGATCTCCAACGGCGCGAGCTCGCTGCTGGGTCCGCTGCTCTTCGGCCTGACGCTCCAGTTCCTCGGCTCCTACCGCGTCGCGCTGCTCGCTCTCGTCATCTTCTTCATCATCGGAGGAGTGCTGCTTTCCCGCGTGAACATGCGCAAGGGCATTGCCGACGTGGGCAACGAGCAGCCGGCCGTGGTGTGATGCGCGGGTGACCCCCCGCGACGCCACGATCGTCTCCCGCGACGAGGAGATGGGCCGCTATCGCACCCTGCGGATCGGTCCCGGCGAGGCATGGATTGCCCGCCGCCTGGATGGCTCCGTCACGGCGCTCCCCGAAGGGGAGGCCATCCTCGCCCTCGTCCACCTGTCGGACACGCATGTGATGGATGCCCAGTCCCCTGCCCGCGTGGAGTTCCTTGACCGGTTCATCGACCTCGAAGCGAACGACGAGGGACGGACGTACCGGCCGCAGGAGGTGCTCACCACCCAGGTGCTCGACGCCATGGCGCGCGCCGTTGCCGCAGCCACGCGGGCACCGTTCAGCGGTCGCGCACTCGACATCGCTCTGCTCACCGGCGATGCCACGGACAGCGCGCAGGCCAATGAGCTGCAGTGGCTGGCCGATGTCCTCGACGGCGGGGTAGTGACCCCGGACTCCGGCGACCCTGCGCGCTACGAGGGCGTCGGCTCCCCGCAGTGGCCGGACCCGTCCTACTGGCATCCCGAGGTCCCGACCCCGGCGGGCTATCCGGTCGTGCCCGGATTCCATGACGCGGCTCGGCGGGAGTTCACCGCGCGGGGGATGCCCGTGCCCTGGCTTGCCGTCTACGGCAATCATGACGGGCTGGTCCAGGGCACCCTGCCTCCCTCGGACGCGACGAGCGCGCATGCCGTGGGCGGCATGAAGGCCCTGGCAGCGGCCGACGGCGCCGACCCACGGGCGGCGCGCGACCTCCTCGATGGCGTCATCGACGAGCGCACCCTCGCGGTGCTCGTCGATGCGCCGTCCGTGGCGGTGACCCCCGATGAGCGCCGACGCCACCTGTCCCGCGCGGAGCACATCGCCTGGCCCCTCGAGCGTGGCGGGCATGGGCTCACGGA
>JAPOJD010000154.1 GCA_029978585.1 Actinomycetota bacterium
AGCGGCAGCGGCATCCACGCCACCCTGGAGACCCTCGCCTCCTGAGAACGTCGCGTCAGCGGCCGCGGCCCCGGGCCACTACGGCTCGATCGGCTCGGACTTCACGCCCCTCACGTTGAAGCGCACGCTCACCGAGTCGCCAGCGCTGGCCCGGTAGGTCCAGGTGAAGGCGCCGGTGGCATCGGTCCGCAGGGGCACGCCGCGCGCAGGGTGCTCGACGTCCCGGTCGCTCTGGCCGCGGTGGTGATCGTGAAATGCACAGTCGCGAGGACACCCCCGGGGATCGATCCTCATCCACGATGTCTCCTGCGCTTCAGTGTTGTCAGATCTACGTTGTCGGCATGCCTACGTGGTGGGCATCGTGTCGATGAGCGCCTGGATGCGGGCGGTCTCCTCCGCGGACCAGTCGGGTGGCTGCGTGACCTCCACCCAGGCGTCCACGATCGTGTTGGGGTAGTTGTGGCCGTTGCCGTTGGGCACGGTCACGCCGAAGAACTGATCGACCGTGACCTGGAGGAACGTGACGATCGGGATCCAGCGCATGCTCGGGGAGACCCCCGGTCCGCGCGGCTCCTTGAGCCAGTCTGGCTCCTGGGCGATGAGGTCGTAGCTCCACCACACGACCGGGTCATTGGCGTGCTGGAGGTAAGCGATGCGCGGGGGAAGCCACGGTCCGGGCAGCGCGTCGAAGTCGACGGAGTTCGGAGCGAAGCGCACCTGTGTGCCCGCCCGGTAGACCGGCTTCCACTCGGGGCTCGCCGGATCACGCTGGCGCTCCAGCGTGCCCCAAGGCTCGGTGAAGTTGGGCGTGCCGACGAAGAGGGCGCCATCCGTCTGGTTCTGCATACCCCCGACGGTCGCGAACGCCGATTGCATCGCGTAGGACCCGAGGCTGAGTCCGTACACGATGAGCCGGGGGCGCGACTCCCGCGGGAGCCGTGACCACTCTCCATAGACGGCGTCGAAGAGTGCCTGCCCCGCCTCCGCTGGCCGCTGCCGGTCGATGATGAACGAGATCCAGCTGGGCAGGAAGGAGTACTGCAGTCCCACGATCGCCGTATCGCCTCCCCAGACGTACTCGATGGAGTCCACGGACTGCGGCTCGAGCCAGCCGGTGCCGGTCACCCCGGCCACGACGAGCACCTCGCGCTCGAACGCACGGGTGCGCATGAGCTCGGCGACGGCGAGGGCGGCTCCCTCGGGAATGGTCTCGGTGGTGTCCATGCCGACGTAGACCCTGATCGGCTCCTGCGCTGGGCGCCCGGTGAGCGCGGTGATCTGCTCGGCATCCGGTCCCTGCGACACGAACGTGCGGCCGGTCTGCCCGAGGGTGTCCCACGGCACGAGGGACTCCGGGGATCCCGAGCGCAGGGGCGACATCGGTTGCGTGACACCGGGTTCGGTGGAGTCGTTCACCTGCGCGTACATCGAATCGACCGTGTCGAGGAAGACGCGCGGAAGGATGCCGGAGGCAATCCACCATCCGATCAGGAGGAGGGCGACCACTGCGACGACGCGCGCCAGTGGCACGGGGACGAAGCGTCCGAGGACGCGGGTGATGAGTCGCGCGATACAGCGGATGCCGCGGCCGATCAGCATGAGAGCTGCGAATACGACCGCGGCGATGACGGGGACGACGTACATGCTGAGGCCTGCCGGCTCTTCGCCGACGAGGACGCGAACCTCCTCCTGCCACTTCCAGCCGAGGACGAGAGATGCGAGGCCCATGAGCGGAGCGCCGACCGCGAGCACGATCCACGCCAGGCGCCGTCCGGCCGGGCCAGGCGCCGGGACCTCCATCCGGCGCAATGCCCAGGCGATGAACGCACCCAGCGCATACCCCGTGGTGGCCGCGAGGCCGCCGATGAGGCCCATGTAGAGGGCAGGGCGGGGTAGCAGCGACGGGGTGAGGGACAGGCAGAACAAGACGACGGCCAGGAGAAGTCCGGTCCACGACAGCTGCCAGCGCTGCGGGCCCCAGCGAGCAGCCTTCCGCGTGCCTTCCGCCTCGGGATCATCCGTCAGTTCGGGAGCGTCAGCGGTCATCGCGTCCTTAGAGCGTTGACGAAGTGACGGGCAGGCATGCGTCTATCGATGCCTGGAATACCCCGAGGGTCTGGACGCGGGGTGCGGGGTAAACGGCGAAGGAGCCAGAGCGGTACGGCTCGAAGAGACTTGGGGTGCCGAGGTACTCCATGCGCTCCGCGATCTCCTCGGCCGCGGGCCTGCCATCGATCATGCCGTTCTCGATCAGTGTCGTGTTGATCATTGGCCCGATCGGAGCGCCCTGGCCGACGAGGCCGAGGGCCGCAGACAGTGAGCCGTTGACAGTCGAGCGGAGGAGTGTCCGGTCATCGGGTTGGCTGGCGAGGCATGCGTCGAGTTGCTCCACGCTTGCCGGGCCCTCCCTGCCGTAGGGGGGCGAGGCCGGGGCCGATCCTGAGCCGCCGCCACAGGCCGCCAGCACCAGGGAGGCAAGCCCCGCACTCACCCCCACCATTCCCCCACGCATGGGGCGAGGGTAGACGACTCCCGACGCTTCCCCGTCCGGGCGCGCGGCACCTGAGCATGTGGAATACCGGAGTTCCCGCTCGCGTCGGGGAGGTCCCGCGGGACGCTAGGGCCATGGATCACCGGCGGGTTCTCGTGGTCGAGGACGAAGGCTTCACCTCCGGGCTGGTGTGCGCAGCGCTGCGCGGCGGCGGGTTCGAGGTCCGCGCCGCAGCCAGCGCAGCGGAGGCCAAGCGCGAGGTCGCCGACTTCGACCCCGATGCGGCGGTGATTGATGTCGGCCTGGGCGTCGGCCCGTCCGGTGTGGACCTCGCGCACGTCCTGCATCGCCAGAGCCCGGGGATCGCACTGCTGCTGCTGACGAAGCTCCCGGACCTGCGCGCGGCCGGATATACCGAGGCCGACCTTCCGGCCTCGTGCGGGCTGATCCGCAAGGAGGCGGTCACGGACGCGGACCTGCTGGTCAAGGCGGTCGAGGATGCGCTTGCCGACCAGGTGCAGCGGATGAAGGGTCATGTCGATCAGGCGAGTCCGCTGGCGTCGCTGACGCCCACGCAGTTCGCCGTTCTCCGCCTGGTCGCCCAGGGCTACACGACGCCTCGCATCGCGGAAATGCGTGGCACGACGGTGAGTGCCGTGGAGAAGGTCCTGGGCAGCATCTACGACGCTCTCAGGCTCGATAAGGAGGACGGCATCAGCCGGCGGGTGGAGGCCATGCGGATCTTCATCGAGTACGCGGGACTGCCCCCGCGCGATTAGATTCGCGCGATTAGATACGGGACGTGACCTTCCTGCGGCGCGCCACCGGCCCGGCACTGTGGAGTTGGCCGGTGTGCGCTCTCGTCACGGCGTGGAGCGCGTTGCTCAGCCTGCTCGGCGGCGGGTCGACGGTCACCGGTGGCCCGCTGCCGCGGACGATCCTGGCGGCGCTTGCCGGTGCTGCCGCGTGCGGCTTCGTGCTCGTCGTGGCGTGGCTGGTCCTGCGCCGCGTCGAGGGCATCACACGCATCGTGCTCGCGCTGGTGACCGTCGTGGTCGCGGGTCTCGTACGCGGGGCCGTCCTCCAGTTGGGTCTGGTGGAGTTCGGGCTCGCGGGGTCGGGCGTGTCCGGACTCGGGCTGCGGATGGCGACTAGCGTCGTCACCATCCCCGCGGCCTTCCTCGTGGGGGCGTCCGCGGTGGGCGCGGTGATGTCGTATCGCGAGTCGGCGACCCGGCTGCTCGCGGAGCAGCAGCGGCTGGTCGCGCTCATCGACGTGTCCGCGCTCGGCATCGAGGAGCGCCAGGCCGAGGCCATCGATCGCGTGCAGGAGCGCCTCGATGCTGAGCTCCGGCTCATCGCTGACGCCGGGGAGCCCTCGGCTGTCGCCGCGCTCGAGTCGCTGGCGGGAGACGTCGTACGCCCGCTCAGCCACTCCCTCGCGCGCGAGCTGCCCACGTGGGACGACGAGGTCCCGGAGGAGGTCCCGAAGGTTCGGTGGATCGATGTGTGGAGAGACCCCGAGCCGAGGGTCGCGATCCAGCCTGTCCTGCTGCCGGTGTTCATGCTGGTCATCGCCGTGCCCTCGGCCCTGCTCATCTACGAGCCTCGCTACGGCATCACCGCGATGGTGGTCGGCATCGGCGTGCTCGCCGGGCTTCTCGCAGCGGGGCGCTGGTGGCTGCGCCGCCAGCCGCCGCGGTCGCCCCTGATCACGTGGCTGTCGATCATGGCGGTCCTCATCGTGGGCGCAGTCGTGGGGGCGGCGTTCACCGACCTGGCGGATGGGAGCGGTCCCAGTTCGGGGGTGTTCCCGGCGCTGGCCCTGGTCGCGGTCCCGGTGTTCGGGCTGCTCATCGCGACCGCCGCCATGATGGGTGCTCGGATGAGGGACATCACCGATCAGCTCGAGTCCGTGACGCGTCAACTGCAGTGGAGCCTCGCGCGCGTGCACACCCAGCAGTGGGAGCAGAGCGGTCGCCTGTCGCGCGCGCTGCACGGGCCGGTCCAGAGCATGCTCCATGCCCGGCTCCTGCGGCTTCGCCGGCAGGTGCAGTCGGGTGAGGTCGACCAACTCGATGTGGAGGAACTGCGCGAGGACCTGCAGATAGCGCTCGTGTCTGCGCTGGCGCCCTTGGACACTCCCCGTCCGGTGACCGAGGTGCTCACCGAGGTCGCGGAAACCTGGGACGGTGTCGCGCGGGTGAC
>JAPOJD010000226.1 GCA_029978585.1 Actinomycetota bacterium
CCCCGGGCTCTTCCTCGTCGGCGGGTCGTCGCATCCGGGCGGCGGCCTGCCGCTCGTGGGCATCAGCGCGGAGATCGTGGCAGACGCGATCGGTCGCGCCTAGCGGGACGGCTCGACCGGCCCGGGGGCGAACCCGGTCGTGCGTAGGGCTCAGGCGCCCTCTATCCCGCGCTCGCCCCTCCATCCGGCGAGGCGCCCGGCCCGGTCGAGCGCCCGCAGCCGGGTCTCGGTCTCCGACCGGCACCCCTCGGCCGCGACCACGACGAGGCGATCACCGGCCCTCAGCCGCGTCTCGCTGTCGGGGACGCTCGCGCGCTGGTCGCGGATCACCAGCGATACGGCCGCGCCCTCGGGAAGGCCCAGCTCGCGCACGAACATCCCCGCCAGCCCGCTGGACATCGGGAGGTCGAAGCCCATGACAACGGCGTGCATCTCGTCGAGTGGCGCGATGTCAACGTCCAACTCGCCA
The DNA here is from genome assembly GCA_029978585.1 of Actinomycetota bacterium. Taxonomy (GTDB): domain Bacteria; phylum Actinomycetota; class Actinomycetes; order S36-B12; family S36-B12; genus Mxb001. The sequence goes on from JAPOJD010000226.1 coordinate 470, forward strand.
GTGCGCTCCTCGGACTCGACGCGAAGGCGACGCGCCGCCCACGGCAGTGCAGGTGTCTGCACGGCGGTGAGCACGAAGACGAGGATGAACGTCGCATCGAAGACGAGCTCGGCCCCCGGCATGCCGAGGCCGAGTGGAATGGCCGCGAACACGATGGGTACGGCGCCGCGCAGCCCCGCGACCGACGTGAATGCGATGAATCGTGGGGGCATGCGGAACGGCGCCAGCGACACCAGGGCTGCCAGGGGCCGCCCGAGGAACGTCACGGCGAGGACGGCTACCAGGGCTATCCCCAGGGACTGCGGGAGCCGGGTGGGGTCGGCCAGCAGCCCCAGCATCACGAAGAGACCGATCTCGGCAATCCACGACAGCCCGTCGGAGAAGCCGAGGATGGACCTGCGGTGCGGGAGGTTCTCGGCGGAGCCGAGGATGACGGCGGCGACGTACACCGCCATGAATCCGGAGGCGTGGACGAGGAGGGCCAGGCCGTACGACGCGACGATCACCGTGAGCGCCGCGATGGGATACAGGCCCACCGCAGGGAGCGCGATGCGGGGCATGATCCACCGCGCGGCGAAGCCCAGCGCAATGCCGATGGCCGCGCCGCCGAGCAGTTCGAGGACGACGAGAACGGGAATGAGCCAGGGCTCGGCCGTCATCGAATTCGTCGCCAGCAGGGTGACGATGACGACGACGGGCGCATCGTTGAATCCGGCCTCGCCTTCCAGGAGCGTCCGCAGCCGCGGGACGACGTTCACCCGCCGAAGCACGGAGAACACCGCGGCAGCGTCGGTGGCGGCGACGACCGACGCGAGGATGAGGGCGAGCCTGGTGTCCATGCCGGCCAGCCAGATCAGGGGCAGCGCGACCACGGCGATGGAGATGGCGACCCCCACGGTCGCCAGGGCGAGGCTGGGCCACAGCACTGGCCGCAGCCGGGTCCACGGGGTGGTGAGGCCGCCCTGCGCCAGGATGAGGATGAGCGCGGAGTAGCCGAGAATCACGGCGAGCCCGGGGTCCTCCACGCCCACATCGGGGAAGAGCACCCCGAGGATGACGCCGATGATCAGGTAGAGAAGCAGGCCGGGCACCCCGAGACGGCCGGCGAAGCGCACGCCGACGATGGCGACGAGGATCACGGCGGCGCCCGCCACGATCCCCACCGCGATGGGGTCGGTATTCACGCGCCCTCCCCGTCATTCGCCTGCACGCCGCACTACGAAGGCTACGGGGCGATGCTCAGGCTGCCGAAGGCCGTGCGGGGCAATAGGCTGATGACGTGGCCTCGCCCCTCGATGTGGAGGACCTGCGCGTTCGCGTGCAGAAGGTCGTCGACGACTTCGTCGCTCGCCATCAGGCCGTCCTGGATGGCGTCAGCGACGACCTCGGCCCGTTGGTGGACGCCGTGAGCGATCTGCTCACGGGCGGCAAGCGGCTGCGACCAGCGTTCTGCTGGTGGGGTTGGCGCGGAGCCGGAGGCGCGGACTGCCACGAGGCGATCGTGGCGGCCTCGGCCCTGGAGTTCCTCCAGGCGTGTGCTCTCATCCACGACGACGTCATGGATGGCTCCGACACGCGCCGCGGCCTGCCCTCCGCTCATCGGCGCTTCGCCGCGCTGCACCGGGGGTCGGAGTGGCTGGGATCCCCGGAGGCGTTAGGCACGGGCGCGGCCATCCTGCTCGGCGACCTGTGCCTGTCGTGGGCCGACGAGATGCTGCTCACCTCCGGTCTGCCCGACGCCGACCTGCGTCGCGCCAAGGCCGTCTACGACGAGATGCGCACGGAGCTCATGGCCGGGCAGTACCTCGATCTACTCGAGCAGGCACGCGGCGGCGGCTCGGTCGAGCGCGCCATGCTCGTCGTCAGGTACAAGTCAGCGAAGTACACCATCGAGCGCCC
>JAPOJD010000184.1 GCA_029978585.1 Actinomycetota bacterium
GTCGAGGGAGCAAGGGCCGGCACGTCAGGCCGCCGGCGGGACGTCGAGGCCGAAGGTGTGCTCGGGCGCCCAGTGGATGACCACCTCGTCGCCGGGACGCAGGATGTCGGCGGACCTGTTCTGCTCGAAGACCATCCACTCATCGCCCCAGCTCGACATCACGAGGTACTGGGTCGAGACACCGGTGAAGGAGGCGTCGGTCACCTTGCCCGTGATGCGGTTGTGCCGATCCGGCACCGCAGACCCTGCGGCCGCTATGGCGAGCTTCTCCGGGCGGACGCCGACGAGGAGAGCCCCGTCGGTCCGCGTGGAGCGTGCGGCGGGGAGGGTGAACGAGGCGCCGTACGCCTACACCACGAGGTCCTCGCCCGAACGACCCGACACCGTGCCCTCGACCATGTTGGACTGACCGAGGAAGTTGGCAACGAAGGCCGTGCGCGGGAGCTCGTAGATCTCCACGGGCGGACCCATCTGCTCGATGCGCCCCTTGTTCATCACCGCGACCGTGTCGGCCATGGTCATGGCCTCCTCCTGGTCGTGGGTGACGTGGACGAAAGTGGTGCCGACCTCGGTCTGGATGCGCTTGAGCTCGATCTGCATCTGACGGCGCAGCTTGAGGTCGAGGGCACCGAGAGGCTCGTCGAGGGGGAGCACGCCTGGCTGGTTGATGAGGGCGCGCGCGACGGCGACGCGCTGCTGCTGACAGCCGGAGAGCTGTGCGGGCTTGCGGCGAGCCATGGGGCCAAGCTCAACCAATTCCAGCATGGACGTCACCGGCCCGTTGACGTCCTTCACCCCACGACGGCGCAATCCGAAGGCGACATTCTCGAAGATGTCCAGGTGCGGGAAGAGCGCATAGGACTGGAAGACCGTGTTCACATGCCGCTTGTAGGGCTTCTCGTGCGTGATGTCCGTAGAGCCGAGCATGATCTGCCCGCTGGTGGGATCCTCGAGACCCGCGACCATGCGCAGGGTCGTCGTCTTGCCGCAGCCCGACGGCCCGAGCAGGGCGAAGAACGACCCCGCGGGGATCGTGAGCGTGAGGTCGTCCACGGCGACGAAGTCGCCGAAGGACTTGACCAGGTTGACGAGGTGCAGGTCCTGCACGCTCTCGGTTGCCGCCACGCGGACTCCTCTCGAACGGGTCGGCAGCCTACGCCGTCAGGGTCACATTCCGATGGCCTTCTGGAACTCCCGCTGGTAGGCGACGTCCTGCTCAGGCGTGAGCGTCATGAAGACGTAGGAGTTATCCAGGGTGGCCTGGTCCGGGAAGATCCACTGGTTGTCCACCAGGGCCGGATCGATGTTGGCCATGGCCTCCTTGGCGCCCTGCACCGGGGACACGTACTGGACGTAGGCGGCCACCTCGGCGGCCACGACGGGGTCGTAGTAGTAGTTCATGACCGCCTCGGCGTTCTTCTTGTGCTGCGCGACCGACGGGATGAGCATGTTGTCGGTCCACAGCATGCCGCCCGTCTCAGGGAGGCCGACACCGAACTCCTCGCCGAGCTGGAACATGTCGCCGGACCAGCCGATGACCGCGATGACATCGCCGGTCTCGAGGGCCGCCACGTAGTCGTTGCCGGCCACCTGGCGGATCTGGCCGCTGTCGATCTGCCCCTGGAACGCCGCGATGGCGGCCTGGAACTGCTCATCCGTGAAGTTGGACGGATCAGCGCCCTGCCACGCCATGATGATGCCCATCGTGTCGCGCATCTCCGATAGCACGGTGATGCGCCCCTTGAGCTTGGGATCCCAGAGCTGGTCGAGTGAGGTCAGGGTGTCCGTGCCCAGAGTCTCCTGGAGGAGCGCCTTGTTCCAGCCGAGAGCGCCGAAGCCGGAGAACCAGGGCAGCGTGTAATCGCGGTTCGGGTCGAAAGAGACCCCCTGGTAGGCGGGTGCCAGGTTGGCGGCGTTGGGGATGTTGGCCTTGTCGAGGAGGGCAGCATGGCCGCTCTGGATCCACAGGGCCGCCATCCAGTCGGTGAGGACGACGATGTCGCGATCGATCGGCTGGCCGGACTCGAGCTGCGCGCGGACCTTGGCGAAGAACTCGTTGTTGTCGTTGACGTCTTCCGTGTAGTTGACCGTGATGCCCGTGGCCTCCGTGAACGCCTTGAGGGTGGGGTACTCCCCCGTCTCGTCGTTGACGTCGATGTAGAGGGGCCAGTTCGCCCAGTTGACGAACTTCTCCGTGTCGGACAGGTCCGTGGCCTGGGTCGGCGAAGGAGCCGCGCTCGAGGAATCGCTGGAACCGCCCCCGCCGGCGCCGCACGCGGCCGCGGTGACCGCCACGCCCGTGATCCCGGCGGCCTGGAGGAGGCGGCGGCGGGACAGTCCGGCCTGCTGCAGGCGCACGATGGCCGCGGCCTGGGGTGAGAGCGGGCGCTTCGTCATGGTGACTCCTCGGTGTCCTTGTGAGCGGTCTAGGTGATGCTAACGGGTGCCAGGGGTGCGATCGGTGAAGATCGTGCGGTGCCATTCCTTGCGCACGTCGCCCGAGATGTCCCAGGAGACGTGCTTGACGACGGTGTACTCCTCGAGGGAGTACTTCGACATGTCCTTGCCGAAGCCCGACTGCTTCATCCCGCCGTGGGGCATCTCGCTCACGATCGGGATGTGGTCGTTGACCCAGACCGTGCCCGCGCGGATGACGCGCTGGGCGGTCTGGGCGCGGTAGACGTCGCGGGTCCAGGCCGACGCCGCGAGCCCGTAGCGGGTGTCGTTGGCCAGGGCCAGGCCCTCCTCGTCGGAGTCGAACGGCAACGCGACGAGCACCGGGCCGAAGATCTCCTCCTGGACGATCTCGGAGGCCTGCGTGGCCCCGGTGACGAGCGTGGGGGCGTAGTAGGCGCCCTTGGCCAGCTCCCCTCCCGGCACCTGCCCGCCGGTGACGATGCGGGCACCCGAGCCGCGCGCCCGGTCGACGAAGCCGGCCACGCGATCGCGCTGCGCGAAGGAGACGAGGGGCCCGAGGTCGGTGTCGGCATCGCGCGGGTCCCCCACGCGGATACGGCCGAGGATCTCGGCCACTCCCTCGACGAGTGCGTCGAAGACGGGTCGCTGGGCGTAGATGCGCGTGGCCGCTGTGCAGTCCTGGCCCGCGTTGATGAGCGCTCCTGCCACCGCGCCCTGGATGGCCGCCTCGAGGTCGGCGTCGTCGAAGACCACGAAGGGGGCCTTGCCGCCAAGCTCGAGGTGGACCCGCGCGGCCCGGCTCGCGGCGATCTCCATGACACGGCGACCCACCGGGGTAGAGCCGGTGAAGGACACCATGGCCACGTCCGGGTGGCTCACGAGTGCCTCGCCAGCCTCGGGCCCGCGGCCGACGATCACGTTGATGACACCCGCGGGAATCCCCGCGGCCGCGGCGTCCTCAGCGAGCATGAGGGTGGTGAGAGGGGTGATCTCGGCAGGCTTGAGGACGATGGTGTTGCCCGCGGCAATCGCCGGGAGCACCTTCCACATGGCCATCTGGAGGGGGTAGTTCCAGGGCGCGATCGAGCCCACGACGCCCACGGGCTCCCGGCGGATGACCGAGGTGTGCGTGGCGTCGTACTCACCCGAGGCCAGGCCCTCGAGCTGTCGCGCCGCACCCGCGAAGAAGACGACATTGTCGATGCTCCCCGGGACGTCGAAC
>JAPOJD010000037.1 GCA_029978585.1 Actinomycetota bacterium
CGTGAGTTCCGCGCGCGCGGCCTCGGCCCGGGCCAGCGGCTCGGGGTCCCCGGTGTACTCCATCGCTCCCGCGAAGGCGGCGTAGAAGGCATCGATCCGCCGTACGTCGTCCAGCGGCAGCCCGATCACCTGCGCCGCGATGCCGACGGCGAAGGGAGCCGCGAACGCCTCCGTCAGTTCGACGGCCTCGCTTGCTGAGCTGCCGTCGATCCGCGAGACGAGCTCCCGGGCGTACGCGCGGATGGACTCGGCGAAGGCCCGCTCGGTCTCCCGGGCCCGGAACGGCACCTCGAAGGGTTGCCGGTAGCGCTCATGCTCCGCGCCGTCAACGGTCAGCATCATCCGGCCAAGGGAGGCGCGCACCATGTTCTGCTCGGCCTCCACCGTGGCACCCGACTTCGGGAGCAGGATTCGCCGGGCGGGCTCGCGCGCGGTGATGAGCCAGCCGCCGAGCGCGGGAAGCCAGGTCACCGGCTCGCGTTCGCGCAGGTCGTCGAGCACGTTCTCGCGACCGGCCTCCTCGAGGTCGGCGAGCGTGACGGCGGCGCCGACAGGGAAGGCCCGGCGGCGACGTACGTCCTCCTCCTCGGAGACGACGACCTGCTGGAGGAACTCCTCCCCCTGCGTTGAGTGGCGGCTCATCCCGCGACTCTACGGCGTGTCGCGCGACACGGGCCGCCACTCAACGAACGGGCTCAACGGACTAGCTCACGAGGTCGGCGATGGCGTCGACGTTCTCCTTCTTGCGTCGCAGCGCGCCCACCCCGATGCCGATGAGGAAGACAAGGAACGGGCTGAGGACGAGGAACCAGCCCAGCGGATTCAGCGCCCATGCCTGCACCGTCGGATCGCTCCCCTCCGCGGCCGTGCCCGCGAAGAGCGCGAAGCGGCTCATGAGGAGGTACAGCCCCAGGACGAGGCCGATGACGGCAAGGATCGGCGCGATCATCGTGTGCCAGACCCGGGTGTCCTCCTTTGTCTTCCGGAAGTACGCGATGACCGCGATGCTCACCAGGATCTCGACGACGACGATGGCGATCACCGCGACGGCGGAGAACCAGTAGAACATGTTGAGCACCGGGTCCCAGCCGCGCAGCACGAAGACGAGCGTGACGACGAGCGTGATCACCGAGACCGTGATCGAGCCGTTGCCCGGTGCACCGAAGCGGTTGGTGTGGTCGAGGCGCTGGCTGAACACGCCGGCGCGGCCCATGGCGAAGAAGTACCGCGCCGAGGAGTTCTGGAAGGCGAGGAGGCCCGCGAAGAGACTGGTGATGACCAGCCAGCTCATGAGCGTCGCCATCCAGTCCCCGACGTAGGCCGCGGCGATGGAGAACAGTACGGCGGCCGGGTCGAGCAGCGGGATGTCGTCGATCGTGGACCGCGCGACAACCTCGTCGATCACCGTGGCGGATCCCAGCGCCGTGACCATCGCGAACGTGACGAAGGCGAAGATCCCCCCGATCACGATGATCGCGGTGTACGTCGCCCGCGGGACCGTCTTCTTCGGCTCGCGGGACTCCTCGCCGTAGATCGCGGTCGCCTCGAAGCCGATGTACGACGCGAAGGCAAAGGCCAGCGCGATGCCCGCGGTGCCCCCGATGCCACCGGCGAGCACCGCCCCCGGGGAGAAGGAAGCCGCGAAGTTCATCCCCTCGGGGCCACCCTTGACGAAGACGGCGATCGCCGTGACCACGAGCGAGAGCAGTTCCAGGGTGAGCAGCACGCCGAGCACCCAGGCGCCGACGTCGACCGAGAGAACGCTGAGGATGAGCACGAGGGCCCAGGCGATGAGCACCCACAGCCACCAGGCCGCCTCGATGCCGAACTGCGCCGCCATCTGCCCGCCCACGACGGCACCGAAGAAGCCGTAAATCGCGAGCTGGATGGTGAGGTAGGCCATCAGCGAGATGAACGCCGAGCCGACGCCCACGTTGATGCCGAGTCCGCGGCCGACGTAGGCGAAGAAGGCACCAGCGTTGGTGACGTGCTGGCTCATGGCGGAATAGCCCACGCTGAAGAGCAGAAGAATGATCGCCACGGCGAGGTAGGCACCGGGCACGCCGGCACCGTTGCCCAGGACGATGGCAACGGGAACCGCGCCGGTCATGCCCACCAGCGGGGCGGCGGCAGCGATGACGAAGAAGACGATCCCGATGACACCGATGCGTCCCTTGCGCAGGGAGGTGTCGGGGGTCGCCGCAGGACCAGGCTGGAGGTCGGCCATGGGCTCTCCTAGGACAGGGGCCCGATCGTGCGGACCCGAATGATCGCGAGGTTCCCGCAGTCGGGGCTACAGGTCAAGCATTTCCCGGCAATTCGTGCGGGCCCGAACGATCCCCCACTAGGCTCCTCGGGTGGCCGGCTTCCTCCCTCCCTACACCCCCGACGGCGCCTCGGCCCTCGTGCCGGAGATGCCCTGGCACTACTCGGGAACGCTGCTCACCGTCGAGTACCGCACCGACGTCGACCGGGTGCGGGCCCTCCTCCCTGCGGACGTCGACCTGGCACCGGAGGATCCCGGCGCCGTCGCCTTCATCTGGGCGGACTGGCAGTCGTGCAGCGCGGACGGTCGGGAACTGCTCGACCCCTCGCGATCGCAGTACCTCGAGACCTTCGCTGTCGTGCGCTGCTCCTTCGAGGGAACGACGTACAGCCGCTGCGTGCTCATCTGGGTGACGACCGACTTCGCCATCGGCCGCGGCTGGTTCCAGGGCTACCCCAAGAAGCTGGGCAGCATCTACGTCACGCGCGCGATGAACCACGGCAGGGCGGCCCCGCGCGTCGCCCCCGGCGGCACCTTCGGCGCCACGCTGGCGGCGTACGACCACCGTCTCGCCACGGCCAAGGTCACCCTGCGGGAGCCGAGCGACACCAACGGTTTCGTCAACGCGCTGCCAATGCTCCATCACCGGACGATGCCCAGCATCTCCGCGAGCAGCATCGCTGGCGGCGCCATGAGCCTGGACCAGGTGGTGACGATGGGCGGCGTGGACCCCGACCTCGGCCAGCCGTGGCGAGGCGACGCCTCGCTGGAACTCTTCGACTCAGAGTGGGACCAGCCGGCATCCCTTCTCCCCGTGCGGGAGGTCATCGGCGGCTACTACCGAGAGGTCGGCACGACCTTCGCCGGCGGGACTCTCCTCGAGGACCGCTCCCGGCCCGTGTGACCCCCCTCCCCACGAGGGGAGACGTTCGGCCCACCGAAACGACGGTTCCCCCATGCGGGATAGGGCCCTTGTGGCCTAGGTCACACGCGCCTAATTTCTGCGCCACGCGTCACCCCACTTGGCGCCGGAAGTCGCCCGGCGCCCACAACCGGGAGGCACCATGCCGAAGCTCAATCGATCCGAGTGGTACGACCTCACCCGCGACATGAACTGGAACCTGACCTACGTCACTGACGAGCAGGTCTGGCCCGAGGAACTGTCGAACTCCTACGGGATCCCCAGCGAGGCCTGGTGGACCTGGGACGAGCCCTACAAGATCAGCTACCCCGAGTACGTCCACAACCAGTCGGGCAAGGACGAGTCGGTGTACGCCGTCAACGCCGTCATCGGGCGCTCCAACCTCTTCGAGAACCTCGACCCGGCATGGAAGGCCGCCATCGTCTCCCACTACGGCGCGATCGCCGTCCCTGAGTACGTTGCCGGAATCGGCGAGGCGCGCATGGGCCGCTTCGGCCGTGCCGCCGCTTGGCGCAACATGGCGATGTTCGGCACGCTGGACGAGACCCGTCACGGGCAGTTGCAGACGTACTTCCCCTACACGATGCTCGCCAAGGAGCCCCGCCTCGACTGGGCACACAAGGCGATGCACACCAACGAGTGGGGTGCGATCGCGGCACGGCATCTCTTCGACGACATGTTCACCGCCAATGACGCGGTGTCGACGGCTATCCAGTTGACCTTCACCTTCGAGACCGGCTTCTCGAACCTGCAGTTCCTCGGCATGGCTGCAGACGCGATGGGGGTCGGCGACGTCGACTTCAGTTCCCTGATCTCCTCGATCCAGACCGACGAGGCCCGCCATGCCCAGCAGGGCGAGCCCACGGTCAAGATCCTCATCGAGCAGGGCAAGGGCGACGTCGCGCAGAAGCTCGTCGACCACATGTTCTGGCGGTCCTGGCACATCTTCGCCCTGCTCACCGGCGCGGCGATGGACTACTACACGCCTCTCGAGCACCGCAAGCACTCGTTCGGCGAGTTCATGAACGAGTTCATCATCAAGCAGTTCATGGACCAGTTCCGCGACTTCGGCCTCGAGCGCCCGTGGTACTGGGACGAGCACTTCCTGACCGAGCTCAGCTGGTACCACCATGCGACGCACCTCGGCGTGTGGTTCTGGCGCCCGACGGTGTGGTGGAACCCCGCCGCCGGAGCGAGCCCCGAGGAGCGCGAGTGGCTCGAGGAGAAGTACCCCGGCTGGAACGACACCTTCGGCAAGTACTGGGACGTCATCGGCCAGAACGTCCGCGACGGCCACCCGGAGCGGACCGGCCCCGAGACGTTCCCCATGGTGTGCAACATGTGCCAGATCCCGCTGTGCAATCCCGCGGGGTACATGGCCGGGAAGCTCCCCAGCCCGGAGCCGCTCACGCTCGTCTGGAACGGTCGCCCCTACCAGTTCTGCTCCGCACCCTGCCAGTGGATCTTCGAGCAGAACCCCGCACGGTTCCAGGGCCACCTGAGCCTGCTGGACCGCTTCCTCGGCGGCGTCATCCAGCCGCCGACCATCGAGGGTGCGCTGGCCTACATGGGCCTGTCGCCCGAGGAGATGGGGCAGGACGCCACCAACTTCGAGTGGGCGCGCGGCGCCGTGCTCGTCGGCTGAGAGGGAGATCCGATGGCACTCTTCCCAGTCCAGGGCATCTTCGACGGGGACTTCGTGGTCCTTCTCGTGCCCATCGATGACGAGGATCCGATGACGGTCGTCGCCGACAAGATCGCCTACCACGCGGTCGACCGCCGCATCGAGCGGCAGGACCGCCCCTACCAGGTCAAGCACAAGGGCCGCGTCCTCGGTGACGACGACACCGTCGTGACCGCGGGAGTCGGGCCGCTTGACGTCCTCGTGGTCAGCTACGCATGACGCACCAGGTGGGCACGGCGGACGCCGGCACGGACTCGGTCGCATGGGCTCGGGCCCTCGACGAGGACGACCTCTGGGAAGGCGAGTTGACCTCGCTGACCCTCGAGGGCGATTCCGTTCTCCTCGTGCGCCTGCCGGACGACAACATCCGCGCCTACCAGGGCATGTGCCCCCACCAGGAGATCGAACTGGTGGACGGCGAGTACGACCAGGACGACTTCGTCCTCATCTGCCCCGGCCACTCCTGGGAGTTCGACCTCCGGGATGGCGCCGGGGTGAATCCCAGCAACTGCCGGCTCTTCTCCTTCCCCACGAAGGTTGAGGACGGGGTCATCTACGTCGGGATTCCCCAGGACGGGCAGCGGCACTACAACCGAGGCGCGTCGGACTAGTCCGACCCAGAGCACGGAGGTCTACATGGAGAGCACGGCCGTGAAGTTGGTGGGACCCGTCATCCGAGGCATGGACGCGCAGTTGGCCGATGCGGTCATCGCCGCCATGGAGGTGGACAACCCCAACTCCGAGATCATGGTGGACGACCAGGGCGGCTATATCCGGATCAGCGTGGAGCGCGAGGCGCGGCTGACCCGCAAGAGCATGGAAGAGGAGCTGGGACACCCGTTCCGGCTCTCGGAACTGGAGCCGGCACTGTCCGGATTCGCCGGCCGCATGAAGGTAGGCGACGACGAAGTCGTGTGGTACCTGGAGAGGACGAACTGACATGACCGAGACCCCGATCCGCCGCGAGCGCAAGCCGATCAAGACCTGGAGCCTCCTCGGCGACGTCAAGAAGGTGCCGAGCACCTACGAGGTCGTGACCTCGAAGTTCCACTACCACTTCCGCCGCGAGCCGGCGCCCTTCGAGCTCGATCCGGAGACGCCCATCAACAAGTGGTACCTGCAGTACCGCGAGGGATCACCCGTGCAGGTGGACGACTGGGAGCAGTTCCGCGATCCCGCGCGGCTCACGTATCGCGACTATGTGTCGCTCCAGAGCCAGCACGAGACCTACCTCGACCACCTCATCGACCAGGCCGAGCGAGAGGACGTCATCGCGTCCCTCTCACCGGAATGGGTGGAGACGCTGGGGCGCTTCCTCATCCCCATGCGCTTCCCACTTCACACCCTGCAGATGACGTCGCTGTACGTCGGCCAGATGGCCCCGTCGTCCTTCATCACGAACTGCGCGAACTTCCAGGCGGCCGATGAGATGCGCCGCATCCAGCGCCTCGCCTACTGGACGAAGTCGCTCTCGCTGACGCACGGTGAAGATCTCGCCACCACCGCCTTCGCCCGGGACGCCTGGGAAGGCGATCCGGCGTGGCAGCCGCTTCGCCAGGCGTGCGAGGAGATGCTGGCGACGTACGACTGGGCGGAGGCCTGGGTCGCGCTGGACATGGCAGTCAAGCCGGCCATCGACGCACTGCTGGACTGGCAGTTCGCCGATGCCGCCCGTGCGCAGGGGGACGAGTTCCTGGCACTGATGTTCCAGGAGTTCCGCAACGACGCCCAGCGCAGCGCCGACTGGACCATCGCCCTGGCGAAGTACGCCCTCGCCAAGGACGAGGGACTCGCCGGTGTCCTCGGCGACTGGGCCGACCGCTGGCAGCCGCAGGCGGTCGAGGCCACCGAGCCCCTGTCGGCGATGCTGTCCGGCTCTGTGCCGACCGAAGGCACCCAGAGCCCGGCTGAGCGGGTGGAGTGGATCCGCGCGGAGTCCGGCCTGGGGTAGCCCTACGGGTCCATCCTTTCCGGCGAACTCGCGCTTTCCGGCGAACTCGCGCTTTCCGGCGAACTCGCGCTTTCCGGCGAACTCGCGCACGTGAGAACTCGAGCAGGCTAGAACTCCTGGCGTGCGGCGAGGCGGGCGAAGTGACCGCCGCTCGCGAGGAGTTCGGCCGGCGTGCCCTCCTCCACGATGCTGCCGCCGGTCACGACGAGGATGCGGTCGGCGTGCTGCACCGTCGTCAGCCGGTGCGCGATCGCAATGCGGGTCACGTCCTTGCCGAGGATCGAGTGCATCACGATGTCCTGGGTGAGGTTGTCGAGCGCGCTCGTCGCCTCGTCGAGCAGGATCACGCGCGGGTCGCTCACCAGGGCCCGCGCGATCATGAGCCGCTGGCGCTGACCACCGGAGATAGCGCCCCCCCGGTCGCCGATCGGCGCATCGAGGCCGCGTTCGCGCACGTCGGACTCCAGTCCCGACTCGGCGATGACCTCCCACAGGCGGTCGTCGTCGATCTGGAGCGGCCCGCAGATGCATTCGCGGTACGTCGCCCCGAAAGGCACCGATGCCTGGAGCACCGTTCCCATCTGCCGGCGTACTGCGGCGACATCGAGGTCGGCGAGATCCTGTCCGTCATACGACACGACCCCGCTCCACGGCGTCTCGAAGCCGAGGATGAGACGCATCACCGTTGACTTGCCCGAGCCCGAGGGCCCCACGACGGCGACGAACTCCCCCGGCTCAACCGAGATGCTCACGCCGTCGAGCAGGGGCGGCTCGTCCGGGTCGTAGCCGAAGACGACGTCCGTCAGCGTGATGCGTCCCTGCAGCGCCCCGGGCGCGCGGCTGAGGCCCGGGCGCTCCACCGGAGTGGACGTGATGGGGGTCATCCGCTCGAGAGTCGGCCCCAGCTCCCCCAGCATCCAGAGGTTCTGCGTGAGCAAGCCCATCGCGATGGTGAGTTGGACGACGGCGACGTACGCAGCCATGAATTCGGCCGCCGTGAAGCCGCCACCTTGCGCGATGACCGCGAGCACGAGGACGACATTGATGACGATGGGCGCAGCGATGAGAATGGGCTGGGAGGCGTTGATGGCCGCCATGCGCCGCCCGAACGTGGTGACTGCAGGCGCGGCCAGGGCCGACCAGCGGGCCAGGGCACGCGACTCGGCGCCGCTCACGCGGATCGGCACGATGGCCTCGACGAGCGACATCAGGTTGGCATCGGAGGAGCTGCGCTCCTCGAGCATGCGCTTGAGGAACCCGCGCGCCCGACTCTGAGTCAGTGTCACCAGCAGGATGACGATCGCGATGACGCCGCACATGGCGATGCCCAGGGTCACATCGATGACCAGGAGGAAGAAGAGGTTGACGATGCCGAATGCCGACGTGAGCACGAGGGCGAGCGCGCCATCGTCCACCACCTCACGGGCGGTCTCGACCGACAGGGTTCGGTTCAGGATCTCGCCGGTCGGCATGCGCCGGAAGAAGGGCATGGGCAGTCGCAGCAGGTGCGCCATCACGCCCGGGGACAGGCGTGCGTCGCTCACGTCGCGCAGGCGAATGCCGATGATGTTGCGCGCCACGACAATGAGCGCTCCGCCCGCGCTGCCGAGCGCGAAGGCAATGAGGATCCCGGCCGCCATGCGGGGATTGCCCAGGGGCACCGCGTAGGCGAAGAGGGCCGCTGTCGCGAGGGGCAGCAGCAGGCCGATGACTCCGCCGACGAGGGAGAGGAGCAGCAGCGCGGTCACCTGAGACCGGCGGCGTCGCACCGACCACCACACCAGTGCGCGCCACGTCGCCCGCGCCGGCAGCGCGCCGGTGATGACGACGGTGTCCGCCGCGGCGGCCTCGCCCTCGAACCGCGACCGGGTGCGGGTGACGCCATCGACTCGCACGGCGCTCCCGCCGCGCGGCAGGATCGCGGCGGCTTCGTCGGCCGATGCCGTGACGGCGGGGCCGGGAAGCGACGACCACCACCGTGCATCCTGAGGGGGCGGGGCGGTCATGACTCCCGAGGCCGCCGCGACGGCATCCATGGGGGTGAGGTTGCGTTCCACCTGGGGATCCGGCGCCCTGGCCTCCTCTCGGATCGCCGACAGGGCCACCGAGTAGGCGTCGACGAGCGGCGAGGCGAAGCGCTGGCTGCTGGCGAGCCGGGCGTCTGGCGTGCCCGCGGATGCCATTAGGTCGATGGCATCGTCGAGGGATGCGTCTCGCTGCTCAGCCATGGACCAGCTCCGCGAAGAGGCCCGCGCGGGAGAGCTCGGCGAAGACCCCGCGCTGGACCACGCGCCCGCCGTCGAGGACCAGGATCTCGTCGGCATCGCGGATCGTGCTCAGGCGATGGGCGACGACGATGGCCGTAACCCCGCGGGCGCGCAGGTTGCGCTCCACATCGGCCTCGACCACCGGATCTAGTGCACTCGTCGCTTCATCGAGCACGATGATGCGCGGATCTCGCACGAGCGCTCGGGCGATGGCCAGCCGCTGGAGCTCACCACCGCTGAACCCGCCGTCCGCGGACGTGATCTCGTGGTAGTAGGCGCCGGGACGGCCCAGGATCGCGGCCTCGATGCAGGCATCCCGCGCCGCCCGCTCGAGGGCCTCGTCGCCGATCGACTCGTCCCAGAGGGTGAGGTTGTCGCGGATGGTGCCGGGGAAGAGCACCGATGTCTGCGGCACATAGGCGATGTCGCGCGTGCGCCTGGCGCGCGGCACCTCCAGCCGGGCGATGCCGTCTAGTGCGATGCAGCCCGACCACGGCCGAAGTTCGCCGATCATCAGCTTGGCGATCGTCGTCTTGCCACTGCCGCTACGACCCACGAGCGCCACGACTCGCCCGGCCGTCACCTCCAGCGAAAGCCCGCGCAGGAGCGGCCCCGCGGAGGCGTCGTACCCGAAAGTGACGTCCTTGAGCGATAGGGCCCCGCTGAGCCGCTCAGCCGTGTCTGTCACAGGATCACTCGACTCACGATGGCCCGACGCAGGATCGCCCGACGCAGGATCGCCCGACGCAGGATCGCCGCTGACGACGGTGAGCATCTCGGGATCCATGGGCTCGCGCAGCACGGTGCCGAATTGCTTCTCGGCGCTGGTGAGGAACTGGATGAGAACGCCGAAGAACGCGAGCATCGCGAACGTGGTGAGCAGCGCCACCATGTACGCCTGGGAGGCCACCACGGTGCCGAGTGAGACGGTGCCCCTGAACACCTGGGCAACGCCGATGGCGAGGAACGCCCCGAGCCCGACCGTCTGCGCGAGTAGCGGCACGAGGGTGACGTACTGGTTGGCGATACCGAGCCGGGTCGATGCGGCGGCCATGTCCTCGCGGATGCGCGACCACCGAGAGAACGCGAACTGCTCCCACGCCGCGGCCTTGATCGACTCCGCGGCCGAGATGACGTCACTGGTGTAGCCGCTCAGGTGCACGCGCTCGGCATCGAACCGCCTCTGCAGGGCGGAACGCCGCCTCAGCGTCATGCGCATGAGCCAGAGCACGCCCACCAGGATCACGATCGCGGCGAGCCCCATGAAGAAGTCGAGCACGAAGATCATGGCGAGGTACACCACCGCCGTCACGGAGGAGACCAGGGTCATCGGCAGCAGGGTGCCACCCTGGAAGGCGTACCGATGGACGGCAATTCGCCGCGCCACGATGTCGCCCGAGCCATACGACTGCAGGCTCGGCACGCGCATCGTCAGCGTCGTCCACGCGAATCGGATTCCTCCGGAGCGGCTCAGGGCGAGCGTGAGCCGCTCGAGTGCGCGGTACTGCAGGATGACCACCGCGGCCGCGATGACGGCCGCCACCAGGAGGCCGATGACAATAGAAGGTCCCCAGGTCGCGTCCTGGGCCACGACATATCGGTCGACGAAGAGCCGGATGAGCAGCGGAACGCTGACCGCGGGTACGAGCCCGACCAGGGCCGCGACGAAAACGAAGGCCACGCTGGACCGCGAATCCCTGAGGAACGCGACGATGACCTCGCGGCCCGAGCGCTCGGGCTCGAAGCCCGGCAGCGGGGTGCCGTCCGGCGACAGGCCATAGGTGCGCAAGAGGGCATCGGGGGCCGCGCCCGAGGGCAGCCCCTCAAGGCCACCGAGTTGGCGTGCGATCTCCTCGGGCGCGACGTCGCGGCCGTTGGACGACAGCGCCAGGACCACGCGGGTCGTGTCATCCTCGGGTTGGCCGAGCGACCCGGCGGGGCGAGCTATGTCGCTCACTGGACGAGCCAGCCGATCACCGGGGTATCCCGCACCACGACGGTGACCTCGCTGAGGGTCCCCGCGGAGATCTCGGTGTCAGGTCCCTGGCCGATGCTCCACGCGTAGCCGGACGGCGTCGACGGGTCCTCCTGCAGTTCCACCGTGACCTCGATCACCGGGCCATCGGAGAGGAAGTAGTCGACCAGCGATGCGTTGCCGCCCACGATGAAACTCACGCGCTGGGGAGTCACGGGCGCCGGGGACAGTGCAGCGACCCGCCCCAGGATGACGCCGTACTGCGCGCGACGCGGGGCATCGGCGGGACTCACGGAGGCCGGCATGCCCACGGTCAGGGTCTCCGCGGACGTGGCCGGCAGGAAGCCCTTGACGACGAGTGGAACCTCGGTCGGTTGCAGGTAGACCATCGGGTCGCCCCCGGTCGTCGAGCGACCCGGGAGCGCGACGACCTCGATGACGATGCCGTCCACCGGGCTGACGACCGACTCGATTGAGCCGCCGCCACCTGAGCCGCCACCTGAGCCGTCGCTGCCGCCCCCGGCAGCATCACGTGCCACCCGGACCAGTTCCTGGCCTTCGGTCACGCGCTGACCGGGCTCCACCTCGACGCTGTCCACGACGCCGGTCACCTGCGTGCCCACCTCGGTGTAGCCGCCATCGGGGACGAGGTAGCCGAAGCCGCTCACCGTCTGCGGCGCGCGCCCGAACACCGCCCACACGAGAATCGCGAAGACCACCAGGCACAGCCCGATGAGCACCAGGATCAGGGGGCGCGTCATCGTCGAGCCGCGCTCTTCGACCGCAGCCGCCGGATCGGCCGGCGCCTTCACGACGGGCTGGGACACGGAGCAAGCCTAGAGGGCTCTGCGTCGGACAGCTCAGTACCGGACAGCTCAGTACCGGACAGCTCAGTACCGGACAGCTCAGTAGTCGAGGAGGTACTCCTGGACCTCCCACTCGGTGACCTCGCGTGTCGCCGGGTCGTCGTTGGCCTCGTTGTATCGGCGTACCTCGTCGGACTTCATCGTGACGAAGGTGTCGATGAAGGTGCCGCCCAGCAGGCCCTTGAGTACGTCGTCCTGGGCGAGTGCCGCGAGCGCGTCCTCCAAGGTCATCGGGATCACCTCGGCTGCCTCGTCCTCGTACGTCCAGCCTTCCAGGGGATCCGGAGCGGTGAGTCCGCGCTGGAGTCCGTCGAGTGCGGCGCCGAGCACCGCTGCGGAGATGACGTAGGGGTTGGCAGCGCCGTCCCCGATCCGCAGCTCCAGTCGCGTGCCGCGTCCGCGCTCCGGCGGGATCCGCACCATCGTGGAACGGTTGTCATGGCCCCAGTTGATGCGGTAGGGCGCGAGCGTGTCCGGGCCGAGACGCTTGTACGCGTTGACCGTCGGGTTGGTCAGCGCTGACAGGGCCGGCGCGTGGGCAAGGATGCCGGCGATCATCGACAGGGCAGTCGGGGTCAGTTCGCCGGAGGCGTCGGCCATGACGTTCTCGCCGTCCCGCTCCACGGAGAAGTGCACGTGGAAGCCGCTGCCGCCCTCGTCGTTGAACGGCTTGCCCATGAACGATGCAAGCAGGCCCGCCTGGGCCGCGAGGTCCTTGATGGCGGTCTTGAAGATGAAGGTTCGGTCCGCCGACAGCATGGCGTCGGCATGCCAGAGATTGATCTCGTACTGCGACGGGCAGAACTCGTGGTTGCCGGCGAACGCCCCGATGTCCAGTTTGTCGCACATGCGCAGCGTGTAGAGGAAGTGCCCGCCCGGGTCGACGGTCGCGCCGGTGGTGTAGACGCGGCCCTTCTTGTCGAAGGTTCGCTCCCACACGCCATCGTTCTCCGCCATTACGTAGTACTCCAGCTCCGGGCCGGTGACCGGCGTGAGGCCGAGTTCGGCGTACCCGTCGATCACCTGCTGCAGGATCGAGCGGGGGGCGATCGGGTGAGGCGAGCCGTCCGGCTCGTAGACATCGGCGACGACGTACGCGACGCCCGGCTCCCACGGCAGGTCGCGGATGGTGCTCGGCACGATCTGCGTCACGAGATCGGGCAGGCCATCCGACACCGAGCCATGGCCGTCGAGCACGTCGCCCTGGGTCGTCGTCACCCACACGCCCTGGCAGAACGTCGGACCATGCCCGAGGGCGCGCTCCATCTGCGTGACGAGCATGTCCTTGGACCGCGTGATGCCGAGGACATCGGAGTACAGGACGCGCAGGACGTCGATACCGCGGGCCTGCAGCCCGGCGCGGACGTCGGCGAGATCGAGCGGGCGAGAGGCATCCATGGTTTACTCCGGGGTAATCGTTCGGGTGCGTACGATTCCGATCGTAGGGGAGGTGGGCGCCGTGCGGGTGCTGTTTCTCCAGCATGATCACGTGAGCCCGCCCGGGCCGGTGGCCGAGCGCTTCGCACAGCGGGGATTCGAGGTCGTGGAGGCCGTGGTGGTGCCGCGCGACCGCTTCTTCTCCCCCGATGTCGACTTCGACTTCCCGGAGGTGCACGAGCACGATGTGGTCGTCCCCATGGGCGCGCCCTGGGGTGCCTGGGAGGACGACCGCATCGGGACGTGGCTCAAGCCTGAGTTGGACTGGTTGCGAGACCTCCAGGCGCATGACGTGCCGATGCTCGCGATCTGCTTCGGCGCGCAGGCCCTGGCGCGCGCGCTCGGCGGCTCCGTGGCGCCGGGGCCCCGCGCGGAGATCGGCTACACGTGGATCAACTCCGACGACCAGGAACTGGTGCCGAATGGCCCCTGGTTCCAGTGGCACTACGACAGGTTCACCGTGCCCCCCGGCGCACTTGAAGTGGCGCGCAATCCGCGCGCATCCCAGGCGTACGTGATCGGCCGCTCGCTCGCCGTGCAGTTCCACCCCGAGGTGACCCCGGCGTGCCTGACCGGCTGGCTCGAGGAGGGCGGTGTCGAGGAGGCGAAGAAGGACGGCGTGGATCCCGCGGAACTGCTCGCCGGCACCGTCCGGGAGGAACCCGCGGCCGTGACCCGCGCCCACGGACTGGTCGACTCGTTTCTTGACCGGGTAGTCGGTCTCGACGGGTCGACCAGCGGTGCCCAGATGGGCGACTAGGCCACCAGGATCGCCCGGGAGGTGGCCGCCGCCATACCCCGGTCGCACGTGATCAGCGGCACTCCCTCCTGCTCGGCAAGCTCGACGTAGAAGGCATCGGGCACTCTCAGCGAATCGAGCAGGGCGGTGGCGCCCCTGATCAGTCGTGGCAGCGGGATGCGCACTATCGACCAGTCCTGCCATAGCGACAGCCGCGTGACCATGTGCACGCGACTGTCAAGCCCTGCGCGCACTCCGCGATGCAGTGCGGACAGCACCTCGGCATCGATATGACTCGGCGCGATGAGGTCGAGGCCCTGGATAGCCTCCAGCACATCCACCGACCGAGCGCTCCTGTGGAGTACGTCGATGGCGGCCGATGCGTCGATCACGGCTCGTTCAGACACTACGCACTCGTAGAGGCATCACTCACTCGCACCACTGATGCGAGACGTGCGGTCCACGACGCCCTCTTCCCATGCATCGCGAACCTCGCGCAGCACCTGGACCGAGTCGACCTCCTGGGCCAGGGGTGGGAGCCTGCGCACCTGCTCCCACCAATCCGCCATGGAACGGCGCCGGAGCTCTGCCTCGAGCGCCCGCTGGGTGAGCGCGGACACGTTGATATCGGCAGCCTTCACCCGCTCGGCGAGCTCATCGGGCAGGTAGACGTTGACCCGGGCCATGCGCATACTATACACACACAACCCGGTGTACGAGAGGCCGACTTCCGGCCGGCCGCTACCTCAGGCTGACCCGCACGGGGAAGCGCTTGATCCCGTTGACGAAGTTCGACCGCAGCCGCTCGACCGGGCCGGTGTGCTCCATGAAGTCGATCCGGGAGAGCAGGTCCTCGAACATGATCCGGATCTCCAGGCGCGCCAGGGAGTTGCCCAGGCACAGGTGCGGACCGCCGCGGCCGAACGCCATGTGCTCGTTGGGCTTGCGCGTGACGTCGAACACGTAAGGGTTCTCGAAGACCGCCTCGTCGCGATTGCCCGAGCCGAACCACGTGACGACCTTGTCGCCTTCCTTGATGTGCGTTCCGTGGAAGTCGACATCGCGCGTCGCCGTTCGGCGGAAGTGGTAGACCGGGCTGGCGAAGCGCAGGAACTCCTCCACCGCCCACGGGATGAGCGACGGATCCTCCTGCAGCCGGCGCATCTGGTCAGGATTGTCGATGAGGTTGTTCATCGTGTGACTGATCGTGTGCCGGGTCGTCTCGTTGCCGGCGATGACCAGCAGCAGGAAGTAGGCGTGGAAGTCGTCGTCACTGAGCGGCTTGCCGTCGATCGGCACGGCGTTGACGAGGGTCGACACGAGGTCGGATCCGTCCCGGCCGAGACGCTGCCGCTTGAGCTCGTCGCCGTACGCCCACACCTCCAGCGCCGCGGGGGACCGGAAGGGGAGCATGCGGTACTTCTCGCTCTCCGGGTCGGTTGCGAGGACGTCGGCGTGCTCAGGGTCGGTGTTGCCCACCATTCGGTTGCCCCACCAGATGAGCTTGGGGATATCGATGTCCGGCACGTCGAGCATGCGTGCGAGGACGCGAATGGGGAAGTCGGCGGCGACATCAGCAACGAAGTCGAACTCCCCCTTCGCGAATGCCGCATCAAGCGTCGAGGCCGTGAGTCCGCGGAGGAAGGTCTCGTAGCCCGCAAGGGCACGCGGGGTGAATTCGCCCTGCATCAACTTGCGCAATGCGCGATGACGCTCGCCATCCGTCTCCAGCATCGACTTGCGCACCCGCAACTGCTCGTCGTCGAGTTCCTCGAGGCTGACGGCACCCCGCTCGCTGGAGAACGTCTCGGTGTCGCGCAGTACCTCGACGATGTCGTGGTAGCGCATGACCGACCAGAAGCCGCTGTTCGGCTCCGGCTCGACATCCCAGTGCACCGGGTCCTCGGCTCGAAGGGCATCGAACGTCGCCCACGGCGGCCCGGCCTCGAACAGGTCGAGGTCGGCGAGGGTGATGTCACTCTTCACTGACATGGCGGCCTCCCTGACTGGGTTCGTCCCGATGAGATCGTTCGGGCCCGAACTATCGCGGACTATGCCAGATGTTCGGGCCCGAACGGAAGGGGAGTGCGACACTTCCCGCATGGCAGGCCCCCACACCCTGGCCGAGACCGAGCGCCAGGTGGCCAACCGCCTGGGGGATCTCACCCTCGACTACGAGGCCATGGCGGTGGTCTCGAACCTCTTCCGGGCCGCCAACGCGGTCCGCAATCACCTCGAACGCAGCGTCCTGGCCCCCGCCGACCTGAC
>JAPOJD010000010.1 GCA_029978585.1 Actinomycetota bacterium
GAATCGCCCCGAGGCCACCTGCTTGATCGCCGAGCGACGGGAGTCGCCGTTCGGCAGGGGGAGGTATCGCTCGGCATCCTCGCCGCCTTCGCCCGTGTTGGACTTCGCACCCAGGCGGTTCATCGCGATCGCCAGCGTCTCGTGGGCTTCCTGGGAGATCGACCCGTACGACATCGCGCCGGTGGAGAAGCGACGGATGATGTCCGCCGCGGGCTCCACCTCCTCGAGCGGCACGGGCGCCCGCAGCCCCTCGCGGAACTCGAAGAGCCCGCGCAACGTCATGAGGCGCCGGCTCTGGTCATCGACGCGGGAGGTGTACTGGCCGAAGATGTCGTAGCGCTTGGCGCGGGTGGCATGCTGCAGCCGGAACACGGTCTCGGGATCGAACAGATGGGGTTCGCCTTCGCGACGCCACTGGTACTCCCCGCCCACCTCGAGGGTGCGATGCGCCGGTGAGATCCCCGACACCGGGTAGGCGACATCGTGCCGGGCCCTGGTCTCCGCGGCGATGACGTCGAGCCCCACACCGCCCAGCCGAGAGACCGTGCCGGTGAAGTAGCGGTCGATGACCTCGTGGGACAGTCCGATGGCCTCGAAGATCTGCGCGCCCCGGTAGGAGCCCACCGTGGAGACGCCCATCTTGGACATCACCTTGAGCAGGCCCTTGCCCAGCGCCTTGACGAGGTTGCGCACGGCCTTCTCGGCGCTGACTCCCGAGATCACGCCCCGATTCACGAGGTCCTCGACGGACTCCATGGCGAGATACGGGTTGATGGCGGCGGCGCCGTAGCCGACGAGAAGAGCCGCATGGTGCACCTCGCGAACGTCGCCCGCCTCGATGATGAGGGCGATATGCGTGCGCGTCTTCTGCCGCACGAGATGGTGGTGCACCGCCGCGCACAGCAGGAGTGACGGTATCGGCGCGCGATCGCCATCGGAGTCGCGGTCCGACAGGACGATGAAGCGCACGCCGTCGTCGATGAGCGCGTCGATCTCCTCGAAGATCTCGTTCAGCCGGGCCTCGAGGGCGGCACCTCCGCCATCCACGTCGTACAGCCCCTGCACCTTGGCTCCTGCGAAGCCGGGAAGGTCCCCGTCATCGTTGATGTGAAGGATCTTGGCCAGCTCGTCGTTGTCGATGATCGGGAAGGGCAGCACGATCTGACGGCAGTGCGCCGGCGTGGACGTGAGGAGGTTCCCCTCCGGGCCGATGATGCTGGACAGGGAGGTGACGATCTCCTCGCGGATGGCGTCGAGCGGCGGATTGGTGACCTGCGCGAAGGCCTGGGTGAAGTAGTCGAAGAGAAGCCGTGGCTTCGCCGACAGCGCCGCGACGGGGGTGTCGGACCCCATGGATCCGATGGGCTCTGCCCCGCTGAGGGCCATCGGGGTGAGGATCAGCCGGAGTTCCTCCTCGGTGTAGCCGAAGGTCTGCTGGCGCCGGGCGACCGACTGCGGCGTGTGCACGATGTGCTCGCGCTCGGGCAGCGCGTCGAGGTGGATGAGGCCCGCGTGCAGCCAATCGGAGTAGGGCGCCGCAGCGGCGAGTTCCGCCTTGATCTCGGCATCCTCGACGATGCGCCCCTGCCGCGTGTCGACGAGGAACATGTGGCCCGGCTGCAGACGGCCCTTGCGCACGATGCGCGCGGGGTCGGCCTCGAGCACGCCGGCCTCGGAGGCGAGGACGACCAGGCCGTCCTCGGTCACCCAGAAGCGCCCCGGTCGCAGGCCATTGCGGTCGAGGACGGCCCCGATGACGGTCCCGTCGGTGAACGAGACGTTCGCCGGGCCATCCCAGGCCTCCATGAACGTGGAGTGGAACTCGTAGAACGCACGCCGGTCGGCGTCCATGTCGAGGTTGTTCTCCCACGCCTCGGGGATCATCATGAGCACGGCGTGCGGCAGGCTCCGGCCGCCGAGGTGAAGGAGCTCGAGGACCTCGTCGAAGGAGGCGGAGTCGCTGCCCCCCGTGGTGCAGATCGGGAAGAGCCGGCGCAGGTCGCCGGGGATGAGGTCGGTGGCGAGCATCGCCTCGCGGGCGCGCATCCAGTTCCGGTTGCCCTTCACGGTGTTGATCTCGCCGTTGTGGGCGATCAGCCGGTAGGGGTGGGCCAGCGGCCACGAGGGGAACGTGTTGGTGGAGAAGCGCGAATGCACCAGGGCGAGCGCCGACTCCACATCGTGATCGCGGATGTCGGGGAAGAAAACGCCGAGTTGCGTCGTAGTGAGCATGCCCTTGTAGACCAGGGTTCGACTCGACAGGGAAGGGAAGTACACGCCGGCCTCGTGCTCCGCGCGCTTGCGCAGGCAGAAGGCAAGGCGCTCGAGGGCGAGGCCCCGCACGGGCGCGCCCTTCGGCTGGACGAAGAGCTGCCGGAATCGGGGCATGACCGACCGCGCGGTGCGTCCGAGGCCATCCGGGTCGGTGGGCACCTCGCGCCAGGCCAGTACCCGCAGCCCCTCCTCGTCGGCGATCGCCTCGACCGCCGCGCGGGCCCGTGCCTCGGCGGCGTCGTCGTCGGGAAGGAACGCCATGCCCACGGCGTACTCCCCCGCCCCCGGCAGGGGCAGCCCGGCGGCAGCCAGCTCGCGTCGCAGGAATCGGTCGGGCACCTGGAGCAGGATGCCCGCGCCATCGCCGGAATCCGGCTCGGCTCCGGAGGCCCCGCGGTGGTCGAGGTTGTGCAGTGCCGTCATCGCGAGGTCCACGATGGCGTGGGACGGCTGGCCCGTGAGGGTGGCGACGAAGGCAACTCCGCAGGCGTCATGCTCGGCCGCGGGGTCGTACAGACCCTGCGCCGACGGCACGGCCGAGAACGGCATCGAGCGGTGAACTGACAACGGGCCACACCTCCACGTCGGACGAGCCCCCGGGACGGGGGATCGAGGACGGGACGCCGTTGGCCCGCGGATGGGGAGCCTAGCAGGACCCGGACCCTAGGACCTCCGGACGGCGGCTGTCCGGGTCGGGCTCACGGCCACGGCATGCCCGCCCGACAGGGCCGCGACGCGCCAGCGGTAGGTGAGCCCTTCGGGTGCCGAGCGGGGGATCCGGTAGGCGACGCGGTAGTGGCCGCCGGCCCCCGGCTCAATCACAGTGCCGTCTCGCCAGGCGCCCCCGTCCAGGGACACCTGCAGGCGCAGGGCGACGTCGGCGGCGACCGGCGTCACTCGGCCGCGGAGGATCGCCGTCGAGCCAGCATCAACGGTGAGGCCCGGGCACCGCAGGGTCACCGACACAGGCGCCGACGATGCGTCGCGGCGTACGGCGGGGCGGCCTGATGCCGTGATCAATTGCACATGCGGCTCGCAGTCCTGGGTGAGCCCGCTGAGTGCGCCGCGCTCGCAGGACCCACCCTGGACGACACCGGCGTTCCATACCTGCCGCCAGCAGTTGCGCAGGGCCAGTTGCCCCCAGTAGTTCGGGTGGAGGGACTCCTGCTGGTAGGTCTCGCGCAGGTTGACGATGTTGATCTCCATCACCCACTCGCTGCGATCCACCGCATCGGGGTCCCGCCAGCTCTGCGCGCCTTGCAGGACCCCGCGGGAAGACTCACGGACCCGCCAGACGGCGTCGTGGCACAACTGTCGCTCCTCAAAGGCACGGGACGTGTCGAGGGTCTCCAGGCGCAGGGACGGCCGCGCCCCAACGGCGTCTCGCGCGGCCGCCACCACCGTGCCGTTGATGAGGCCCAGCAGGGGGCCGGCGGCCCAGTCCAGATCCGCGTCGGTGAATCCGCAACCCCCGACAACCTGGCGGTCGTAGCCGGACTGGCCGTAGCGCGCATGCTCCGCCGCGGGAAGGGGCAGCGGGTAGGTCTGGACGACGAGGGTCCACTGCCCATCCTCGTACCCCGCCCGCTCCATGGCCTCGGCCACGTTGAGGATCGCGCCGCGGATGTCTGAACGCACCTTAGCCACGCGGTCGGGTGCCAGGGATGCCGCGATCTCGCGGTCCTGGCGACACGATGCCGAAAGGGGCCAGGGCTTGAGGTAGTCCTTGACGCACTGCTCGATGATGCCCTCGAAATCGAAGTCATTGCCGCCGATGGACAGCGCCACCATCGCGACGCGGTTCCGGGCGGCGAATTCCTGGAGCATGAGCGCCTGCCCCTTGCGCTGGCCCTGCGCGAAGAAGTCGATGCCGGGTTTGAAGTTCCCGGCGTCGTCCACATGCGTGGCTGTCAGCGCGCCGCTGCAGGCGAGGTTGAGCGAGCGGACGACGCCGATATGGATGGCCGCGGACCGCGAGCGATGGCACGCCTCGATGGACTCGCGATCCCCGGCATCCCAGTACGCCGAGCGCCCCAGGGCGTCGATGTGGTCAGTGGTGCCGGATTCATTGCCCGCCCACCGGCCCGCCTCCCCGGAGATGTACGAGTCGCCGAGCGACACTGCCCACGGATCCCCCCGGGGAGCCTCGGCCGGCACCGACGCCTGCGCTCCCCCCGCGAAGATCGCCGCTACGAGGGCCAGGACGGCGACCAGCACGGCTGCCATGCGTGGTGACGGCACGATGCGAGCCTAGGGAGGCGTATCCCCGGAGTCCATCCGAGAGCCGGCATCGGTGCCCGCCCCCTGGGCACCCTGTTCGTCGGCGGCCAGCTCGGTCACCTTGGCCGGCGGTGGGGGGCCGGCGTCGCGGGCGGCCTGGAGTTCGTCGCGTTCGACATAGCGCCGCGGGGGTTCGACCTCATCGCGGCCGGGTCGCAGGCGTGCGGACACGACCAGGTACACGAGGGCGCCCAGCCCGACGAGGATGGAGGTCCACACGTTGAGTCGCACCCCGAGGACAGTGTTCGCGGTGTCGATCCGGAGGTACTCGATCCACACCCGGCCGAGGCAGTACAGCAGCACATAGAGCGCGAAAACGCGGCCGTGCCCCATGCGGAACCGCTTGTCGGCCCAGATCAGCACGAGTGCGACTCCGAGCATCCACAGGGACTCGTACAGGAACGTGGGGTGGAACGTCGCGAACTCCTCGTAGCCCGAGGGGCGCCGACCCGGATCGATCTCCAGCGCCCACGGGACCGTCGTCGGGGCCCCGAACAGCTCCTGGTTGAACCAGTTGCCCCACCGGCCGATGGCCTGGGCGAGCGCAATGCCCGGCGCGATTGCGTCCGCGATGGGGGGCAGGGCCACCCCGAGTCGGCGGGCGCCGATCCACGCTCCGAGCGCACCGAGGGAGACCGCCCCCCAGATGCCCAGGCCGCCGTCCCAGATACGCACCGCTCCGACGATGCCCGAGCCGCCGGGGGCGAAGTAGAGCTGCCAGTCGGTGATGACGTGGTAGAGACGCCCGCCGATGATGCCGAACGGCACCGCCCAGATGGCGATGTCCCCGATGACGCCCGGGGACCCGCCCCGCGCGACGTATCGACGTCCGCCGACGACGATCGCAACGACGATGCCCAGGATGATGAGCAGCGCGTACGCGCGTACGGGAATGGGCCCGAGGTTCCACACCCCCTGCGCGGGGCTGGGCAGGTAGGCCGGGATTCCGGCCATCCCTACGACTCGGCCATCGTCACGACTCGGCCATCCCTACGACTCCGCAATCTCTACGACTCTGCCGACTAGCCCGCGGCCTCGGTGACCGCCTTCTCCAGGGCGGCCTGGTCGGCGAGCACGGTGTTCTCGATCTGGGTGCCGTTGAGGAAGCCCGCCGGGGTCCCGGAGATCCCGGCGTCGTAGAAGGCCTGCGTGGAGTTCACCGCCCAGCCGAGGTAGCGGCCCTCGGTGAGGCAGTCATTGAACTGCTCGAGGGGAACGCCGCTGATCCCGGACTGCTCGGCGAATCCCACGAGCATGTCCGTCGTGTAGCCCTCGCCCTCCGCCGGCTGGTTGGCGTACATGGTGTTGTGGTACTCGATGAGCTTGCCCTGGTCGATGGCGCATCCCCAGGCGGCGATCGCCTGCGCGGACGACGTGCCGCCGAGGTTCTTGTCGAGGAACGCCGTGGGTCGGTAGACCAGCCGCACCTTGCCGTCAGCCGCGAGAGACTGGATGCCCTCGCCGTTGATCTCCTCCAGGCTTCCGCAGGCCGGGCACTGGAAGTCCTCCCACAGCGCCAGCTGGGGGGCGGTGTCGGGAGCGGTGCCGTACGGCGCGCCGTAGGGGATCTCGGCGTCGGGTCCGTAGACGCCCGACGGGACCGGCAGCGAGGGGTCCGGGCTCGGCAGCGCCGTGCCGCCGTTGTCCCCGCCGCCGGACATGCGCGGAACGACGACGGCCAGGCCGATGATGAGGGCCACGACAACCACGACGCCTATCGCGCCGATGATGCGCACGGTGCGCTCCCGGCGCTTCTCCGAGGCTTGCTGCTCGGCCCTTGCGGCGGCGGCCTTCTCACGGGTGGACTTGGCGCTGTCCTTGCTCTTCGACATCGTGCTCCTCGTTGCCGGCGAGGACGCCGGGTCGCGGACGGATGTGCCTACGTTACGAGAGTGCCCTATCCCTGCGACGCCGCACCCCGGCCGCGAGTTCCCGGGCGAGTCCACCTACCCCCTGCTCGGCGGCCTCCAGGTCCGGCGACTCCAGCACCACCCGGATGAATGCCGAGCCGACGATGACCCCGTCGGCGTACTCGGCGATCTGAGCGGCCTGCTCCCCCGAGGAGACCCCCAGCCCCACGGCAACCGGCAGGTCCGTCGCCGCTCGCACGCGCGCCACGAGGCCCTCCGCCGCATCGGAGACGGCGGACCGTGCTCCCGTCACGCCCATCGTCGAGGCCGCGTAGACGAAGCCCGAGCATTCGGCGGCGACTTGACCGATGCGCGCGTCGGTCGACGACGGGGCGACGAGGAAGACGCGGTCCAGGCCGTGCGCAGCGGTGGCGATCGCCCAATCCGCCGACTCCTCAGGCGTCAGGTCGGGCGTGATGACGCCGCACCCCCCGGCGGCGGCAAGGCGCTCCGCGAACCTGTCCACCCCGAAGCGCTCGATGGGATTCCAGTAGGACATGACCAGGGTGGCCGCACCGCTGCCGGCCACGTCGCCCGCAACGTCGATGACGCCCGCCGGAGTCATGCCCTCGGCGAGCGCTATCCCCACCGCCTCCTGGATGACCGGGCCGTCCATGAGCGGATCGGAGTACGGCAGTCCCACCTCGACGATGTCGACGCCGCCTTCGACCATCGCGCGCATGAGCCGCACGCTGCCCTCGCGACTGGGGAACCCCGCCGGCAAGTAGCCGATCAGGGCCGCTCTCCCCTCGTCTCGCGCCCGCCCGAAGGCGTCGGCGAGGGCGGTCACCGACCCTCCGCCGACTCCACGATGCCGGCGTCTATCCCGAACCAGCGCGCGGCGGTCGCGACATCCTTGTCGCCGCGGCCCGAGAGGTTCACGACGATGACGGCGTCGGGACCGAGGTCGCGGCCGAGCCCGATGACGCCGGCCAGCGCGTGCGCGGACTCGATTGCCGGGATGATGCCCTCGGTCCGGCACAGGTCCGCGAACGCCGCCATGGCCTCGGCGTCCGTCACCGGCGCGTAGCGGGCTCGCCCGGTGTCGTGGAGCCACGCGTGCTCGGGCCCGACCCCCGGGTAGTCGAGGCCGGCGCTGATCGAATGCGACGGGACCGTCTGGCCCCACTCGTCTTGGAGGATGTACGTGCGCGCCCCGTGGAGGACCCCGGGCGATCCGCCGGAGAACCGAGCGGCGTGCCGTCCGGATTCGATGCCCTCGCCACCGGCCTCGAACCCCCACAGGTCCACGCCCGGGTCGTCGAGGAAGCCGGCGAAGAGTCCCATGGCGTTCGAGCCCCCTCCCACGCAGGCGGCAACCGCATCCGGCAGCCGCCCCGCGATCTCGAGCACCTGCTCGCGGGCCTCGCGGCCCACGACGGACTGGAAGGTCCGCACCATCTCGGGGAAGGGGCTTGGTCCGGTGACCGTCCCGAGGATGTAGTGCGTCTCGTCGACGGTAGCGACCCAGTCGCGCATCGCCTCGTTGATGGCGTCCTTGAGGGTGCGGCTGCCGGCCGTGACGGGTACGACCTCAGCTCCCAGCAGGCGCATGCGGGCGACATTGAGCGACTGGCGGCGGGTGTCTTCCTCGCCCATGTAGACCACGCAGTCCAGACCCATCAGGGCGGCCGCGGTGGCACTCGCAACTCCGTGCTGACCGGCTCCCGTCTCGGCGATGACGCGCTTCTTGCCCATGCGCACCGCGAGGAGCGCCTGGCCGAGGACATTGTTGATCTTGTGAGACCCGGTGTGGTTGAGGTCCTCCCGCTTGAGCAGGATGCGGGCGCCTCCGCAGCGCTCCTGGCCGAATCGCACCGCGTCGGTCATGGGGCTCGGGCGCCCCGTGTACGTCCGCTGCAGCGCGTCGAGTTCGGCGTGGAAGCCGGGATCCGCCCAGGCCACCCTGAACGCGGAGTCGAGTTGGTCCAGCGCGGCCGTGAGGGCCTCGGGCACGAAGCGGCCGCCGTACTGGCCGTAGTGCCCGCCTGGCGCCCCCCGCTCAGCCACGTCCGTTCCTCAGGGCCGGGTGGGAGCCTGCGGTGACCAGGTCGTGCACTGCCGCGCGGGGATCCCCTCCGGTCACCAGGCTCTCGCCCACGAGCACGGCATCCGCCCCGCTCTCCGCGTAGGCGATGAGGTCGCGAGGGCCTCGCACGCCGCTCTCGGCGATGCGCACGCACGAGTCCGGGATCGCCGGGGCCACGCGCGAGAAGGTGTCGCGGTCCACGGCCAGGGTGCGCAGGTCACGGGCATTGACTCCGACCATCGTGGCGCCGGCATCGACTGCCCGCATGACCTCTTCGGCGTCATGGACCTCGACGAGCGGTGTCATCCCCAGAGAACGCGCCCGCTCCACGAGGCTCACCAGAGCGCACTGGTCGAGTGCAGCGACGATGAGGAGCACGACGTCGGCGCCGCAGGCACGGGCCTCCCACAACTGGTACGACGAGACGATGAAGTCCTTGCGCAGTACCGGGATGTCGACGGCACATCGCACTGCGCGGAGATCCTCGAGCGATCCATGGAACCGCCGTGGCTCGGTGAGGACGCTGATGCAACTGGCTCCCCCGGCCTCGTAGTCGCGGGCGAGCGCGGCCGGGTCGTCAATGCTGGCAAGCGCGCCACGGCTTGGGCTTGCCCGCTTCACCTCGGCGATCACGTTGACGCCCGGCTCGCGCAGCACGGCCTCGGCATCGAGCGGAGCCGGCGCACGTCCGGCTCGCTGCTTGAGATCGTCGAGCGGCACCTGGCTCATGCGAAGCTCGAGGTCGGCGCGAACGTCGGCCACGATCTCATCGAGGACGGTCATCGGTCCTCCGATCGCGCGTCCAGGCCGCAGCGGCATGCGTCCACGCCGTCAGAGTAAACCCGAGGTGCCCACGGGGCTGCGTCAGCCCACTCCGGAGCCGAGATAGGGCGTGAAGTTGCGGACGACGCCGAACACGAGCAGAACGATGGCGAAGACGATCGGCAAAGCCCGCTGCCATCTCGGAATCTTGCGAGCGGGGTCGGGACTCCGACCTGTCCACGCGCGCACGAACCACAGGATCCAGCCGGCGATGAGCAGGGGGACGAGAACAACGAACAGGAGGTTGTTGTCCATGGCGTTCGCGATGTCCCCGTTGGCCAGCGCATGCGTCGCGCGAAGGCCGCCGCACCCGGGGCAGTCGACGCCGAAGAGCAGTCGCGTCGGGCACATCGGCAGGGAGTTGGGGCCATTCGGATCCACGAAGCGGAGCACCAACGTTGCCGCGCCGACGGAGCATGCGGTGACGACGGGGCCGACCATGCGACGCCACCGCGGTCGCGCGTCGATGCGCGGAGTCTCGGCGCGCACGTCCGCGGGCAGGGTCACGGGATCAGACTAGGGCCGACGGGGTCGCGGGAGCGAGCGGAACGCCGATCGCGAAGGCGGCGCCTCCCTCGGGTGCATTGCCTGCGCGCGCCCAGCCCCCCATGCCCGCAGCCAGGCGTCCCACGAGGGCGAGTCCGAGGCCGGTGCCGACCTGCCGCACGCCCCGGTAGCGCTCGTGGAGGACCCCGGGCTCGAAGGCGACGTCGAGATCCTCGGGCGCCAGGCCGGGACCGCTGTCGCGCACCTCGACGATGCCCCACGCGGGGTGCCGGTGCACCGCCAGCACGATCAGTGCGCCGGTCGGGGTCACGCGTAGGGCGTTCTCCGCAAGGTTGTCGAGGACCTGGCGCAGCCTGAGGGGGTCCGCGAGGACCATGACGTCGGAGTCCGGCAGTTCCGAACCCAGGCGGACACCCGCACGCTCGCACCGGTCCGCCCACACCGGAATGGCATCGCGCACGAGGTCGCACAGGTCGACAGTCACGGGTGTGATGCGGAAGTCGTCCGCCCGCAGGCGTGCCAGGTCGAGAAGGTCGCTCACGAGCCGGTCGAGGCGCTGGGTCTCCGCGCTCATGACGGCTCCCGTGCGTTGCACGTCGTCGGCCGGCACCAGGCCGTCGGCAAGGGCTTCGGCATACCCGCGCACGGACGTGATCGGCGTGCGTAGCTCATGCGACACCGAGAGGAGAAACTCCCTCTGGCGCCCCTCGGACACCGCGAGCGCCGCACTCAGTCGGTTGAGGGACTCGGCGATGTTGGCCACCTCCGCGGGACCCTCGGGGGTCACGATCACGCCACGCTCGCCGCCCCCGAGGCGATTGGCGGCATCCGCTGCGACTCGCAGGGGGCGGGTGATGCGCCGGCTGGCCAGCACGGCGACGATGACGGCGATCGCCAGGCCGATGAGAAGTGCGAGGACGAGCCGCGCCAGGATGTCGCCCGCCGGAGCGCCCGCCACCGACAGCGGCTGCACCAGGACCACGCCGACCCCCGGTTCCAGCGGCCTCCCCACGACGAGCACCGAGCCCGAGGATGTCTCGCCGGTGGTCGATATGGGGGACCCCGACGTGAGGGCAGCGGCATCCTCGGCCGTCAGTCCGTCCGGGAGGTCGGTGGCGCCCTCGGGGACGACGTAGGCGGTCACCTGCTCGTCATCGAGGACGGATGCGACGCGACGTGGGAGGACGTACTGACCACTGGGATCGACGGTGAGCGTCGTCGCGGTGAGGTCGGCCAGCCGCGTCAGCTCGACGCGCGCGGCGCGCTCCGCTGAGCCGCGGATGAGGGGGAAGGAGACCAGTCCGGCCACGAGGACCGCGATGATGGCGACCGCCGTGGTGAGGAGCACGATGCGCGAGAGGATGCCGGGGCGTCGTCGTGCCGGAAGGCGGTCTTCGGTCATCACGTCGCCTCAGCCGAGTAGCCCACGCCGCGCACCGTGCGAATCGGGCTCGCATCACCGAGTTTTGCGCGCACCTGCGCGACGTGGACGTCGACCGTGCGGGTGCCCACCGCACTGGCATATCCCCAGACCTCGGAGAGGAGTTGCTCGCGCGTGAATACCCGACCGGGGTGCACGAGGAGGTACTCCAGCAGGTCGAATTCCGTGGCGGTAAGCGCGACCTCGCGATCGCGGACCCGGACGCGACGACCACGTCGATCGAGTTGGAGCTCACCGGCCTTCACGACGTCCCGCGCGTCCCCGGGGGAACGGGCGGAGCTCGCATGACGCAGGGCGACCTTCACCCGCGCGACCACCTCCCTGGGACTGAAGGGCTTGGTGATGTAGTCGTCGCCGCCGAGTTCGAGGCCGAGGACCCGATCCACCTCATCGTCGCGGGCAGTGCAGAAGAGCACGGGTGTCCAGTCACCGGCGGCCCGCATACGGCGGCACACTTCGGTGCCGTCGATTCCGGGGAGGCCCACGTCGAGAATGACGGCGTCCGGCCGGAGGGACCGAACCGCATCGAGTGCCGCATTCCCGTCGGCCGCGACCTGCACGTCGTAGCCGTCGCGCGCGAGATACATCCGGAGGACGTCCGCGATGGGAGCCTCGTCGTCGACGACGAGGATGGTGCCCTTCGCGACGCTCAGGCGGAGCCACCTTCGACGGCGGAGGCCTCGTCCCGCTGCCGGCGATCGCGCGCGCTGGTGCCGGGGGCACCGAGGCCCATCAACTGCATGATCTTGCCGATGACCACGGCGAGGATCACCATGCCGACGCCAACCCAGAACATCACCCAGTTGCCGAGCATGACGCCGAGGGTTCCGACGACGAAGGCGAGCATGATGATGATCACCGTGGTCCAGGCCGCCGGAGTCTGGCCGTGATTGTCGTGCTCGGCGCTCACCGAACCTCCTCGGGTAGGGGCAACCCCCTCATTCAACCAGCCTTCGCCTGAGGATCCGTGGGGTCCTCGCCGCGGTCAAGCGCATCCCAGGCCGCAATCCCTCCCACGCTCCCCTCGGCAGGGCCCGGATCCTGCCCCGGGGTCCCACGGGGACCGGTCGAGCCGTCACGCTCGTAGCGGGACGAAAGGCCGGGCCACTGGGCGCCTCGGGCGATCGTCAGCAGTCCCGCCACGAGCATGGGCAGGCCACCGGCCACCCCGACGATCCACCACGGAGTGGACGTCGCTGCGGCGGCCGAGGCCGGGGCGAGGCCTCTCGCAGCGAGCGATGCCTCGACGAAGGCCCGTCCGGCGAGTCCGAAGGCCACGGCGATGGCGCCGGCCGCGCCACCGGACAGGGCCACCACCGCCCCGACAATGCGTCTTCCCCACCGTCGAGTGGCGAGGATCCCCGCCACGCCAGCGAGGCCGACGAGCCCTGCGGCCGCCCCGAAGGGGGCGAGCTCCCGGCCGGTGAGCGCCACCGTCGTCGTGGGCGATGGCCCGGTGCCCGCGAACACCGCAACCTCCACCGTCTCCCAGGTCGCACCGTAGGAGACGAGCACCAGGACGGACCCGATCGCGAGCAGCGCGAGGGTCAGCACGTAGTCGCGGGAGCGCGAGGACATGGTCACGACCCGTCGGCAAGCCCGCGGAGGGTGCTCGCCAGCGCCACGGCATCGAGGACCGCCGCGGCCTTGGCCCGGCACTCGGCCTCCTCCGCGGCCGGACGCGAGTCAGCCACGACGCCCGCTCCAGCCTGGACGTAGGCCACGCCGCCCTTGACGACCGCGGTACGGATGGCGATGGCCATGTCGAGGTCACCGGCGAAGTCGATGTATCCCACGACACCGCCGTACAGGCCCCGCCGCACAGGCTCCAGCGCATCGATGATCTCCATGGCCCTCGGCTTCGGAGCGCCGGATAGCGTGCCCGCGGGAAAGCACGCGGCGAGAGCGTCGTACGCCGTCCGCCCGGCATCGAGTCGCCCCACGACCGTGGACACCAGGTGGATGACATGCGAGTAGCGCTCGACCTGCATGAACTCCACGACCTCCACCGAGCCGGGAACGCTGACGCGGCCGAGGTCATTGCGGCCCAGGTCGACGAGCATCAGGTGCTCAGCGCGCTCCTTGTCGTCAGCGAGGAGATCCTCGGCCAGCGCCGCATCCTCCTCGGCCGTCGCGCCCCGTCGGCGCGTGCCCGCGATTGGGTGCAGCCGGCAACGGCCGTCGGATACGGTGACCAGGGCCTCGGGCGAGGAGCCCACGATGTCGAAGGCGACACCCTGAGCCTCCGTGCCCGGCATGCGGAGCAGGTACATGTAGGGACTCGGGTTGGTCACCCGCAGGACCCGGTAGAGGTCGAGGGCCGACGCCGCGCAGGTTGCGTCGAAGCGCTGCGACAGGACCACCTGAAAGGCATCGCCCGCGCGGATGTGCTCCTGGGCCGACTCAACGGCGGCCATGTAGTCGGCGGCGGCGGTCCTGGCCGTGACGTCGACACTGGCCTGCGGATCGTACGTCGCCACCGTTGACGGCGCCGGCGCCTCGAGCGCGCGGGTCATCTCGTCGATCCGGCGCACCGCATCGTGCCAGGCCTCGTCCACGCGCTCGTCACTGTCGTCGTAGTTGATGGCGTTCGCGATGAGAAGGACCGTGCCGTCGGCGTGGTCGAGCACGGCGATGTCCGTGGCGAGGAGGAAACCCATCTCCGGAATTCCCACCTCATCGGGATTGGCATCGGGCAGGCGCTCCCACCGCCGCACGGCGTCGTAGGAGACGTAGCCGACCATCCCGCCCGTGAGCGGTGGCAGTCCCTGAGGCGGGTCGGTCTGGAGCAGCGCCACGGTGTCGCGCAGCGCCGCCATGGGATCGCTCCCCTCGGGCACACCCGCCGGCGGACGCCCGGTCCAGACGGCCACGCCACCGCGCTCGGTCAGCATCGCCGCGCTTCGCGCTCCCACGAAGCTGTACCGGGAGTACGCCCGGCCGTGCTCGGCGGACTCGAGCAGGAATGTTCCGGCGCGCTCGCCGGCAAGTTTGCGGTACAGGCCGACGGGCGTCTCGCCATCGGCCAGGAGGCGACGGACGACCGGGATGACGCGCCGACCCGGGGCGAGCTCGCGAAACCGCTCGAGGCCCGGGGCCGTACCCCCCGGCGCAGGCAGCGGGAAGCCCCAGGCGACCTTGTCGCTCAAGGTCCCGTCCCGGCATCGTCGGCTGGCGGGGCGAAGCACGAGCGGCGGCCCGTGTGACACGCCACCCCGTCCTGGTCCACGAGCAGCAGGACGCTGTCGGCGTCACAGTCCAGCCTGATCTCGCGGACCCACTGGGCGTTGCCCGACGTCTCGCCCTTGACCCAGTACTCCTCCCGGCTGCGTGACCAGTAGGTCGCACGACCGGTCTCCCGGGTACGCCGCAGCGCCTCGGCATCCATCCAGGCGAGCATGAGCACCTCTCCGGTGTCCCACTGCTGGGCGATGACGGGAACCAGCCCGTTGGCGTCGAAGCGCGGCTCGCTCATGCCGACATCCTCCCGACCGGCCGCACGGTGAGGCCGGCCCTGGCCAGGGCCTCCTTCACCTGCGGGATGGTCACGGTGCCGAAGTGGAAGACGCTTGCGGCGAGCACCGCATCGGCGCCCGCGACGACGGCCGGGGGGAAGTCGTCGGCCGCGCCCGCTCCCCCGCTGGCGATGATCGGTACGTCGACCCCGGCCCGGACTGCGGTGATCAGGCCGAGATCGAACCCCGCCCGCGTCCCGTCTGCATCCATGGAATTGAGCAGGATCTCCCCGGCGCCCCGCGCGGCCGCCTCGCGAGACCAGGCCAGAGCATCCAGGCCGGTGCCCTCGCGCCCTCCGTGCGTCGTGACCTCGAAACCTGACGGCGTCACGTCACCGCAACGTCGGATGTCCATCGACAGTACGACGCACTGGGAGCCGAATCGCAGGGCGGCCTCGTCGATGAGTTCCGGGCGGTGGACGGCCGCGGTGCTCACGCTCACCTTGTCCGCACCGGAGCGGAGCAGACGGTCGAAGTCCTCGACCGTCCTGACTCCCCCACCTACCGTGAGGGGGATGAAGACCTCGTCCGCGGTCCTGCGCACGACGTCGTACGTCGTCTCCCGATCGCCGGAGGACGCGGTGATGTCGAGGAAGACGAGTTCGTCGGCTCCTTCGTCGTCGTATCGCCGGGCGAGCTCGACGGGGTCACCGGCATCGCGCAGTCCCGAGAAGTTGACGCCCTTGACGACCCGCCCCGCGTCCACGTCGAGGCAGGGAATGACGCGAACGGCGAGGCTCACGGCTGGGGGGGACCCCACTCGAAGAAGTCGAAGCGCGCCTGAACCGCGGCGATGGCGTCGGCCAGCGTGAAGGCGTTGTCATAGAGCGCGCGCCCAACGACGGCGCCCTCGATCCCATCCGGCATCATCTCGACGAGCTTGTGGAGGTCCTCCAGCTTCGCGATGCCCCCTGAGGCCATGATCGGGCGATCCGTGTGCTTGCAGACGCGGTGGAGCAGGTGGAAGTGCGGCCCGTGCATGGTGCCGTCGCGCTCGACGTCGGTGACGATGTAGCGAGCACATCCGGCTGCATCGAGGCGTGTGATCGCCTCGAAGACATCACCGCCCTCCTCGGTCCATCCGCGCGCCGCGAGCGTGGTGCCCCGGACGTCGAGGGAGACAGCGATGCGGTCTCCGTACTTGGAGATCGCCGACGCCACCCAGTCGGGCTGCTCGAGGGCCGCGGTCCCAATCACGGCGCGCGTGGCCCCCGTCGCGAGGGCGGCCTCGAGCGACTCGTCATCGCGGATCCCCCCGGCCACCTCGACGACCTCGACCCGGTCGCGGACCGCGCGAACCACCCTGGCGACCAGGTCGGCATTGGAACCCCGCCCGAAGGCACGGTCGAGGTCGACGACGTGAAGCCACTGCGCGCCCTGGTTCACCCAGGACTCCGCGGCCCGGACGGGGTCGCCGTACCCCGTCTCGCTGCCGAGTTCGCCCTGGACCAGGCGCACGGCCGTGCCCTGCTGGATGTCGACCGCGGGCATGAGGGCGAACGCGCGGGGGGTCATGTTCCTATGCGACATGGAGCCGACCCTACGCCGTGGCCGGTGTCACGGACCGCGGGGACACCACCGCGATCCCGCGTTCGCGCAGGCGCGCGACCAGTTCAGGTCGGTCGGTGACCACCACGTCTCCCGCGGCGACACGCTCGAGGATCACGGCCGACGTGGCTCCTCCGCCATCCCGCTTCGCGGCCTGCGGGGCGTGGACCACGGCGAGGCGGGCGCCCGAGGCGGTCGGGGTCTCGCCCTCGGGCTCAGCGCAACCGGCGCCCTCCACCACGGCGACAAGGAAGGGGGCTTGCCCGGAGTCCAGCCCCCAGGGAAGGTCCGACGCCTCGCGCACGTCGCGGAGGTAGTCCGGCACGGCGATCCGCCGGGAGGTCCACCATCCGAAGGGCAGGCCGCCCACTGCGCGGTCGACGTCGATCCAGGCGCGCTGCTCGCCAGGCCGGGCGCGCGGCCCGGTCTCCTGCGGGACCACGAACGACGCCGCGACCTTGGCCGCCGCCTCGGGGCCTAGGACGCTGCCCACGGCACGCTCCACCGCGGATGCCACCGCCTTTGCGATGAGCTCATCGTCGTGCCGCATGTCTGACTTCTTGCGCGTGGAGTTGACCGCCCATGCCGTGATCGCGGAGATGAGGACCGCCGAGAAGAACACACCGGCAAGCACCACGGCGATGCCGACGAAGTTGCCCAACTCCGACTTGGGCGCGTAGTAGGACACTGACCGGTGGAAGCGGAAGATCTGCCCGAGGCCCCAGAACATGGCCTCCCAGGCATTGCGCATGTTGCCCTCCGCCGCTTCCTCCTCGACCTCGGCCAGCACGAAGGACGTGATCACGAGGACTCCGAACACTGCGATGAGCGAGAAGGCCATCGCGTGCCCCCGGGCGAGGTCGCGGATCGAGATGAGGAAGGCGGCCAAGACGAAGATCAGCCCGAGTTCCGTCGGCCAGCCAACGAGGGCGGGCACCGGCGTGAGCACGAGAAGGACGTCGGGCATGGCCTCGAGCAGGCCCGTCCTGCGGTTCCGCGCCGTGACGAACTGGTAGGCGGCCAGTCCGAGCAGGACCACCGCGACGACCGCGGCAGCGATGAGCCAGGGGGTCGCCTCGGAACGCGGAAGCTCGTCGACGTACGGGATGAGGAGAAGTACGACGAACACGCCTCCGACGAGGAGGTTGAGCAGGCGCCGGGGGCGGTCCCCCGACCATGCCTCGCTCACGTACATGACAGGGAATGCTAGGGCAGCGGGCGACTACACCCGCCCGAAAGACAGGACCCACGCGACGGGCGCCGCGAGCAGCGTGAGGGCCAGCACGACAAGGCGGGCCCCCCAGGTAGGGAGGAAGGGCCAGGTGACGACCTGGATCATCACGACCGCGGCGGCGAAGGCCATGAGCCGGCGACGGCGGCGGCGCGCCAGGATGCCGGGGGCGAGCCGCGGAGCGTCGGGGACCATCGAGCTGATCGCCTGCCTGCCGCGATCGATGCGCTCGCGCCGTGCCCGACTGCGAGCGCGCTCCTCGCGCTCGCGGGCTCGCTGCGCCTCCCGCTCAGCCCGCCTGCGGGCCCGGTCCTTGGCCACTACGGGATCGATTCCAGCCAGTTCCGCAGGAGGGCATGCCCCGCGTCCCCGGACTTCTCCGGGTGGAACTGCGTGGCCCACAGCGGGCCATTCTCGACGGCCGAGACGAACGGCGATCCGTACGTCGTCCACGTCACCAGCGGCGCTGGGAGGCGGCCCGAGGGATCAGCCGGAAGGCTCCACTCCTGTGCCGCGTACGAGTGGACGAAGTAGAAGTACTCGCGCTCCACTCCGCGGAACATCGCCGACTCAGGCGGCGGGCCAACCGTGTTCCAACCCATGTGCGGCAGCACGCGCGCGGCGAGGAGGTCCACCGTGCCGGGCCACTCACCCATTCCCGCGGTGCTCACGCCGTTCTCATCACCGCGCTCGAAGAGGATCTGCATCCCCACGCAGATCCCGAGCACCGGGCGGCCTCCGGCCAGCCGTCGCCCGACGATCCTCGGGCCGTCGACGGCGA
Source organism: Actinomycetota bacterium (assembly GCA_029978585.1). Taxonomy (GTDB): domain Bacteria; phylum Actinomycetota; class Actinomycetes; order S36-B12; family S36-B12; genus Mxb001. Next base: position 18,339 of record JAPOJD010000010.1, read on the forward strand.
CGAACCCCGCCATGCAGGCGGCGAACGCCCCCACTCCGGGGACGACCAGGCCGTCCGCCCCGCCAGCGGCATCGGGGTCGGCCGAGACCGTGACGCGGGCTCCCGCGCGTTCCAGGGCTCGCTGCGCGGATCTGAGGTTTCCCGAGCCGTAGTCGAGGACGACCACGTCGGTCACACGGGCTCCCACGAGTAGAGCACGGCCGCGACCACCGACATGACGGTGAGGATGATGAGCACCCACATGGCGTTGCGCCGTCCCTGTCGGGCGAAGGAGTAGGCCCCGCCCCCGAGGAAGCAGGCGAGGGCAAGGAGAGCGATGACCGACCAGGACAGGCTCATGGGCCCGCAACCGAGTCGGCCGAGGACAGCGTCCCCTTCGTCGAGGGAACCCCGACCACCCGCGGATCGAGTGCAACGGCATCCCGCAGGGCCCGCGCCAGGGCCTTGAATTGCGCCTCCACGACATGGTGGGCATTGCGCCCGCTCAGCACCCTGACGTGCAGGGTCACCTGCGCGGTGGCCACGAAGGACTCCAGGATGTGCCGCGTCAGGGTCGTGTCATAAGTGCCGATGAGCTCGACGATCTCGGGCTCCTCGTGCACGAGGTACGGGCGTCCGGAGAGGTCCACGGCGCACTGTGCCAGGGACTCGTCGAGGGGCACGAGGGAATCGCCGTAGCGTCGAGTGCCCGCTGCGTCGCCGAGTGCCTCGCGGAACGCTCGCCCCAATGCCAGGGAGGTGTCCTCCACGGTGTGGTGCGCGTCGACCTCCAGGTCCCCCACCGTCTCGATGACGAGATCGAAGCCGCCGTGCTTTCCCAACTGCGAGAGCATGTGATCGAAGAACGGCACGCCGGTCGACACCGAGGCGACACCGGTCCCGTCCAGGTCGATCTCCACGAGGACGCGACTCTCCTTGGTCGTCCGCTCGACCCGGCCCACTCGGCTCATGGCGTCCCCTCTGCAGCAGCCCCCGGCATGTCCGGGGCCATCATCCCGTCCCGGGAGACCACCTCGAGCAGGGCGGTCCGGAAGGCCGCGTTCTCCTCGGGGGTCCCCACCGATACCCGAAGCCAGCCCTCGGGTCCGGTCTCGCGCACGAGGACCCCGTGCTCGAGGAGGGCTGCCCAGGCCCGGTGGCGGTCTGCGAAGCGGCCGAACAGGACAAAGTTCGCGTCGGAGTCCACCGCCGCAAGTCCCCGGTCGCGCAGCCACGCCACCATCGAATCGCGCTCGCCGCGCAGCGTGTCGACCTGGCCGAGAAGCTCATCGGCGAAGGACAGCGCCGTGCGCGCCACGGCCTGCGTGGCGCTGGACAGGTGGTACGGCAGGCGCACGACGCGCAGGGCATCGACGATCTCCGGCCGTGCGACGGCATAGCCGAGGCGGGCGCCCGCCAGCGCGAACGCCTTGCTCATGGTTCGCGTCACGATGAGGTTCGGATGCACCTCGAGCAGGCACAGCGCCGTCGGTGTGCCGGGCCGGCGGAACTCGGCGTAGGCCTCGTCGACCACCACGATTCCGGGGGCGATGGCGCAGGCGGCCGAGATCACCTCCAGCGGCAGGGCTGTCCCCGTGGGATTGTTCGGCGATGTGAGGACCACGATGGCCGGCGCCCCGCCAATGATTGCCGCGACCGCTGTCGTGGCGTCCAGACTGAAGTCGGGGTTGCGTCGCACGGTCCGGTAGGCGGTGAGCGTGTCACGGGCGTACTGCTCGTACATCGAGTACGTCGGCGAGAACGACATCGCCAGCCGGCCCGGCCCGCCGAAGGCGCTGAAGACTTGCAGCATGACCTCATTGCTGCCATTCGCCGGCCAGATCTGGTCGGCGTCTACCTCGACCTGGCTCTCAGCACGGAGGTAGGCGGCCAGGTCCTCACGAAGGGCCAGCGCCTCTCGGTCGGGGTAGCGATTGAGTGACCGAGCCGCATCCGCCACCGCCTCCCCCATGGCTGTCGCGATGCGCTCGGAAGGGGGAAAGGGGTTCTCGTTGGTGTTGAGGCGCACCGGGACGTCGATTTGCGGGGCCCCGTAGGGCTCGACCCCCTTGAGTTCGTCGCGGACCGGGGGCTCCTCCGGCACCGTCAGCCGTCCGACTCGCGCACCCGCACGCGGATGGCCTCGGCATGGCCGGGGAGGTCCTCGGCCAAAGCGAGGGCGACCACGTGGCCGGAGACGTCGGCGAGCGCGTCTGCGTCGTAGTCGATGACGTGGATGCCCCGGAGGAAGGTCTGGACGGACAGCCCCGACGCGTGCATCGCGGATCCCCCCGTGGGGAGGACATGGTTGGAGCCCGCGCAGTAGTCGCCGAGCGAGACCGGCGCGTGGGTGCCGACGAAGATCGCCCCTGCATTGCGCACGCGCATCGCCACTTCGCGCGCATCGCGGGTGTGGATCTCCAGGTGCTCGGCGGCGTAGGCGTCGACGGCCCGCAGACCCGCCGCGATGTCATCGACGAGGACGATCCCGCTCTGGGGCCCCGAGAGCGCCTCGGAGATCCGCTCCACGTGCTTCGTGCGCTCGAGTTGCGCGGCGACCTCGGACTCCACCGCGGCGGCGAGCTCGGGGGACGTCGTGATGAGGACGGCCGCGGCCACGGTGTCATGCTCCGCCTGGCTGATGAGGTCGGCTGCGACGTGCACCGGGTCCGCGGTCTCGTCGGCCAGCACCGCGACCTCCGTCGGGCCCGCTTCGGAGTCGATGCCGATCACGCCCTTGAGCAGCCGCTTCGCCGCGGTCACCCAGATGTTGCCGGGTCCGGTCACCATGTCGACCGGCTCGCACTCCCCGGGGGCGCCGTACGCGAGGAATGCCACGGCCTGCGCTCCGCCGACGGCGTAGACCTCGTCGACCCCGAGCAGACCGCACGCCGCGAGGATGGTGGGATGCGGCAGGCCACCATGGTCGACCTGCGGCGGTGACACCACGCACAGGGACTCGACGCCGGCGATCTGCGCGGGGACGACGTTCATGACCACGCTGCTGGGGTAGACAGCACGCCCGCCGGGCACGTAGAGCCCGACCCGGCGCACGGGCAGCCAGCGCTCCGTCACGGTGCCCCCGGACACCACCTCGGTGGTGATGTCAACGCGTCGCTGATCGGCATGGACCAGCCGCGCCCGGCGGATCGACTCCTCGAGCGCCTCGCGCACGCGGGGGTCGAGGGACTCGACGGCGGCGGCGATGATCTCGGCCGGGACGCGGAGGTACGGGGGCCGAATCCCGTCCAGGCGCTCCGACCAGTCCAATGCGGCAACGGCGCCTCGCGCGCGCACATCGTCGAGGATGGGGATGACGGAGGCGCTCGCCGACTCCACGTCGATGGCGGCGCGCGGCACCACTCGGCGTAGTTCGGCGGAGCCGAGATCGGAGGTGCCCCGGAGGTCGATGCGACGGATCACGCGCGCCAGTCTAGGTCTAGCCTGCGAGGGTGGACGAGCGCCTGATCCCGCTGTTCCCGCTGGGCACCCTGCTCGTTCCGGGTCTCATCCTCCCGCTCCACATCTTCGAGCCTCGATACCGGCGACTGGTGCAGGACCTCATGGAGCGCCCCGAGGACGAGCGCGCCTTCGGGGTGATCGCGATCCGGGAGGGACACGAGGTCGGGGAGCACGGCGCCCAGGCCCTCTACGACGTGGGCACGCTCGCACTGCTCCGCGAGGTGACCCCCTACGACGACGGCCGCTACGACATCGTGACGGTGGGCACCCAGCGCTTCTCCCTCGGTGCCCTCGACTCGTCCCTTCCCTACCTCCAGGCCACGGTGCGCCTGCTTGACGAGGAGCCGGGAGAGGGGGCAGCTGCTCTTGCCGAGTCCGTGGGGCGCGCGTTCGCCGCCTATCGGGCCCTGCTCACCGACGACGACGGCACGGAACTGCCGGGCGATCCCGGGGTGCTGTCCTACCTCGTGGCCGCCGCCGTGATTGCGGACCTGCCGATCCGGCAGGACTTCCTTGCTGCCGCCGACGACGCCGCACGCCTGCGCCGGGAGGCGGCGTTCCTCTCCCGCGAGATGGCGGTGATCTCCGCGCTGCCCTCCCTTCCCGCAGTCGAACTCATCCGCGAACCGCAGTCGCCGAACTGAGTGAAGGATGGCGCAGCGCAAGCCCGCGGGTACCCCCGCGCTCGTGGCCCTCGCGGAGGCGGGCGTCACGCACTCCGTGCACGCCTACCACCACGACCCGGCGACGTCGAGTTTCGGGCTGGAGGCCGCCGCCGCCCTCGGCGTGGATCCGGCCCGTGTCTACAAGACCCTCCTCGCCGAGGTCGATGATCGCCCCGTCGTCGCGGTGGTTCCGGTGACGGGCTCCCTCGACCTCAAGGCGCTGGCGCGCGCCTGCGGCGGCAAGCGGGCCCGGATGATGCCGGTCGCCGCCGCGGAGCGCCTGACCGGCTACGTCGCGGGCGGGATTTCCCCGCTCGGCCAGCGCAACGCCTCGCCGACCGTCATCGATGCGAGCGCAGCGGACCACGACTCCATCTTCGTCTCGGCCGGCCGACGCGGAATGGACGTCGAGCTGTCCCCCTCGGACCTCGCGCGACTCACCGGGGCCCGGACCGCATCCATCGCGTCCGGGGAAGGCTAGGCGAGGCCCAGGCTCCAGACGAACTGCTTGATCTGGCTGACGGAGATCCCTGTCGTGTAGACGTCGACCACCGTCGGCGTGTGACCGCCCTGGCCCGTGAGGGTGACCCGGACTCGGGCACCGCGCGTGCGGATCGTGGCATTGGTCGGGAACTCGCACTGCAATTGGGTGTAGCAGGCGGGGTACACATTCGCAGTGCCCGCGCCGGATTGCACGGGGAACGACGTGTAGACGATGGGCGCGTACGCCGTTCCCTGGCCCAGGCAGCCGTAGGTGGACTGGTACAGCTTGATCTTCTTACCCGGCGACTTGTAGACGGACCGAAGCGTCGCCTGCGGCTGGCCCGGCGAATCGCAGACCAGGGACAGGTCAAGTGCTGTCCGGGGCATGCTGAACGTCTGGTACGGCTCGTAGACGGTGTAGGGGACCGACGACTGGAAGCCTGCGTAGTCCGCCGATGCCTGGGCGGACGAGGGCAGCGTCAGCGCTGCCAGGCAGAGGCCTATCCCGGCCCCCGCGGCGGTCAGGCGGAATCTCATGCGCGGAAACTACTCCGCCGACCGTGTGGCGTCCCGCACTTCCGCCAGATCCGGGCCGTCGTCGCTGGACGACCGGGACCGCAGGGCGTGGCGGCCCCAATCGAACAGGGCCACGACGAAGGTGACCGAGACGCTGGCGATGGGCCACAGCAGGAGAACCCCGGGGATCCTCAGCCGAAGCGGGGCAACCAGGGTGTCCCCGTCCACTGCCGCGGCCAACTGCGCCTCGTAGTCCGTGGTCCCGAGGAGCACCCCGGTGAGCCACAGCGACCCGGCGCCGACCACCCCGAGGAGCACGCCGAGTGCCAGGGCGAAGTACGCCCATCGCGGGTCCTCAGCATCGACGCGTCGACGCACGACAAGCGTGACCGCGATCCCCACGACGACCCCCGCACCTGCGCAGAGCAAGGCGGCGAGTCCGTCGGCGGTCATGTAGCCCTCGGGCTGGAATCCCTGCGGGTAGCCCTTCCCGCCCGAGACGAAGAGTTCGACGCGCGGCGCGAGCCGCACCCATAGCAGCCCGAGCAGGGCACCGAGCGCCGCACAGCCGACGACGGCGATCCCCACGGAAAGCCATGCCCGGGCGCGCATGGGCGCAGACTAGGCGATGCGGCGCGTACCTCTCAGCCCAGGCAGGCCGGCCCGAGCAGGGCCTTGAGGTCTCCGTAGAGGGCCGGCGTCGGCGTGACGCGGAGTCGGTCGTCGAGGCGCAGGACGGTCGTGCGCCCTGCCGCGACGAGGTGCAGGTGGACCTCGGTCACCCCAGGGTGGGCTCCGAGGATCTCCTTGAGCCGCTCGACCACCGGCGGGACGCATCGCGACGCGGGGAGGGTCAGCCGCACCGGTCCGGTATGGGACTGGCTGAGATCCGGGGCGGTCACCTCCATGGCAACCAGGCGGGCGGAATCGTCGTCGCGGTCGATGCGTCCGCGCACGAGCACGACTGCGTCATCCACCAGCATGGGACCGGCAGCGGCGTACACCTGCGGGAACACCATGACCTCGACCCCGCCGTCAAGATCCTCCAGGCTCACGATGGCCCACACGGAGCCCTGCTTGGTGGTCTTGCGCTGCACGCCGGTCACCAGCCCGCCGACCGTCACGACCTGGCCGTCGGGACGATCACCGGAGTGCAAATGGGCCACCGAGCAGTCCGTCGAGACGGCGAGCACCTGTTCGATGCCGTACAGGGGGTGGTCGGAGACGTAGAGGCCGAGCATCTCTCGCTCGTGGGCGAGGAGCGTGGCCTTGTCCCATTCGCCCACCGGGATCTCCGCCGCGACGCGCAGTCCCGGGTCGCCATCGTCGCCCATGCCTCCGAACAGGTCGAACTGCCCCACGGCCTGCGCCCTCTTGAGGTCGATTGCTGCGTCGATCACCTGCTCATGGATCTGGGACAGGCCCCGGCGAGTGTGCCCAAGACTGTCGAAGGCCCCCGACTTGATGAGGCTTTCCACGACGCGCTTGTTGCAGACGCTCGCATCGACCGCGTCGATGAAGTCGTGGAAGTCCGCGAAACGGCCGCGGGAGCGGCGCGTGGCCACGATCGAGTCGACGACGTTGGCACCGACATTGCGAACCGCGGTCAGTCCAAAGCGGATGTCACCGCCGCGCGGCGTGAAGTCCGCATCGGAGTCGTTGACGTCTGGGGGCAGCACCTTGATGCCCATCCGCCGGCACTCGTTGAGGTAGATGGCGGACTTGTCCTTATCGTCCTTCACCGAGGTCAGCAGGGCCGCCATGTACTCCTGCGGGTAGTTGGCCTTGAGGTAGGCCGTCCAGTACGACACCAGCCCGTAGCCGGCGGTGTGGGCCTTATTGAAGGCGTAGTCGGAGAACGGGACGAGGACTTCCCAGAGGGTCTGGATCGCATGGTCGGAGTACCCGTTGGCCTGCATGCCATCACGGAACGGGACGTACTCCTTGTCGAGGATCTCCTTCTTCTTCTTGCCCATCGCGCGGCGCAGGAGGTCGGCCTTGCCGAGGGAATACCCGGCCAGCTTCTGCGCGATGGCCATGACCTGCTCCTGGTACACGATGAGGCCGTAGGTGTCGCCCAGGATCTCCTCGAGAGGCTCGGCAAGCTCCGGGTGCAGGGGCACGACGGGCTTGCGCGCGTTCTTGCGGTCGGCATAGTCGTTATGCGCATTGGCTCCCATAGGGCCGGGGCGGTAGAGCGCGAGCACGGCAGAGATGTCCTCGAAGGAGTCCGGCTGCATCGATCGAAGCAGCGCCCGCATCGGGGCCCCGTCGAGTTGGAAGACGCCGAGGGTGTCTCCCCGGGCGAGGAGTTCGTAGGTCGTCGCGTCGTTGAGCGCGAGATCCTCGAGGACGATGGTCTCCCCGCGGTTGACGGCCACATGCTCGAGGCAGTCTTCGAGCACGGTGAGGTTGCGCAGGCCGAGGAAGTCCATCTTGAGCAGCCCGAGCGCCTCGCACGCACCCATGTCGAACTGCGTGATGATGGCGCCGTCCTGCTCACGCCGCCAAATCGGGATGACGTCCATGAGCGGGTCGCGACACAGGATGACGCCGGCGGCGTGGACCCCGGGCTGGCGCTTGAGGCCCTCGAGGCCGCGGGCCGTGTCGACCACTCTCGCCACCTCGGGATCGGTGTCGTAGAGCGCCCGGAACTCCGCCGCCTCGCTGTACCGCGCATGCTCGGCATCGAAGATGCCCGACAGCGAGATGTCCTTGCCCATGACCGACGGCGGCATCGCCTTGCTGATGCGGTCGCCGAGGGCATACGGGAACCCGAGCACCCGGGCCGCATCCTTGATCGCCGCCTTGGCCTTGATGGAGGCGAACGTGACGATCTGGGCGACGTGATCCTCGCCGTACTTCTCCGTGGCGTAGCGGATCATGTCGCCGCGCCGCCGCTCGTCGAAGTCGATGTCGATGTCGGGCATCGAGATCCGCTCCGGGTTGAGGAAGCGCTCGAAGAGGAGGCCGTGCTTGATCGGGTCGAGATCGGTGATTCCCAGTGCGTACGCGATCATCGCGCCCGCGGCGGAACCCCGGCCAGGCCCTACCCGGATGCCGTTCTCCTTCGCGTGACGCACCAGGTCGGCCACGACGAGGAAGTACCCCGGGAAGCCCATCTGGGCGACGACCTCGAGTTCGTACGCCGCCTGGCGTCGCACTTCGTCGGGGATTCCCTCGGGGTACCGGCGGTGGAGCCCGAGTTCGACCTCCTGCACCAGCCATGACTCCTCGCTCTGCCCCGGGGGCACCGGGAAGCGCGGCATGAGGTTGGCGCCCTCGTTGAAGGCCACGTCGCAACGCTCGGCGATGAGCAGCGTGTTGTCACAGGCTTCGGGCAATTCACGCCACACGTCCCGCATCTCGGCCGCGCCCTTGAGGTAGAAGTCGCGAGCGTCGAATCGGAATCTCTTCGGGTCGTCCATCGTGGTCCTGGTGCCGATGCACAGGAGGACGTCATGGGTGTCGGCATCGCCGGCGCGGACATAGTGCAGGTCATTGGTCGCCACGAGCGGGAGGTCGAGGGCCCGCGCGAGCCGCAGGAGGTCCTCGCGGAAGCGCCGCTCGATGGCCAGGCCGTGGTCCATCAGCTCGCAGAAGTAGTTGCCCGGCCCGAGGATGTCGCGCATGTCGGCCGCTGCCGCCAGGGCCCGGTCGTAGTTGCCCGCCTGGAGCCAGCGGTTCACCTCTCCCGAGGGGCAGCCCGTCGTGCCGATGAGGCCCGGGGCATAGCGCTCGAGGGACTCGCGATCGAACCGCGGCTTGAAGTAGTACCCCTCGAGGCTCGCCGTGCTCGCCAGGCGGAAGAGGTTGTGCATGCCGGCGGTGCTCTCCGCCCACAGGGTCATATGCGTGTAGGGCTGCGTGCCGCGGGCACCGCCGCCGTCGGTGAGGCCGCCGTCGGAGTCTCGTGACTCCTCGAACCCTCCGCCGAAGTCGAAGGCGCGGCGTTCGAACCGCCCCTGGGGGGCGTAGTAGCCCTCGAGCCCGATGATGGGCTTGATGCCCGCGGCCGAGGCCGCCTTGGCGAAGTCGTAGGCGCCGAACAGCGTGCCGTGGTCGGTCATCGCGATGGCGGGCATTCCCAGGCGCGCCGCCTCGGACATGAGGTCAGGGAGGCGGCTGGCACCGTCGAGCATGGAGAACTCGGTGTGCACGTGGAGATGGACGAAGTCGCCGTCTCCCGTGGTCACCGGACCACCCTAGTGCGGCGGTCGGACACCCCGCGGGCGCCGACGCGCCGGGTGAGCGGTCCCCCGCCCCAGGAGTCACGCCCGCCCCAGGAGGTGGTCACGCCGCCTTCGCGAGTTCCCCCCGCGAGACGCGGGCTCACTCGAGAGGATCGCCGTACGCCTCACTCGCCCACTTCCACGCCCCGTCTTGCCAGATCAGCGTCGAGAGGAAGGGACGGGGCTTCCCATCGATCTCCTCGCCATCGATGACGACGTCGAGGGCCATCGTGTAGGAGGCAACGATGACTCCGGCCTCCAGGTCTCGCTGCGCCTCGACGTCGGTGATCTGGTACCCCGCGAGCTTGTACTCCTCGTCTTCCTTCTTGAGTTCGGCGATCCATTCGTCGCGGTTGAGCGCGGTGCCGTCGGGCCGCATCAGCACGTATTCGGGCGCCAGGGAGTCGATCACGGCGTCGAGGTCCTCGTCGATCGCCATCTGCTGGGCCGCCTCGATGATCTGCTGGGCCTGCTCGTTCGGGGTGAGGCCCCCGTCATCCGCGCCGCCTCCGCCGCAGGCCGAGGCGGTGAGCGCGATGCCGAGCGCGCCCACGGCTACGAGGATGCTCCTCAGGTGAGTCTTCGTCGTCATGGGCGCAGATCATAGTCCGGCCCCGCTAGCACTTGTGAGAGGTGATCGCGGTGGCATGGTCGACCGGGTGCGTTGCCGCGGCCTCCACATCCTTGATCTGCTGCATGTACGCGTCGAGGTCGATCTTGCGGCCGGACCGCCAGGTGCCCTGCACCTTCACCTGGGAGGCCAGCTTCAGCGGCTCGGCGAGGTACGGGTCCATCGACAACTCGACCAGGTCGGCGTACTTCCCAGCGGCAAGCGAACCGATCTCGTCGTCGCGGTGGAGCATGTACGCCGCGCCGATCGTCTCGGCCTTGAGCGCATCCTCGATGCTGATGATCTGGTTGGCACCGTGCACCTGGCCCGTGTCGGTGGTGCGCGTGATCGCCGTCTGGATATTGAGCAGCGGGATGGGCGGGCTCACCGGGCCGTCGTTATGGAAGGACAGGTGCGCACCTGCACGCACCGCGTCGCCCCAGCGCATCCACTGCGAGCCGATCTCCGGGGCGAACATCGTGCCGTCGAGCAGGTCACCCCAGTAGATGTACTGGAAGGGCCACAACGAGATGGTGACGCCCATGGCGACCGCGCGCTCGAACTGATC
>JAPOJD010000218.1 GCA_029978585.1 Actinomycetota bacterium
AACATCGCATCGCACCTCGCCACCGGGGGTAGGTAGCGGCTCAGGAGGTCTGCGTCGCCGGCCACCATGAGGGGCATGGTCCCGAGCTTGCTCCCCGCCGGGATGAGCGAACTCGACGCGCAGACTCGGGCGATCTCCTCGATCACAAGGCATACCGCGAGAGCATCGCCGCCTTCACCGCCGTACTCCTCGGGTATGTGGACCGCGTGGAAGCCGGACGCGACCAGGGCGTCGTACACGTCACGGGGGAACTCACCCGTGGCGTCGATCTCGGCCGCTCGCGGGGCGATCTTGTCCTCGGCCAGCGACCGCACCGCCTGGCGGAGTTCCTCGTGCTCCTCGGGGAGCCGGAAGGCGTGGAAATCGGGGTTGCTCGACAGCGGCACCGCGGTCACCTCCACTCCCGCACACGCGCGCGTCCGCGCCCCCAGAGCCTACGCCGGGACTCCGGATACGCTCGCGGGGTGCGCATCAGCGTCGTCGGCACCGGCTACCTCGGGGCCACCCATGCCGCCTGCATGGCCGAGCTCGGCCACGACGTTGTGGGCCTCGACGCCGATCCCGCGAAGGTCGCCCTGCTCTCGCGCGGCGAGGTGCCCTTCTGGGAGCCCGGGCTGGACGAGGTCCTCCGTCGCGCCCTGGCAACCGGGCGGCTGTCCTTCACGTCCGACCCGGCAGACATTGCCGACTGCGTCATCCACTTCGTGTGCGTAGGCACCCCGCAGCGCTCCGATTCCCCCGCGGCCGACCTCGCTCAGGTGAACGCCGCGGTCGAGGCCCTGCTCCCGCATCTCGGCCCCGGTCGCCTCCTCGTGGGCAAGTCCACCGTGCCCGTGGGAACAGCGGCCGGCATCGCGCAGCTCGTGCAGGGCACCGGTGCCCATGTCGCATGGAATCCGGAGTTCCTGCGCGAGGGCCACGCCGTGGAGGACACCCTGCGGCCCGACCGACTCGTCTTCGGCGTTCGCGAGGCAGAGGATGAGGCGATCCTGCGCCAGGTCTACGCGCCCCTGATCGAGTCCGGCGTGCCCGTGCTCGTCACCGACTACGCGACCGCGGAGCTGGTCAAGGTGTCCGCCAACGCCTTCCTCGCCACGAAGATCTCCTTCATCAATGCGATGGCCGAAGTGTGCGAGGCGACCGGCGGGGACATCGTCACGTTGTCCGCAGCGCTCGGAATGGATCCACGCATCGGCCCGCAGTTCCTGCGCGCCGGGCTGGGCTTCGGCGGAGGGTGCCTGCCCAAGGACATCCGCGCCTTCATGGCACGCGCGGGCGAACTCGGCGTCGACGAGGCGCTCATGTTCCTGCGGGATATCGACGACATCAACCTGCGACGCCGTCAGCACGCCGTCGATCTCGCGGTGACCGCCCTCGATGGGGACGCGGCCGGCCGGATCGTGGCGGTGTGGGGCGCGGCGTTCAAGCCGGAGAGCGATGACGTGCGCGACTCGCCCGCCCTGCACGTGGCACAGGCCCTCCACGACTCCGGTGCTCGCGTGGTGGTGCACGACCCGCGGGCGATGGCCAATGCGCAGCGCCTGTTCCCCGCCCTCGCCTACGCCCCCTCCGCGCTGGCCGCGACCGAGGATGCGGACGTCCTGCTGCTCCTCACCGAGTGGCGGGAGTACGTCGACGCCGATCCCGCCGAGGCGGCCGCGAGGATGCGTCATCCGGTGGTGATCGACGCGCGCAATGCCCTCGATCCGCAGTCGTGGCGGCGCGCCGGATGGGCCTACCGCGCGCTCGGGCGCCCCGCTTCGTAGGGACCCGGTTCAGCGGAGGGTCCGGCTGGGTCGGTGCTATCCGCCCCGGCGCGCCCACTCGTCGGAGGGGCACCGGTCCATGACGACGTCGAGCCCGGCTCCGGCCGCTCGGCGTGCGGCCTCCTCGTCCACGACCCCGAACTGCATCCACACCGCGCGGGCACCCGCATCGACCGCCTGGTCCACGAAGGGGCCGACGCGATCGGATCTCACGAACATGTCCACGACGTCGGGCGCCCCCACGGCGGCGGCAGCCTCGCCGATGGTGGCGTAGCCCTGCTCGCCGTGCACGGGGAGAGCCCGTGGGTGGATGGGCACCACCCGCTTGCCGTGCCGCTGCAGGTCCTGCGCGACCCAGTAGGCATCTCGTTGCGGATCAGCGCCCAGCCCCACCACGAACCAGGTGGGCGCACCGTCGAGCAGCCGCTCGATGACGCCCGGATCGGCGAACTCCTCAACCATCCCCGCGGACCCTTGCACCCTTCTCGATGGCCGACTCCCGGAGGGCCGACTGGAAGGCGATCATCCGCTCGCTCAACGACGTGTCCGACACTGCGAGGATGCGCACGGCCAGCAGGCCGGCATTGCGCGCATTGCCCACCGCTACGGTCGCAACCGGCACTCCCGCGGGCATCTGGGCGATCGACAGCAACGAGTCCAGTCCGTCGAGGTGTGGCAGCGGAATGGGTACGCCGATCACGGGGAGGGGCGTCAGTGACGCCACCATCCCGGGGAGGTGCGCGGCGCCTCCGGCACCTGCGATGACAACTCCAAGGCCGCGCGAGGCCGCGGATTCGGCGTACTCGACCATCTCTCG
>JAPOJD010000245.1 GCA_029978585.1 Actinomycetota bacterium
CCCGCCGACGAGACAGTCGCGTCGGCGAAGAGCGAGGCCACGCAGATCGTCTCCGCTGCCAAGGAGGAGGCGCGACGGGTCACCTCGGGCCTGGAGCAGCAGCGCACGGAGCTCGAGGAGCAGGTCAACGAACTGCGCACCTTCGAGCGCAACTACCGCATCACCCTGCGAGAGACGATTGCCACCCAGCTCAAGGAGTTCGACGCCCGCGGCTCGGTGGAGCCGAAGGCGGCCCCTGTCACGGTCGCGGCCGGCGGCGCCGCGTCCCTGGACAAGCCCGGGGCCAAGGCCGACCCGACGGCGACCGCGGAGAATCCGGTGGTCTCCGTCGACGGGTCCTAGCGGCAGTCGTCAGGGAGAGGACTGCTCGGGGGGCGGGAGCGGTCGGATCCTCTTGGTCCGGATGTCCCAGTTGACGGTGACGAAGCGCAGGATGACGACGCTTCCGACGCAGAGCAGGGCAGCGAGCGCGCCGCTCAACTGGTCGAAGAGGACGTAGAGCGTGGTGCCGATGATGGACAGCAGCGCGTAGGGGCGACCGGGCTGCAAGATCTCCGGGGTCTCGCCGCGCAGGATGGAGACGAACACACCGCCGGCGACGCTGGCGAGGAAGCCTACGGCGATGGCGCCGATGTCCGGGAGCCCGAACTCGATCGCGAGTTGAGCGGCGATGACGGCATACAGGCCTAGCGTCAGCGCATCCAGGAGGGTGAAGGTCCAGCCGTTGACCGGAATCCAGCGTCCGATGATGAGCACGAGCGCGACGGCGGCCACGACGGCTACGACGAACCACGGGGAGCGCAGCGCCATGGGTGGCAGGTTGCCGAGCAGCACGTCGCGCGTGATTCCGCCGCCGAGTCCGAGCAGGAACGCGAATACCGTGATGCCGACGATGTCGTAGGAGACCTTCCCGGGGCTACGGCCAATGACGGCCCCCTGCACGGCGGCGATGAAGGTCGTCGCAAGGGCTAGCCACAGGGGAGTGTTCGCCGCGATGTTGGGCAACTCGAGGGCCGGCAACTCGAGGGCCGGCAGCGCGAGGCCCGGCAGCGCGTTGGCGGGGACCATGGCGGCAGGCTATCCGCGCCGCATCAGGCGCGACGCAGGGAGAACTCCAGCGGCAGGGCTTCGTCTGCGACGAAGAAGGCCGCCTCCTCGGGGGCTCCTTCCTCGTACGCCGTCGCGAGTACCTCTGCGGCGATGAGCCGGGCATGCTCGCGCATGGCGTCGGCAACCTCCGGGTTGGTGGTCGACCACCGCACGGCGACGCGATCGGAGATGTCCAGTCCAGCGCTTTTGCGACCCTCCTGCAGGAGGCGCACGGCTTCCCGTGCCAGGCCGAGGCGGCGCAGCTCGGGGGTGAGGTCGAGGTCCAGCGCGACGGTCTCACCTTCGCCACTGGCAACGGACCAGCCCTCGCGTGGCGTCTCTGTGACGATGACATCCTCGGGCATTACGTCAACAGTGCCCATGCCCGGAACCTCCAGGGGTGCGCTGCCCTCCCGGAGGGCCTCGGACAGCGCGGCGGCATCCGCGTCGGCGATCGCCTGGGCGACCGAGGGCGTCTGCTTGCCGAACCGCTTGCCCAGCGATCGGAAGTTGGCCTTCGCGCTCACGTCCACGAGGTCTCCCTGGGTGCTGGCGAGCCCCGCGACGTCGAGCACGTTGAGTTCGCTGGCTACCTCGGCCACGAGGTCGGCGGGAAGCGTGGACCAGCCGGGAGCGGAGACCAGTGCGCGGGCAAGGGGCTGCCGCGTGCGCACGCCGGACGCCGCCCGTGCAGCGCGCCCGAGCTCTACGACGCGGCGCACGAGGGCCACCTGCTCGGCGAGCCCGCCGTCGATGAGGCCGGGGTCCGCCGCGGGCCACGCCGCCAGGTGCACGCTGATCGGGGCCGCGGGATCGACCGGGCGCACCATGTCCTGCCACACGCGCTCGGCC
>JAPOJD010000116.1 GCA_029978585.1 Actinomycetota bacterium
CCCCCCCCCCCCCTATGCCCCCCCCCCGCTCGCCCCCCCCCGGCCGCGTTTTCGGGGGCGGAACCGCGGCTGGGGGGCGGCCAGCCCTCACGGATTGAGGCGCCTGGGGCCCCTGTGACATGGCGTTACCGTTCCGTTATGCGGACACGGACTTGCCCCCCGCCCGAGGGCCCATGTCACCGTCGGACGTCGCCCGGCCACCGAAGGCACCCTGCCCTCGACGGGCGACCCGCCGAATCGGCGGTGCTCTCGGCAGGGAACGCCGGGCACCTTCCGTCTTTCCCACCGGCCCACGGCCACCGATGGCTCCGCCGTACCGGGGACCCAACGGTCCGTCGGCGGTCGCCCCACCGGCGGCCGCGGGTCGTATGACGACCCTGACGGAACGAGCGGGGGAGACATCCCCCTTGGGGCGAATCGCCGGTCGCCTGCGCGACCGGGGTAGGGCGACTTTCGCGTCCGAGCCCGACAGCTCACCTGGGAGGCGGACGAAAGGGAGTCATGCACCGACGCACGCCCACGTCACACCCGCACACCCACCGCCTCGGCCTCGTGGCCGGCACGGCACTCGGCCTCGCCACTCTCGGCACGGCGATCGCCGCAACTCTCGGGCTCAGCACTATGGCCCAGGCCGACGACACTCTCGCACCCGCTCCTGCAGCCGTCGTGGCGGAGTCCCGGCCCGCCGCTCCCGCGGTGGACCTCGCCCGCGAGCAGTCCGCCGTCCTGCGGGCATCGGCACAGGCTGAGCGAGCATCGGCTCAGCGGATCCAAGCCGAACTCGAGCGCATCCGCGAGGCCGTCGTGAATCGCGCCATGAAGCAGGTGGGCGACGACTACGCCGCCGGAGCCGAAGGCCCCGACGCCTTCGACTGCTCCGGGCTGACGCTGTTCGCCTGGAGGGCAGGCGGCGTCGAACTCCCGCACTACAGCGTCGCCCAGTACAAGGCCACTCAGCGCGTTTCCCTTAAGAATGCCGTCCCCGGCGACCTCGCCTTCTACTTCGAGAACGGCGCACACCACGTGGCGCTCTACATCGGCAACGGCAAGGTCGTGCACGCCTCGGACTACGGCATCGGGGTCGTCATCGGCAAGGTGCTCGGAACCCCGTGGAATGACGAGCACTTCACCGGCATGGGCCGGGTGAAGGTGAAGATTTAGCAGCGAACTCGAAAGACGGCCCGGTGCGCACGCGGCGTGCCGGGCCGTCTTCGCACCTTGGCGGCCGCGCTCGGCCTACGACGTCAGGCCGAGCGGTCCTCGCGCGCGAGGCGGCGCTCTCGGCGCGGCCGCGATCCGGGTGGCCGCGTGCTCGCCGGGATGTCCGCGATGGCCTCGGAGACCACCTGCTCCTCCTCGGGCGAGAGCGAAACCTCGGCCATGCCACCGCGCAGTTCCTTGATGTAGGACCGTGACTCGCTGCGCGCATGCACCGTGGAGAGCACCACCCCGTTGCCGTGGTCGTCGACCATGGCAAGGCTGTACGACATCCGCCCGCCCATGTCGCCGAAGGCGTCGTAGCGCACCACGGACACGTGGCGCAGCGCCTGGGTGAGGTCCGCCTGGGTGGCCCTCATCTCGGAGACGAATCGGGCGACGTCACCGCGCAGGGCCTTAACCTCCTCCTGCTTGCGGGCGACCGCCTCGACGAACGACTCCTCGTCGTTGTCCCCTGACAGGACTGCGTACTGCTGGCGCATCTTGCCCATCCTCGCCGCCAGGACGATGGTGAGGACGAGTGACGCGAGCGCGACCACGCCGATGACGATGACGAGGATGCCGAGGGTGGACTGGTCGAGGCTCACCCCGGCACTCTAGTAGCCCAGGGCCGCGACCCCGCACCGCTAGGCTCGCGACCGTGCTCGGACACGGACGATGCCTCGCCACGCGCGCGTGCCGACATCCCCTCGTCGGATCGACCCCTTGACCGTGCCGGACCTGATCCCCGACCTCGGCGTGTCCGTCGTGGCCTTCGCCCTTATCTTCCCCGCCGAACTGCCGGACAAGACGTTCATCGCGACGCTGGTGCTGTCAACCCGATACCGGCGACTACCCGTCTGGCTCGGGGTGATCGCCGCATTCGCCGTGCAATGCGCCATCGCCGTCGCGGCCGGAGGCCTGCTGGCGCTGCTCCCCGGGCGACTCGTCCTCGGTGTCACCTTCCTGCTCTTCGCCGCGGGCTCAGTGCTCCTGCTCGTGTCGGGATTCCGTGCACGGCCGCAGGAGGACGCCGTCGCCGAGGAAGAGGAGGAGTTGGAGAACCTTCCAGCCCGGGTCGACTCCGGCTGGCGCATCTGGGCCACCAGCTTCGTGGTGCTCTTCACCGCCGAGTGGGGTGACCTGTCGCAGATCTTCACCGCCGGAATGGCGGCGCGCACCGGCGATCCGGTCTCGGTGTTCATCGGCGCCTGGCTCGCCCTCGTCACCGTGGCCGCCATCGCCGTGCTCATAGGCGGGTGGCTCCAGCAGCACGTCGCACTGTGGCGCATCCGGATCGTCTCTGGACTGGTGCTCGCCGCGCTCGCCGTCTGGACACTGGTGGAGTTCATCCAGGCCTAGTGGCCGCCACCAGAGGTCGCACTCCGCGGACAGTCCCGGTCAGCGCAGCGTGATCTGCCGCGTCTGCAGCCCTGCCCGGGCACTGCGCTCCGCGGAGGTGAGCGGCGCACTATCCGCCAGTGTCGCGTCGAGCAACGCGCGGTAGGCCACGGCCGCCCCCTCCAGGGCACCGGCCTCGGTTCGCTCGGGCAATTCCCAGACCGGCACCAGCAGTCCGTCGGCGCGGAAGGAGCCGACGAAGCGCGAGGGGATTCCCTGCAGGGCATCATCTCCGCGCGCGCGCAGGCGGGCGAACGCGTCGAGGAGCCGCTCCTCATCCTCGGGCAGGACCCAGCGCAAGAACACCTTCTCGCCCATGTCGACCCAGTACGCCGCCTCCACGGACGACAGCCGCACGGTCGGCATGACGCGGGAGTTCGCGCGCTCGAGGCTGTCCCGCACCTGGGCGTCGGCTTCCGCGCCCTGCGCCATCCAATAGTCGAAGTCGGAGTGCACGGTGACCTCGAGGGGGACCGGTGCGAGGACGTCCTGCAGGCGCGGCCCGTCACCAGGAAGGCCCATCGGGGGGATCGGTGTACCGGGCTCGGCATCCAGAGCGCGCAGCAGGGCCTCGGCTGCGTCACGGCTGGGATCCCCCGACCCCGTCGTCGTCTGCAGCGCGAGGAAGACCTCGCCGGTGTCGCGCACCAGGGCGGGCCACGCCAGCGGAAGGACGGTGGTGAGCGTGACGGTGCGATCAGCACCGTCCTTCAGCGCAATCGGGGCCGTCGCTGCGGGCACGATCTCGCGGAACGCCACCCAGTCGCATTCGGACGGCAGGCCCTCGAACGGGCGGCGCACCTGCCGGGTGGCAGCGCGGGACGCGGCCTTGCCATGGCAGGCCTTGTAGCGCTTGCCCGACCCGCAGGGGCAGGGCTCGCGCATTCCGACGACCGGGATCTCCTCGCTCACGCGGGCGAGCCTAGGCCAGGACGCCCGACCGATCGAACAGCAGTGGCGCGAACCACCGCGCCGCGGGCTCCGAGAAGTGCACGCCGTCGGGTCTGAGGTACTGACCATCGCGCGCCAGCGCGGGGCACGGCGGACCTGACGGACACAGCAGATCGTCGACGCTGACCAGGCTCACCCGGGTGGGATAGCGGTCGGCGAGCGCGCGGTACGCCGCGGTCAGGCGGTCGAAGGAGGCCTGGTAGTCGGGGTAGCCCTCGCATCCGATGCCGGCCGGGTTGGCCGCGCAACTGCCCCCCTGGGAGGGCGCCTTGGGAACAGGGAGGACGACCACGACCGAGGCGCCCGTTGCCGTGAGGCGCTTGTAGGCGCGGTCCAGGTCTCTGGCCAGGCGGGCCGCATGCTGGGGGCTGTTGCTGGCGAGCACCTTGCCGTCGACGCGGATCGGGTAGCGCTCGCGGTTGGAGTACCACAGGACGACATCGGGGCGGAACTTCTCCAGGGCCAGGCGCTGCGCCCTCGGGACGTCCTCGGAGCAGCGGCGCGCGAAGTTCAGCGGGGATCCGTCCCAGTCCACCTGGAAGGCCCCGGTCACGGTGCAGCCGCCGAAGGACAGCGGGACGACGTTCCAGCCCCGCCGGGCGGCCTCGTCCTCCAGCTGCTGCATCATCTCGGCAGGGATCGAATCGCCCACGATCGCGACTGTGGGAGCGCCCGCGAGCCCGGCGCCCGCGAGGGACTGGGGCGCCTGGACCTGGTTGCCGGCATTGTCCGCGCGCGCGGTCGAAGCGACGATGAGCCCGGCCATGGCAACCGTGAGGAGCGGCACGATGACGCCGAGCCGCCGCGGGGTGAGGGCGTAGCCGAAGACGGAGCCCCGCTTGATCGGCCGTTCGATGGCGAAGTACGACGCGGTCGCGATCGCCAGCGTGGCCCCGATGCGCAGCCCGTCGAGCGCGAGGCCATCGAGTCCCGTGGCCAGGGGAGTGAGCCACAGGATGAGCGGCCAGTGCCACAGGTAGACGCCGTAGGAGATGATCCCGAGCGCCACGATGGGTCCCCACGACAGGACCCGGGTCGGTCCGCCGCCGGGAGCGCCCGCGCCGAGGATGAGCAGGAGCCAGGCGACGACAAGGCACACGGCCAGCGAGCCGCCCCGGTAGTAGAAGGCTCCCGTGTCGCTCACCAGGGCGAACGCGCAGCACAGGCCGACGAGGGCGAGCCATCCGGTCCAGCGCCACTGCGGCGATACGGACAGGCCGCGGTGAACGGCGATCGCCAGGATCGCGCCGACGAGGAGTTCGTGCGCACGTGTGAGAGTGCCGAAGTAGGCGATCGACGGGTCCCCCGCGTCGTACGTCAGGGCCATGAGACCCACCGACGCCAGGGTGCCGACGGCGAGGAGGCCCACCGTCACGCGCGGGGAGAAGCGGCGTACGAAGAAGAGTAGGAGGAGGGGCCACACGAGGTAGAACTGCTCCTCGATCGCCAGCGACCAGGTGTGCTCGAGCGGGGAGGGCCCGGCCATCTGGTCGAAGTACGACTGGCCGGTGAGCATGAAGAACCAGTTGGCGACGTAGGTGATCGCGGCCAGGCCGGCACCGCGCAGGTCGCCGATCTGGCGGGGCATCGCGATGAACGCCGACCAGGCGCACACGGCGAGCAGCAGCAGGTACAGGGCCGGCAGGAGTCGCCGGGCACGGCGCGCGAAGAAGTCGCCGTACCTGATGCGTCCGGTCTCCGTCGCCTGGTCCAGCAGGATCGACGTGATGAGGAAGCCGGAGAGCACGAAGAAGACGTCGACCCCGAGGAATCCGCCGGGCAGCCAATCGGCCCCGAGGTGGTAGGTCATGACCGCCGCCACGGCAAGCGCACGAACGCCGTCGAGGGCGGGCCGGCGCGCGGACGTGACGACGCCCTGGGGGGCGGCCGTCGTGACGGTGGCGAGCGTGAGGACGCTCATTCCAGCAGGTTAGATGTGGCGGAAGTGAACCTATGGGATCAACGCGCCGGGGTTCATGAGGCCGTGCGGGTCCCAGGCGTCCTTGATCGCTCGCATGGCCGCGATCTCCTCAGGGCTGCGACTCAGGGCGAGGAGGTGGGCCTTGGCGCGGCCGATCCCGTGCTCGGCCGAGATACTCCCGCCCTCGGCGGCGACGGCCTCGAGGACGAGAAGGTCCACCTGCTCATCGTCGGAATCCGGCCCGACGATCTCCACGTGGATATTGCCGTCGCCGAGGTGGCCGAAGACGCCGAAGGCGACCACCCCCGGGTAGGACTCCATCCGGCGCCGCAACTCGTCGGCGCACCGGGCCAGACTGGTGAGGGGCACCGACACGTCGAGCTTGTGCGCGGCCCCGCCGCACTCGCGGGTGGCGAGGGAGGAGAACGCCTCGGACTGCAGTTCGCGGAATGACCACAGCCGGGCCCGCTCGATCGCGTCGAGGCCGAGAACGACATCGCGGTCGCCGAGGATGTCGGGGTCGAATCCGTCGCCCTGGCCACCGTCCGCGACCTCGAGGAGCAGGACCAGGGGGTGCTCGCGTTCCAGCGGCCACGGCAGGCCGGATACCGCCGACGCGAGCCGCATGCCGGTCTCGTCGATGACCTCCGCAGCAAGCAGGGTGACCCCCGGCTGCACCGCGCTCTGCATGAGGTCGAGGGCGTCGTCGTACGACGCCGCGCCGACGACGGCAACCGAGCTTGGGGGGTGCGGCCGGTGCAGTCGGAGGCGGACGGCGGTGATGACCCCCAGGGTGCCCTCGCTGCCGGTCAGCAGCCCGGCGATGTCGTACCCGGTGTTGTCCTTGGCCAGGCCCGCCAGGTGCTCGACGACGCTGCCATCCGGCAGGACCGCCTCGATCCCCGCAACCTGCATCCGCGTCATGCCGTGGGCGATGACGCGGATGCCTCCGGCATTGGTGGCAACTGTCCCGCCGATGGTGGCCGAGTCGCGTGCGGCCAGGTCGACGCCGTACTCCCAACCCGCCGCGGCCGCGTGGCGCTGGACATCGCCGAGAGTGACCCCAGCACCTGCGGTGAGCTGGCCCGATGCCGTGTCGACCGGGTCGAGCCGGGTGAGCCTCCTCGTCGAGAGGATCACCGGCGGACCGAGCGGGCCGAGGTCGGCCCCGGGCACCGAGCCCCCGACGAGCCCGGTATTGCCCCCCTGGGGGACCACCGCGACCCTAGCCTGCGCGCACGCGGCCACCACCGCGGCAACCTCCGGCGTGTTGGCCGGGCGCACCACGGCCAGGGCCGAGCCCTGCCAGCGTCGGGTCCAGTCCTGGGCGTAGGGGGCGACGAGGGCGGGGTCGGTGAGCAGATGCTCCGGACCCACGGCGTCGGCCAGGGCCGCGCGCAGGGGTTCGGGGAGGGTGCCGCCGCTCACGGGCACATCCTCTCGTCAGGACAGCGTCCTAGCACACTGCTGAGGCCTTCCGGGTAGGGAAAG
>JAPOJD010000005.1 GCA_029978585.1 Actinomycetota bacterium
AACGTGCTGCTCGCCGAGGCCGACATCCCCTACGAGAAGCTCCGGGAGATGGACGACATCAACCCAACCTTCCCCGAGACCGACGTGGCCATCGTGATCGGTGCCGACTTGTCGGAGCGCGCCGCGGGGTTGACGTCGTCGTTGGCGCCCACCACCAGCACGACATCGGTGGAGGAGAAGTACGGATTGACCTCGTCCATCTCCTTCAACTGCTCGTAGGGGACGTTGGCCTCGGCCAGCAAGACGTTCATGTGGCCCGGCATGCGCCCCGCTACCGGATGGATCGCGTAGTCCACCGCGATCCCCTTCTCCGTGAGCAGGTCAGCGAGTTCGCGCAATGTCGACTGCGCCTGGGCGACCGCGAGCCCGTAGCCGGGTACGAGGATCACCTTGTTGGCGTAGCCGAGCATGATCGCCACGTCGTTGGGCCCGGCCGAGCGCACGGGACGGTCCTCCCCCACCGACGCCGCTCCCTGCGTGGTGCCCGAGAAGGCCCCGAACAGCGTCGATGTCAGCGGCCGGCCCATTGCCTTGGCCATGAGGCTGGTGAGCAGGGTGCCCGACGCCCCGACCAGGGTGCCCGCGATGAGCAGGAGCACGTTGCCGAGCACGTAGCCCGACGCCGCGACCGCGAGGCCCGTGCACGCATTGAGGAGGGAGATGACGATGGGTACGTCGGCCCCGCCCACGGGCAGCACGAAGAGCACGCCGAAGACCAGCGACAGCAGCATCAGGATCAGGACGAGCCAGAACTGCGGGCTGACCATCAGCCACACCGCGAAGCCGATCGTCGCCACTGCGACGAGGATGGTGATCCACTTGCCGAGCGGGATCACGACAGGCCGGGTCGTCATGATCTCCTGCAGCTTGAGGAAGGTCACGATCGAGCCGCTGAACGCCACCGAGCCGATGATGATCGTGAGGACGGTGAAGAAGGAGAAGAGCACTCCCCCTTCGGCCCCGATGTGGAGGAACTCCACGACCGCGATCAGCCCGGCCGCTCCGCCGCCGACGCCGTTGAACAGCGCCACCAACTGCGGCATCGCCGTCATCTTCACCCGCCGGGCGGACACCCAGCCGATCACCGAGCCCACCACGATGGCACCGATGATGAGCGCGAGGTTGCGCAACTCGATGCCGGTGAAGAAGAGCGCCACGGTCGCCACGAGGGCGCCTATCGCGCCGAGCGCCGTGCCCATGCGGGCGCTCTTGGGCGAGGAGAGCCCCTTGAGCGACAGGATGAACAGGACGGCGACGCCCAGGTTGACCAGCTGGGCCCAGGTGGGGGTCATCGTCCGGCCCCCTCGTCGCTGCTGGACTCCGCCTTGCGCGGCTTGAACATCTCCAGCATGCGGTCGGTGACGACGAACCCGCCGACCAGGTTGATGGCGCCGAGGAGCACGGCCAGCGTGCTGAGGATGATCTCGAGGATTCCCTCAGAACTGCCGAGCACGATGATTCCGCCGATGAGCACGATGCCGTGGATCGCGTTGGCACCGGACATCAGCGGGGTGTGCAGGATCGTCGAAACCTTGGAGACGACCTCGAACCCGACGAAGATGCTGAGCACGAAGATCGTGAGGAGGGCTACCCCATCCACGGTCACGCACCTCCTAGCGCGGCCTGCGCCGCCTCGTTGCGGACCTTGCCATCCAGCACGACAGCGCAGCCGTCGATGATCTCGTCCTCCGGGTCGGCCGCCACCTGGCCGTCCTTCACGAGCAGGGTGCACAGCGAGTACACGTTCATCGCGTAGAGCTGCGAGGCGTGCACCGGCATCTCGCTCGGAACGTCACGGCCGCCCCACACCAGCACCTCCCCGAAGAGGAGTTCCTCTCCGGCCACCGACCCCTCGACGTTGCCCCCGGTCTCGCTCGCGAGGTCCACGACAACCGAGCCCGCCCGCATGGTGTCGACCATGGCCCGGGTCACGAGGAGCGGTGCCTGCCGGCCGGGCAGCGCGGCCGTCGTGATCACCGCGTCGGACTCGGCGATGAACGGCGTGAGGAGCTCGCGCTGGCGTGCCGCGCGCTCCTCGGTCATCTCGCGGGCGTATCCGCCCGCCCCCTCGAGCGTGTCGAGCTCGAGGTGCACGAACGTCGCTCCCATCGAGCGCACCTCGTCCTCGCTCGCAGCGCGGACGTCGTAGGCGGACACGCGCGCCCCGAGTCGCTTGGCCGTTGCGATGGCCTGCAGGCCCGCGACGCCGGCGCCGAGGACGAGCACCTTCGCTGGCTGGATGGTCCCGGCGGCCGTCATGAAGAGGGGGAAGAACTTGGGCAGCCGGTCTGCCGCGACCAGGGAGGCGCGATACCCGCTCACCAGTGCCTGCGAGGTCAGCGCGTCCATCGACTGGGCGCGAGAGATACGGGGCACGAGGTCGAACGACAACCCGGTGGCGCCAGCGTCGTGCAGGCCGCGCACCGTGTCGACGTCGATGGCCGGCGAGAGGAAGGAGAGCGTGATGGTGCCGGGGCTCAACTTCTTGGCGCGGACGTAGTCCAGCGGTCGGACCGTCGCGATGACGTCGGCACCGAGCATCGCGTCATCCATGCCCGACAATGGGACCACCGCCGCGCCGGCCGCGACGTAGTTGGCATCGGACGCGAAAGCCAGGTCGCCGGCCCCCGACTCCACGAACACTTCGAAGCCCAATTGCCGGAACTTGCCGACGACCGAGGGCACGACCGCGACACGACGCTCGCCGGGTCGCGTCTCCCGGGGGACCAGCAGTCTCATGTCCACCTCCGCGGGTCACCCTATTGGCTACCGTGAGGAGGTGCGCGGTCCTATCGCCTTCGCCCGGGGTATTCGCCACCCCGAGGCCTTCCACGGCACCGGCGTCGGCGGGGGCTTCTTCGAGGGCTGGTACGTCAAGGCCGTCGCCGCGGAGCAGGACGCGCGGTGGGCGTTCATCCCGGGAGTCTTCCGGGGACGCGACGGCCAGACCGTCACGGACGAGGCATTCGTCCAGGTTCTCGATGGCAGCACGGGTCGGTCCTGGTACCACCGCTACGACGTCGCCGACTTCCACGCCTCCGACGACCGCTTCGACGTCACCGTGGGACCGAACCGCTTCCACTCCCGCGGGTTCACCGTCAACCTCCCCGGCATCGCGGGTGACATCAGGTACGGCGCCCCCCTCGACGGATGGCCGGTCACGCTGCGTCGACCCGGGATCATGGGCTGGTACGCGTGGGTCCCGCTCATGGAGTGCTATCACGGCGTCGTGTCCTTTGGTCATCCGCTGCGCGGCTCGCTCGAGGTCGACGGACATGACGTCGACTTCGACGGCGGTCGCGGCTACATCGAGAAGGACTGGGGCCGTGCCTTCCCTTCCGGGTACGTGTGGATGCACTCCAACCACATCGAGGGTCATCCAGACGCCAGCCTCGTCGCTTCCGTTGCCATCATCCCGTGGCTGCGGTCGTCGTTTCGCGGCTTCATCGTCGGACTGCGCACCGGCACGGGCCTGCATACTTGGGCGACCTACAACGGGTCGCGCGAGAGCGCCCTGCGCATTGACGAGACCACGGTGAGGTGGTCGATGGCGGGTCCGGCCGGCACCCTGGAACTGGAGGCCGAGCGGGTGCGCGGTGGCCTCCTCAAGGCACCTGTGCGCACGCGCATGCACGAGCGTGTCGAGGAGACCTTGGACGCCAGGATCCGGGTGCGCTTCGTCGATCCCGCCGGACGCATGCGCATCGACTCGGTCGGCACAAGCGGTGGCCTCGAGGTGCACGGCGACCTCGAGCGGCTGCTGGCGATCGGCACTCGCTAGAGCGGGTCGTCGGGGTCCCGGTCGTTGAGGATCTGCGCGACGACACGCATCAGCATGACCGAGGACAGTCCCAGTCCCACCAGTCCGACGATCGTCAGGGCATTGCCGACATCGTCGTTCCCCGGCAGCCCCGCCGCTATCAGGACGACCGCGGACCCGAGCAGCCCCATCACGCCGATGGTGGTGAAGAGCACCCGGTTCACCCAGTTCTCGACCCGCTGCCCGTCGGGGCCCTCGAACCGGTCGACGCGCATGGTGAATCGGCCCGCCCGGGCCTGCAGGGCCACGTCCTCGCCGATCTGGGGCAGCGACTTCAGGGCAGGAAGCGAGCGCACCAGCTCGCGGGTGAGCTGGTCCCGGGGGTTGAGCTCGGATTCGGTGACGATCTGGCCCATCCGCGCCTGGGCAGCCGGACCCATGCGGTAGTCCGGGTCCAGCATCCGGAGCGTGCCGTCGAGCGTGAGCACGGCACGAGCGAGGATCGTGAGCGAGCGCGGCGCGCCCACGCCGTGGCGGTTGAGGACGCGGATGATCTCGGACAGCGCGCGGGGGTCGAAGCCGCCGCCCTGGGTGTCGGTGAGCACCGTGCCGATGTCGAACTCCAGCGAGGCGATGTCGATGGACTCCCCGGCCCGCCCCGCGATCCGGCGAACCCCGCGGGCGAGGACGGCCGGGTCGCGCAGCGCGAAGCCGAGGGCGAGTTGCTGCAGGCCCTCGAGGGTGACCGGGTCGATGTGGCCCACCGCGCCGTAGTCGATGAACGAGACGGTCCCGTCGGGCCCGATGATGAGGTTCCCCGGGTGCGGGTCGGCGTGGTAGACGCCGTCCTCGAGCACCTGCCCGAGGAACGAGTCCATGATCCGGTCGTCGATCACCCGGGGCGGCACTCCGGTGTCCGCGACCGCGTCGGCATCCGACACGGGGGCGCCCTCCACCTCGTCCATGACCAGCACGCGACGGGTGGTGAGGTCCGGGTAGATCTCCGGGAAGCGGATGCCGACGTCCGCGGGACGCGCCAGGCGCATGGCCGCGTTGTTCTGCGCCTCCAGGGTGAAGTCGAGTTCGTCGGTGATGCCCTCCACCAGTTCCTCGGCGAGATCCGTGAGCCCCATGGCCCGCGCGGACTCCGAGCGCGCGGACAGCTGCCGCGCCGCCCAGAGCAGGACGCGCCCATCGCGGCGGACGCTCTCCTCCACCCCGGGCCGCTGAACCTTGACGATGACCCTGCGCCCGTCATGCAGGACGGCGCGGTGCGTGACGCCGATCGATGCGGCGGCCAGGGGCTCCTCATCGAACTCCGCGAAGAGGGCGCTCACCGGTGAGCCGAGCTCTTCCTGGATCACCAGTTCCACGACCTCCGGCGGGAGGCCGGGGACCGACGTGCGCAACTCGGCGAGCTCTTCGGTGATGACCGGGGGCAGCAGGTCCTCTCGCGTCGAGGCGATCTGCCCGAACTTCACCAGCATCCCGCCGGACTCCTCGAGCGTCTTGCGCAGCGCCCGCGCACCCTCGGGGGTGGCGAGGCCGGCCCGCGACGCGAGGTGGGGCCCGACCAGCCCATTGCGTCGCGCTGCAGCAGCAATGTCGCGCACCCGCGAGAGGACCGCGATCCGGTCCTTGATCGCACGGATCGGGTGCGGCATGCGCCATCCGCGACGGCGTCGCGGGCGGAGGATGGCAGCGATGACGACGCTGGCGAGCAGGGTGATGATGAGCGTGTAGCCGAGGAACCCGAGGAGGAACTCGAAGAACAGCCCCCAGTCGGTGTCCTCGGCGGTGACATTGAGCGCCTCGGTGAGGTGCTCGCCCTCCTGGAGGTCGATGAGCAGCAGGCCGCCGAGGAAGCCGACGACGCCCGCGGCCACCGATCGCGCAAAGCCGCGCCGCACGCCCAGGATGCGTCCCGACAGCCAGCCCATGAGGACGGCGGCCAGGAAGAGCAGGGCGAGGATCAGCAGGACGTCCCACACCCCGCCCTGGCCGTCATTCACGCGGACATGCTCCCACGCGGGCGTGGCGCTACGAGCCGCCCTCCGCCACCCAGGCCTGGTACGCCGCCACCGCCGTCGGCAGGGTCGGGAAGACGAACTCCGGCCCGATCGCCGCGAGTACCCCGTGACGCTCCATCTCATCCACGAGCTCAGACTTGGCGCGCACCAGCGCCAGACGGATGCCGCGCTTGGTGCACCGGCGCTGGAGCTCGGCGAGGGCGTCCAGGCCCGTGATGTCGACCTCGACGATCCCCTCGACGTTGATGAGTAGCCATCGCGGCGGGGGATCGGCAGCATCCACGGCCTCGAGCGCACGCGTGATGAAGTCGTCGGCATTGGCGAAGAACAGCGGGGAGTCATAGCGGAAGACCACGAGCCCGTCGATGGTCTGCCCGTCGGGGTAGTCGCCGAGGTCGTGCCAACCCGCGAGGTCCGGGAAGGTGCCCAGCACCGCGGCGTGCGGCCGGGCAACCCGGATGAGGAGGTCCAGGATCGACAGGCCGACCGCGATGAGGATCCCGTAGAGGACGTCGAACACGAGCACGCCGACCACGGCTGACACGGCGAGGGCGAACTCCCGCTTGCGGAACCCCCATAGGCGCCGGAACTCCGCGAGGTCGATGAGCCGGATGGCGGCGTACACGACCACCCCGCCGAGGGCGGCGGAGGGGAACGCGGCCAGCAGGCCGCCGAAGAGGAGCACGATGAGGATCACCGATGCCGACGCCACGAGGGAATGCAGCTGAGTACGCGCGCCCGCGGCCTCGGCGATGGCCACGCGGCTGGCACTGGAGCTCACCGGGTAGCCGCGCACCAGCGAGACTGCGACGTTCGAGCCCGCGAGCGCGAGGAGCTCCTGGTTGCTGTCGATCCGGTGTCCCTGGCGCTGGGCGAAGGACCTCGCCGTGAGGACGTTGTCGGCGTAGGCGACCACGAAGACGCCGAGAGCGGGCAGCAGGAGTTGCTGGACGTCGGCCGCCGTGATGCCCGCCCAGCCCATGGCGGGAAGCCCGGTGGGTACGGCGCCCACTGTCTCCACGGGGATGCCTCTGGCGTTGAGGAGGGCCGCGATGCCGGTCGCGGCCAGCATCACCATGAGCACCATCGGCAAGCGCGGGAAGCGGCCGGCGAAGAGTAGGAGAGCGGCCGCGACCGACAGGCCGAGGAGGAACTCGACTGGAGTGAATGCCGCAGCGTCGAAGCTCGTCATGAAGCTGGACACCTGCTGGGGCAGCGTCTCCCCCGCTGTGTCGATGCCCGTGAGCCGCTCGACCTGGCTGGCGATCATGATCACGGCGATGCCTGCCATGTATCCAACGAGAACGGGGCGGGACAGCAGATCGGCGATGACCCCGGCGCGCAGGGCCCAGGCCACCAGCGCCATGAGTCCGCACAGGAGAGCGAGGGCCGCGGCGAGGGTTCCGTAGCGCTGGGGGTCCCCGACGGCGAACGGGGCGAGGGTTGCCGCCGTGAGAAGCGCCGTGGTGGACTCGGGCCCGACCGACAGCGTGCGCGAGCTGCCGAGGACGGCGTAGACGACCATCGCCACCGCCGCGGCCCAGAGCCCGGTCTGGGCGGGCAGTCCGGCCAGGATTGTGTAGGCCATGACCTGGGGAACGAGGTACGCCGCGACCGTGACGCCGCCCATCAGGTCCCCGCGCAGATCCCCGCGCTGGTAGTGGAGCAGGCGCGGAATGCCCGGTGCCAGGGTCGACCACGTCACGGCCACGGCACCACGGTAGGGGAGCCAGTGGACTCCCGGATCGTGTGACGGGGTTCACGGTTTTGCGGGGGATCGGTCAGCGCGCGATCAGCGGACCGCATGCTGGAGTACACCACTGCATCACACGTCAGGAGTACACCGGTCGCATGAGAGACACTCAGCACCTTCGCACCCTCGGCACCACCCCCGCCGAGGTCACCTCACCCCTGTCCGGCACCTGGTTCAGCCGCTGGGGCACCCAGCCGTACGAGCTTCTGGGGCTCTATCCCACCCGGGCGCTCCCCGAGCCTCCCGCCCGGGTCCGCCTCGCCGCTTAGCCGCTGCGCGGTTCGCTAGGGCTTGCCCATCCGCACCCAGGCGCGGATGGAGATGTAGGCGCCGACCACGGTGAGGCCGACGATCCACAGCAGCGACCACCCCACGGCAGGGGTCACCTCGGGTACGAGGGTGAGCCCGCGCACGGCGTTGGCGAACTGCGTGACGGGGTTTATCCGGGCGAATGCCGCCAGCCAATCCGGCATCGTCGCCACCGGGACGAACACGCTCGACGCGAAGGTGAGCGGGAAGATCCAGATGAACCCCGCGCTCTGGGCTACCTCGGGGTTGCGGACGGAGACGCCGATGGCGACGGCCAGCCACGAGAAGCCGAACGCGATGAGCATGAGCAGGATCCAGGCGCCGAGCAGGCCCCAGCTCCACACCGGCCGGAAGCCCACGATGATCCCCACGATGAAGATCACCACCACAAGCAGGCCCGCGCGCAGGGTATCCGCGAGCACACGTCCGCTCAGGGGGGCCAGTCGGGCGGTGGGAAGTGAGCGGAGACGATCGGTGAACCCGCTCGCCAGGTCGTCGGAGACGGCGACGCTTGCGGCCGCGGCGGAGAAGACGGCGTTCTGAACCACGATGCCCGGAATGAGCAGGTTCACATAACTCACTCCGGGGGGAGTCTGGATCGCTCCTCCGAAGACGTAGACGAAAAGCAGCACGAACATCACCGGCTGGATCAGGGTGAAGACGATGGCCTGGGGATTGCGGCGGTAGCGCACGAGGTTGCGGCGCGTGAGGGCCCAGGTGTCGGTGGCGAACTTCACGACCGCCGCCTCCTTCTCCCTCGCGGGGCCGAGGGTTCCTCGGCATCAGCGGTCTCGCCCGCCTCCTCGGCCACGTGCCCTGTGTAGGCGAGGAACACGTCGTCGAGGCTCGCCGACGCGGTGGAGACGGCGAAGAGGGGCACCTCGCCCACGACGCGCTCCAGGATCACGTCCAGGCCGGCGACGCTGGTGCCCACGCGCACCGAGCCCGCGACGATGTCGCCGCCGGCCACCTCGGCCAGCCGCGGGAGATCGGCTTCCGACACCGGCGTCAGGGTCACGATCTCCTCGCCCACCGTGGACTTCAACTCCTCGGGCGTCCCCGACGCGACGACGCGCCCGTGGTCGATGATCGTGATCGATGAGGCAAGCGCGTCGGCCTCCTCGAGGTACTGGGTGGTGAGCACGACGGTGACCCCGCGCGCGGCGATGGCGCGCACCTCCTCCCACAGCGCATTGCGCGTGCGCACGTCGAGGCCGGTGGTGGGCTCGTCGAGGAAAAGGATCTTCGGCTCGCCCATGAGGGATGCCGCCAGATCGAGCCGTCGGCGCATGCCCCCGGAGTACGTTCGCGCGACCCGGCTGCCCGCGTCGGCAAGGTTGAAGGACTCGAGCAGGCGTGCCGCCCGCGCGCGGCACTCGTCACGGCGCAGGCCGTAGAGGGTGCCGGTGAGCATGAGGTTCTCCATGCCCGTCAGGTTCTCGTCCACCGTGGCGTACTGGCCCGCCACGCCGATGATGTCGCGCACGCGACCGGGCTGGCGGACCACGTCGAGGCCACCCACCGTCACCTCGCCGGACGTGGGCACGAGCAGCGTGGTGGCCACCCTGATGAAGGTGGTCTTGCCCGCCCCATTCGGCCCGAGGATCGCGTGGATGGTCGCGGCCGGGATCTCGAGGTCGAGGCCGTCGAGCGCCTTGGTCTCTCCGTAGGTCACCCGGACATCCCGCGCCTGTACCGCCAGTTCGGTCGTCACGGGGTCACCGTACGTGGCCCCCGGCATGATGGACCCCTCGACCCCGGGAGGACCCATGACCCGCACCCCGTTGCAGACCCATCGCTGGCATCCGCCACGAGACCTCGGCCGGCAGGGGCCGTTCGCGCCCAATGCCCTCCTGGCATCGCTGGAGCTCATGCCGATCCCCGGGAGCGGTGCCGAGGACGTCGCGGTCGATGCCGAGGGACGCATCTACACGGGAACCCGCGAGGGCTACCTGCTGAGGCTCAGCCCGGATGGCCGCCACGTCGAGCGCATCGCGCAGACCGGCGGACGCCCCCTGGGCATCGAGGTGCACCCCGACGGATCCCTCGTCGTCTGCGACGCCCACCGCGGCCTGCTGCGAGTGGATCCCGAGACGGGAGACATCACGGTTCTGGTGAGCGAGGTCGAGGGAAAGCCACTCACGCTCACGAACAACTGCTCGATCGCTGGCGACGGCACCGTCTACTTCTCAGAATCCTCCCAGCGCTTCAGCCTCGACGAGTTCAAGGGCGACATCCTGGAGCACAGTTCCACCGGGCGGCTGCTCCGGCGCAACCCCGACGGCTCAGTCGACGTGCTGCTCACCGGACTGTCCTTCGCGAACGGCGTCGCCCTCGCGGAGGACGAGTCCTTCGTCCTGGTGGCGGAGACCGGCGCCTACTGTGTCACCCGCCTGGACCTCACCGGACCTACGGCTGGACGGCGTTCGCTCATCATCGAGAACCTTCCGGGTATGCCGGACAATATGAGCCGGGGCAGTAACGGGGTGTTCTGGATCGCGATGCCGACGGAGCGCAACAAATTGCTGGATCAGTTGCTGCCGCGCGGCGGTGCCCTGCGGAAGGCCATCTGGGCGATGCCGGAACGCCTGCAGCCCGACGTCACGCGAATCGCGTGGGCGGTCGGGATCGATGGCGAGGGCTCGGTCGTGCGCAATCTCCAGGGACCGGGTACGGCGTACCACTATGTGACCGGCGTCCGCGAGCATGATGGGCGCCTCTACCTGGGTAGCCTCGTCGAACCGGCCGTGGCGGTGGCCGACCTGCAATGATCGCGCTAGTGCCCGGGCCGGTCAGACCTTGCGGCCCAGGGCGTCCGTGAGGCGCTTGAGCGCCGGGCTGCGGTCCCCCTGGGGAACCACGGCGCGCACGATCGCCACGTCGTCACTCGCCATCGCCTCGCTCAGCGCCATGTCGAGTTCGTCTTCCGTGTGCGCGAGCCAGCCGCGCCCGGTGCCGATTACCGCGGGGAGGTTCTCCGGCGCCAGCGCCGGGATGTCATTGAAGGGCCCGTCGAGCATGGGACGCTGCGTTCCGTAGCCGCCGTTGTCGAGCACGACGACGACCGGCTTCACGCCGTGGAAGGCCGCGGCTGCGATCTCCAAACCCGTCATGGCGAAGGCCCCGTCCCCGACGAGCACAACGGGCCGCAGGTGCGGCTCGGCCAGTCCGGCTCCCAGCGCGGCGGGTACGGCGTAACCCATCGTGGCGTAGTAGGCACTGGCAAGGCACCAGTTGGGCGCGGAGAGATCGACCGACGCGAAGAGCGACTCGCCCGGGTCGACGATGAGTCCGTGGCGTTCGTCGAGGTGCGCGTCCAGGGCTGCGATGACGCGGGCGACCGTCAGCATCACACCCGACTCAGGCTCGAATGTCGGCTCGTACGGCGACTCTTCGTGATGCGGTCTCAGGCCCTCCGCCTCGGCCGCGGCGGCAACGGCGGGCAGGAGCGCCCACAGCGGGACGTGGCGATAGGTGCGCAGGCCGATGGTGACCTCGGTGTCGGATGCCTCGACGAGGCGAGCCTCCTCGCGCCGGGCCGTGAATGCGCCCATGGTGAGGTCGGTGTTGAGGACGCCGAGGCTGAGGATCAGGCTTGCGCTCTCGATGCGGTCGACGACCTTCTGCGGGGACACCGCGCCCATGTAGACGCCGAGCGCTAGCGGATGGCGCTCCGGGAACAACCCCTTGGCGAGGGAACTCGTCGCGACAAGGATCCCGGCGTGCTCGGCCGCCTGGAAGAGGTCTTGGCCCAGCCCGCGGCGCCAGACCATGGCGCCGACCTGCACCACGGGGCTCTCGCTACCGCGCAGGTGGTCCATGATGTCGTCGACGGCCGCGGCCAGCCGGGCCTCGTCGACCGGCGGCAGGTGCGGGCGGACGCCGTGCCGCGGGGGATCGATGGGCACCTCGACCATGTCGCGCGGGATCTCCAGGTAGCCCGGTCGCTGGTAGGACAGGATCTCGGTGAGGACGCGGTCGATTTCATCGGCCGCCGTCGCCGGATTGTCGAGGACGGCCTGCGCTTGCGTGAGGTCCTGGAAGACCTTCAATTGCGTGTCGAAGTTCTTGATCCGGTGGTGGAGCAGTGCGTCGGTGGCAGCCTCGCGCAGGCCCGGGGCACCGGAGACGACGAGCAGGGGGACGTTCTCCGCCCACGCCCCGGCCACGGCATTCGTCACCTTGAGGCCGCCGACGCCGTACGTCACGGCAACCACCCCCAGGCCCCGCAGCCGTGCGTAGGCGTCCGCGGCGAAGGCGGCACCCTGCTCGTCCTCGGTGACGTGGATCGGGAAGCCCTCCTCGTACAGGTCCGCGAAGAGGCGAAGGGCGTAGTCCCCGACGATGCCGAAGCCGCACTCAACCTTGCGCTGCTTGAGCCGCGAGGCGAGGAAGGACGGGATGGTGAGCACGTCAGCCACGCGGAAGACCCTAGACCCTCGTCAGGCTTCGAGCTCTGGATGGACGTCCTCTTCTGCGAGCGGGATGGTCTGGGAGCTGCCCGCGAGCCAGCCGACGAGACGAAGTCCGTAACCCACTGAGGGGCCAATGAGCAGCGCGAACAGCAGCGTTGCGAGCCCCACCTTGCCTCCGAGTAGCCACCCGACCGCGAGGACCACTACCTCGATGCTGAGGCGGATGGGAGTGACCGCGATCCCGGTGCGTTCATGGATGCCCGTCATGAGACCGTCGCGTGGGCCGGGTCCGAGGTTGGTGGTGAGGTAGAGGCCACTGCCGATCCCCACGAGGACGATTCCCGCCAGTGCCTGGGCGAGTCGCCAGCCGAACGACGTGGGCGCGGGCAGCACCATGATCATCACCTGCAGGGCCGTGGCGATGACGATGGCGTTGGCGATCGTTCCCAGGCCCGGCTTCTCTCGCAGCGGGATCCACAGGAGCAGGACGGCGACACTGGTGAAGAAGGTCGCGAGTCCGATCGAGATTCCGGTGCGCAGGGAGATGCCCTGGGCGAAGACGGTCCATGGGGCGTTGCCGAGGGCTGCGTCTACGAGCATCGCCTCGCCCGTCCCGAAGAGCCACAGCCCGCACACGAGGACGACGAAGGTCAGGGGCCCAGTGCGCCAGCGTGAGCCTTCGCTGCGCCATCGCGTGCGCGGGATCGTGCGCGAGGGCACGATGCGGCGCCAGGCGTCTCCTATCGACACGGCGCCCTCAATCGATGACGGCGCGACGGGGACCGATACCCCAGGCGAGGTAGTTCCAGCACCAGTCCGCGACGACGCTCACCCGGTTGCGACCACCAGCGAGGTAGGCGACGTGGAGGGCCAGCCAGGCAAGCCACGCGGGGGTCCCGTGCAGCCGGATGCCCTGCGGGGTCTCGGCGACAGCACGCCGCCGCCCGATCGTTGCCATCTGCCCCTTGTCGGCGTACCGGAACGGCTCGAGCAGGCGCCCTGAGACGAGCGCTGCGATATTGCGGACCACGTGGCGGCCCTGCTGCATCGCCACCGGGGCGACCATCGGCAGGGGAGGATCGCCGTCCTCGGAGAACGCGGCCGTGTCGCCGACGACCCACACGTCGGGGACGCCGGGCACCCGCAGGAACTCGTCCACGATCACCCGCCGACTCGAGCCGGTGCGCGCCAGGGACGACCACTGCTCCGGGGCCGCGACACCGGCAGCCCACACGACCGTCCCGGCCGGGAGGATCTCGCCCGACTTCAGGTGGACGTCCTTCTCGTACATCCGGTCCACCGCACAGTCCAACTTGACGGTGACTCCGAGATCCTCCAGTTCCTCGCGCGCATGATTGCTCGACTCCTCGCTGAATGACGGAAGCAGGCGCGGACCGGCCTCGACGAGGGAGACACTCGCGTAACTCGCGATCTCCGGGTACTCGCGGTCCATGCTTCGCTGGAGCTCAGCCACGGATCCGGCGACCTCGACTCCGGTGGGCCCGCCTCCGACAACGACGACGCGCAGCGCTTCACGAGGGAGCCGTCCCTCCTGCACGTCCTCGTAGGTGCCGAACAGGCGCTGCTTGATGGTGCGGGCATCCTTCAGTGACTTCATCTGGAGGGCGTGCTCCTCGACGCCCGGGATGCCGAACGTCGTCCCGACGCTGCCCGTGGCGATGATGAGTTGGTCATAGTCCAGGTCCTGGCCGTCGCTCAGGCGCACCCGGTGACGCTGAGCGTCGACGCTCACAACCTCGCCACGCACGAAGGTCACGCCCGGGATCGCCGCGCGCACCGGGTAGGCGATGTCGTCCTCGGGGAGGCCACCGGTCGCGACCTGGTAGAGCAGGGGGCTGAAGAGCTGGTAGGGGTGCCGGTCGACGAGCACGACCTCGACGCCCTTCACGCGATGCGCCGCCTTCGCGGCCTCCAAGCCGGCGAAGCCCGCTCCGATCACCAGGACCCTCGTTGCGCCAGCCACGTGCGCATCCTCTCAGCAGAAGCCCGATGTCACGACCGGGGACAGACCTCCCCCGGCGTCGACGCGGGGGAACTCCCCTTGGCGAGCGCGAGATAGAGATTCGCGCAGTTGGCCGCGACGTCGGGACTCACCTTCGCGGCATCGCCCAGGATGAGAAGCGCCGCATCGACACCTTCAGCCTCCTTGACAGCCTGCAGTTGCGGCAGGACTTGGTCGTAGGCAGAGATGGACGCGGCGGCCGTCGGCGGGGCACTCAGCCGCGCAATCTCGTCCTCGGAGAGTTCGGGTACGTTGATGCCGTGACGATGGGCTTGGGCGGCGACCACCTCCTTGACCGACGGCAGGTCATCCACAGCGGCGTCGTCTGAGGAACGCCACGCACCGATGAGCAGGAGGGCGGCGACGGCAAGGCACACCAGCGCCACGCCGCCCGCGACGATGCCGCCCGCCCTCTCCACGATTCGATGGTCCCCTTGAGCGCGCTGACTGTCCACTCGCGCCGGGCTCCGAGGGAATCAGGGCCCTGCGGCGTAGTGTCCTGTCCCGTGACCGAGGCCAAGGTGGAAACGCAGGCGTACCCGCGCAGGTGGTGGAGTCTCGTCGGACTCTGCCTCGTGACGGCCCTGGTCTGGGTGACCGCCAGCGATATCAGCATCGCCCTGCCGACCATCGGGCGCGAGCTGGGCGGCAGCATGGACAGCCTCCAGTGGGCGGTCAACGGCTACTTCCTCGCCGGAGCATTCATCATCGTGGGAGGTCGCCTCGGCGACATCTACGGACGTCGCCTCATCTTCGTCATCGGTACAGCCCTGGTCATGATCGGCTCGGTCGTGGCGGGGATCGCGCCCAGTTCCATGATCCTCATCGCCGGCCGGGTCATCGAGGGTCTCGGTGCCGCGCTGATCCTGCCGACCGCGCTGTCCACGATCGCGGTCATCTTCACCGGCAAGCAGCGCGACACCGCCATCGCGGCGTGGATTGCCGTGTGCTGGGGAGCTCAGGCTTTCGGGCCCCTTGTCGGCGGGCTCGTCGTCGACAGCCTCGGGTGGCGCTGGCTGTTCTGGCTCAACCTCCCGATCGCGGCCGGAGCCATCGCCCTCATCTGGTGGTCGACGCCGGAGACCCGCGATTCGGGGGCCGACCGCCGCATCGACTACCTCGGGGTCCTCACGCTCGTCGGCGGCATCTTCGTCATGTCCTACGCCCTGGTGCAGGCCGACACTCTCCCCATTCCCGCCTTCCTGGGGCTGCTCGGCCTGTCCGTGCTCATCCTGGTCCTGTTCGTGGTCATCGAGCGACGGGTCTCCACGCCGATCGTCGTCCTGTCCATCTTCCGCAAGGTGCGATTCGACGGCGCGGTCCTGTCGAACCTCATCGCGAACTTCGTCTTCGGCGCGGTGATCTTCTTCATGGCGCTCTACCTGCAGGTCGTGGAGGGCTACGGCCCGTTGCAGGCCGGGCTGCTGCTCCTGCCCGCGACCATCCCCATCCTCATCATCAATCCACTCGGCACGTGGCTCGGTCAGCGACTCGGCGCGCGCTGGCCGACCGCGGCCGGAATGGTGCTGCTCGCGATCGCGGCATTCCTGCTCACCGATCTGAGCGGGGTCTACAGCTCGGCGATCATGCCGTTCATCCTCATCGGCGCCGGCATCGGCCTGCAGATCACCCCGTGCGCCGTCACCGCGGTGGAGGATCCCGGCGATGCAGGTGAGGGTGTCGCATCAGGCATCTTCAAGGCCGCGTCGATGATCGGCGGCTCGCTCGGTGTCGCAGTGGCGACAGCGGTGTTCCAGTCCGACGCTCGCTCGCAGGTCACCACCCTGCTCCAGTCGCCAACGGCGGACACGATGGAGAAGGTCATCTCCACGCTCACCGGGGGGCTCTCGGTCCGAGACCTTGCCTCGGTGGTCCCCGGCGACGCTCAGGCCCTCGTGGACCAGGTGTTCGAGCATGCGGTGGGCCGGGCCATGTGGCCCTCCATTGCCGTCTCGATCCTCGGCGTCATCATCGCGCTGGTGCTACTACGCCAGCGCCGCGAGCCGGGAGCCAGCACCGACCGGCTGGAATCCTGACCGGGCCGGTGCCGTCGGCCGGGAACTAGCCTTCCGCGGACATGCCAGCGGGAAGGGCGCCCGCATGGGCGATGACCAGTTCGCGAGTGGCCCGGGTGAGCGCAACGTAGAGGTCGCTCCCCGGCCGCGGCGATTCCGCTTCGATCATGCCCGGTTCGCTCACCACGACCGCGTCGAACTCCAGTCCCTTCGCCTGGGTGACCGTGAGAACGCTCACCACCGCATCCAGCCGGCGGTCTCCGGTCCCGACGAGATGATCCGGAAGCGCCCTGTTGAGGGCCTCCTGCACCACTGCGGCGAGTGCCCGAGGCGCAATGACGGCGACACGTCCGATCTCAGGATCCTCCGCCAGTTCGCGCACGATCGGGGCAACCCCGCTCGGCCCCTGCACCGGGACATAGCGCGGCGGGGGCCCCTCGCGGATGGACTCCAGCGGCTCAGGCTCCCGGCCGGCCGCTCGAAGGACGCGACGCGCGAGGTCCATGAACGGGCGCGGGGTGCGGTAGTTGACGGTGAGCCGCTCCAGACGCCACCGGTCGTCGCGCACGGCGCGCTTGCTCACCGAACCCACCGCGTCCGCCCAGGTGCGGGGAGCGGACCTCGAACCGGCCTGGTCGAGGTCGCCGACGACCGTCATCGAAAGGGATGGGCAGCGCCGACCCAGCATCCGCCACATCATGGGCGAGACGTCCTGCGCCTCGTCGACGACGACGTGGCCGTAGACCCACTCCCGGTCTGCCGCCGCACGCTCAGCGACGGGCGTGGAGGCGCCCGCGGTCGCGTAGCGGTCGATGAGTTGGTCCGCCGACACCCCCCGCGTTCCCGTCATCTCCAACACGGACTGCGCGTAGTCGACCTCGGCGCGGCGTTCGGCACTAGCCACCGCCTGGGCGCGGCGGTCTGCCTCGTCGTCGATACCGAGCAGCTCCGCCGCCTCGTCCAGGAGTGGCACATCCGCGGGTGTCCAGGCGGAGCCGCGAGGGCGGTGCAGCAGTGCCCGCGCACGTGCATCGAGTCGTGGAGCGGCCTGAGCGAGGCGAGCCGGATCGGCCCATAGATCGGCGATCACGCGCTCCGGTGACAGCGGCATCCAACAGAGGTTGACCTCGCGGCGCACATCGGGGCTCTCACGGAGATCGGCAATCAGGAGATCCCGATGCGTGTCGGGATCGACGCCGGTCTCCTCGGCCAGGGCGCGTGCGAGTGCCTCCAGCAGAGTGAGTCCGAAGGTGCGGCGAGCGACGTTGTGAGGCCGGCGACCCGAGCGAGCGCGGTCCTGGGCGGCGCGGACCATCTCGGGCGTCATGGCAATGCGTACAGACCCCACGGTGAGCATGACCGGCCGATCCGGAACGCGCTGGCGCTGGCGCACCGCGCGAGCGACCACATCGACCATCCGAGTGCTCCCCTTGAGCGTCGCCACCTCGTCCGGCTCGGTCCCCGTGGCATCGATCCCGGGGAACAGCTGGCCCGGCGTTGCCAGGACCGCCGCCGTCTCGCCCAGCGCGGGTAGCACCTGCTCGATGTAGTGCAGGAAGATCCGGTTGGGCCCGACGACGAGCACCCCGCTGCGCGCGAGTTTCTCGCGGTGCGTGTAAAGGAGGAAGGCCGCTCGGTGAAGGGCCACGACCGTCTTGCCGCAACCCGGACCACCCTCCACCACGAGGATCCCCGACAGCGGTGAGCGGACGATGGCGTCCTGCTCGGCCTGCATGGTCGCGACGATGTCCTGCATGCGGCCGGTCCGGCGCGCGGCCAGCGCCGCCATGAGGACACCGCCGCCTTGGATCTCCGCGGCATCGACCCCGCCCTCGCCCTCGGCAAGGGCCTCGAGGTCGAGGATGTCGTCCTCCAGAGCGGTCACTGTGCGGCCATCGGTGGTGATGTGGCGACGGCGTACGACGTCGCGCGGATCCGCCGACGTCGCCTGGTAGAACGCCTCCGCGGCTGGCGCGCGCCAGTCGGTGAGCATCGGCTGCTGGTCGTCGTCGGCAAGCCCGATGCGGCCGATATACCGGGAGCGGCCGTCCCGCAGATCCAGCCGACCGAAGCACAGTCGCTGCTCGGCCGCGGCCAGGGCGGCCAGTCGGTCGGCGTACAGCCTCACGAACGCCTCCTGCTCGGTGACCGAAGCCGGAGTGCCGGTGGTCTGCTCGTGCTGGGAGCGCTGGAGGTCCCGCCGGGTGCGCTCCCGCAACTCGTCGAGGCGGGCGTAGAGCGTCGAGACCACGTCGGCCTCGACCGCGAGTTGCGCGTCGCCGCGGGTCAACGGGACCAGCATCGGCAGATGAGGCATCGACAGCGCAAGGGCAGGTCATCCCGCATGGCGATCCTCCGACGGAAGGGGGCATCGATCATGCCGCACGTCGTCGCGGGACGCCTCGCCGACCCCGCCCCTGGATACCGGATCGGCGCGCTACGGGAGGTTGCGGCTGTTGGCCAGCCACTGCTCCCAGGGGATGTTGAACATCGCCCCGGGTCCTTCGTACCAGTCGATGTCGACACCGGTCCCGGTCGTGACCACGGGATCGCCCTCGAGTGCGTTCTCGTAGAACCACTGCCCGTCAACGTAGGAGACATTGGTGCAGCCGTGAGAGGTCGGGTTATACCCGAGGTTGTACTCGTTCCACGGGGCCGCGTGCAGGAACTCCCCGCTCGGCGTCAGCCTGAGCGAGTAGGGGACGTTGACGTCGTAGAGGCCCGGGTTGATCATGCGCTTGACCTCGTAGCGCTCCATGATCGCCTTCACACCCGAGCCCGTGGCCCACCCCGCCTTGCCCAGGGACACCGGCACATTGCGAATGAGCACGCCGTCGCGCTTGAGCTTGCCCATCTGCGTGCTGTACTTGATGGACAGCACCTGCGACCGGCCCACGTAGAACTTGACCTCGGGGTCCACGTCGGCGAGACCATTGTTGACCCAGTCGAACTTCACCTTGACGTCGGTGCGCGCGGGCCAGAAGTCCTTCGGCCGGTACGCCATCGTGTAGTCATCCGGCCAGCTCCAGGCTGCGGGGCCGATCGGCTGACTCGTCTCCACGACCGCCGTGCGCTCGAGCATCTCCTTCATCCGGTCGGAGACGGGGTAGCCGAACTCGATGCGAATCACGATGCCGACGCCGTAGGTCTCGTTGACCTGCGACGGGTACACCGACGAGACCACGGCGGGATCGCCGTAGGCCACGACGATCTGCTCGTCGGGGCGATCCGGCAGCGGACTGAAGACCGGTTCCGGCACCGCGCTGTCCGACGGTGCGGGCACCGGCTCGACCGTCGCAGTGGGCGTCGGACTGGGGCTGGGAGTTGGCCGGGCGCTCGGGGTCTTCTCGGCGCTGGGCGTCGCCATCGAGGCCACCGCCTGCTGGGATCCCTGGCCCCACGGGACAAACGACCCGAAGGCCACCCCGCCGACCAGCGCCACCAGCCCGAGGGCGAGGAGCCCGAGGGTCACTCCCAGGGCACGGAGCCACCCGCTCCGGCGCCCCTCCGCCGGAGCTGGCTTCGCATGCTGCCCGCTCATCGTGTCTATGGTGCCAAGCCGGTCGCCGAATAGCCACGCGCACCCCCCCGCGTGGCGCACAGTGTTATGCGTCCGTGACGGTAGGACTCCGACTCTGCCGTGGCACCCCCGGCAATCCGACCTGTGCGAGGCTTCATCCGTGGACGACGACGTTGACCGGTCACTCCTGCGGCTGCTGGGCCGGGACGGTCGGATGTCCTTCGCCGACCTGGCTCGCGAGACGGGACTGTCGACCTCCGCCGTGCATCAGCGGGTACGTCGACTTGAGCAACGAGGGATCATCACCGGCTACCAGGCCCTGGTCGACCCCCGACTGGTCGGGCTGCCGCTGACCGCCCTGATCGACCTGACCCCGCTCGACCCGGCCGCCCCTGACGACGTTCCAGACCGGTTGCGCGACTTCGGGGAGATCGAGTCATGCTGGTCGGTGGCAGGGGCGGCGTCGTACGTTGTCAAGGTGCGGGTGGGCGAGCCCGCGGAATTGGAGTCCCTCCTCGCGCGGATCCGGTCCGCGGCGGAGGTGGCCACGAGGACCACCATCGTTCTGTCGACGCCCTTCGAGTCCCGGCCCCCGCAGCTCTAGCGGGGCGGCGTCTCCGGGCCGTCGTCACTCCTCGAAGAGGGGGACCGCGGCGTCGTCGGCCCACGTGAGTCCGCAGGCTTCATCGCGACGCGGAAGCGCGTGGTCACCGTGATCCCGCAGCGCAGCGAGGAACATCTCTCCGCCCACGCGGACCTGACACAGCGCATGGTCCCCCTGGAAGAAGACTTCGACAACCTCGCCCCGGACCCGCGATCCCTCCGAGCCTTCGGGCACCAAGGTGACAGCCTCCGGTCGCAGGGCGATCGCGATCGCCTCCCGGGCACTATCCGCGACTGCGAACGGCGGAACTCCGTCCGCCATCCATTGGCCGTGACCGTAGGTCCCTCTCAGGATGGTGCTGTTGCCGATGAAGTCGGCAACAAAGATGCTGCGGGGCCTTCGATACAGATCCATGGGACTTGCCAGTTGGCGCACAACACCGCGGTCCAGCACAGCGACCCGGTCGGCCAAGCTCATCGCCTCGTCCTGGTCGTGGGTGACGACGACGAAGGTGATCCCCACCTCGTGCTGGAGTCGCTTCAACTCCATCTGCATCTCACCGCGGATCTTGCGGTCAAGGGCGGAAAGCGGCTCGTCCAGGAGGAGGAGGCGAGGCCGCTTCACGATGGCACGGGCAAGGGCCACCCGCTGGCGCTGCCCCCCGCTGAGGGTCTTCGGAAGGGCATCACGCTTGTCCGTGAGGCCCACGGTGGCGAGTACCTCGCCCACCCGTGTGCGGATCTCATCGCGCGGGACCTTGTCGCACACGAGCCCATATCCCACATTGCGCTCCACGGTCATGTGGGGGAAGAGCGCGTACGACTGGAACATGAGGTTGACGGCCCGCTTCTCCGGGGGGATCGGCAGCAGGTCCTGCCCATCGAGGGTGACCGTCCCCGAGTCCGGCTGCTCGAATCCCGCGATGACTCGTAGCAGCGTGGTCTTGCCGCAGCCCGACGGTCCCAGCAGAGCAAAGAACTCGTTTTCGCGGATCTGGAGGCTC
Organism: Actinomycetota bacterium; assembly: GCA_029978585.1. GTDB lineage: Bacteria > Actinomycetota > Actinomycetes > S36-B12 > S36-B12 > Mxb001. The sequence goes on from JAPOJD010000005.1 coordinate 21,433, forward strand.
ACGTCATCGAGGGCGCGGACATCACCGAACGATCGGCTGACGGAATGAATGTCCAGGAGCACGTCACCCGACGCCATGTCAGGACCTGCTTCCGCGCAGCGAGTCGCTGAGTCGAGCCGTTCGTTGCGCCAGCAAGACTGCGACGAAGGACACCAGGAGGAGCAGGGTCGCGAGCGCGTTCACCTGGGGTGAAACACCGAATCGCACACTGGAGTAGATCACGATTGGCAGCGTCGGCTCGGCTGGAGAGGCAGTGAAGAACGCCACGGTGAACTCGTCCAGGCTCAGGGTGAAGGCGAGCAGGGCGCCGGCCAGGACCGCCGGGCGAATGCCCGGCAGTGTGATACTCCAGAACGTCTTGATGCTCGACGCCCCCAGGTCGCGACTGGCCTCCTCGAGGCTCGGATCGAGGCTCGACAGCCGCACGCGGACGACGGCGGCGACGAACGCGATCCCGAACACGGAATGGGCCAGGATCACGCTCACCGGTCCCAGGGTGAAGCCAACCAGCGTGTAGAACGCCAGCAGCCCGATCGCGAGCATGATGTCGGGCATGACTGCCGGAGCGGCCGCCGCGGCATCGAGGAACCTCGAGGGGAAGTACCTCTCCAGTGCCAGGGCGAGCAGGGTGCCCAGGACCACCGAGATGATTGTCGTTCCTATTGCCACGATGAGCGTGGTCCGCAGGCCTCCCATGATGTCCGCGTCCTGCAGCAGGGCCGGATACCACTCGAGGGAGAAGCCGGTCCACAGGTAGGCGCTGTCCGAAGCATTGAAGCTCATGACGACGACGACCAGGATCGGAATGTAGAGGAATGCGTAAAGGATCCAAAGCGGTAGGGCGCTGATCGCTTTCGACATCAGGCCCCCCACCTGCGAGTCCGCCGCGATGCACTGGCCTGGAACATGACGATAACCACCAGCAGGGCCAGCACCATGAGGGCGAGCGCGGACCCGAACGGCCAATCCCGCGACTTGAGGAACTGGTCGCGCACCAGGTTGCCGATCATCTGTGAGTTCCCGCCGCCCAGGAGCTCGGGGATCACGAAGTTGCCCAGGCTGGGAATGAACACGAAGAGGCAGCCGGTGATGATGCCCGGCAGCGTTAGCGGCAGGAGGATGGTGCGGAACCGTCGCCATGGTCCGGCACCGAGATTGCGGGCGGCCTCGAGGAGAGTCGGGTCGAGTCGCTGCAGCGAGGCATAGATCGGCAGCACCATGAGGGGGATGTAGGCGTAGGTGAGTCCCAGGATCACGGCCTGCCTGGTGTAGAGGAAATCAACCGGTCCCAGGCCGACCAGCCCGAGGGCGTCGCTCAGGATCCCCTCGCGATTGAGCAGGATGATCCAGGCGTACGTGCGGATCAGGAAGTTCGTCCAGAAGGGAAGCACCACGGCCACCAACGCCGCCGTCTGCCATGTTGCCGGCAGCCGCGTGATGGCGAGCGCGGCCGGGAACCCGATGAGGAACGCGAAGAAGGTGGCCAGGCCGGCGTTCACGACGCTCGACACCAGGATCCCGAGGTAGAGCGGCTCGAAGAGGCGGCCGATGTTGTCCAGGGTGACCGGGCCCTGGACGCCGCCGAAGCGCCCTGCGGTCAGGAACGCATAGGCGATCACGAGGGTTAGCGGGACCACCATGAGGACGATGAGGTACGTCAGGGCGGGCACGCTGGCAAGGGCACGCAGCAGGGGCCCGTCGCCGTGGCGACGGACCCCTGCTGACGTGCGTGAACTCAACTGGCTTGGACCTCAGTGGCGATCTGCTGGTAGATCTTGGCCGCCTCGCCCAGGTCGATGAGGCCTTCGCCCTTGGCCAGGTCCGCCGGCGTCATGGCGATGTTGGGGTAGTCGGCGCCAAGCTCAGCCGCTGCCTTCTCTGCCACGGCCTTGTTGGGGCTCTTGTAGAGGATGTTGTTCGTCATCCACGACTGCATCTCGTCGCCGATCATGAAGTTGATGTAGGCCATCGCGGCCTCCTTGTTCTTGCTCGACTTCAAGACGACCATCGTGTCCGCCCACAGGTCAGCGCCCTCCTTCGGGACCACGAACTTGACGTTCGGGTCGCCGGAGTAGTTGCACCAGCCATCCCAGGCCACCGCCATGTTGACCTCACCGGACGCCAGCCGCTCGTAGAAGGTCACGTCGTCAAATCCGAGAAGGGTCGGCTTCGTCTTGAGGAGCTGCTGCTTGATCTGGTCCAGTTGCCCCTGATCCGTCGTGTTGGCGCTGAATCCCAGGGCCTTGGCCGCGGGGAGGTTCATCCACGGCTGGGTAGCCAGCATGAGCGTCTTCTTGACGTTCTCCGGAGCCGGGTTCAGCAGGTCATTCCACGAGGTGGGCGGGGCAGACATCAGGTCCTCGCGATAGCAAATGCCCGTCGTACCCCACGCGTAGGGCACGCTGAACTTGTTGCCCGGGTCGAAGGCCAGGTTCTTGCTCTCCGGGTAGAGGTTGGCCAGATTGGGCACGAGCTTGGGATCGATGGGCTCGAGCAGTCCCGCCTCGTTCAGCGCCTGGGCGTACTGCCCTGAGACGAAGGCGACATCGATGCCCGGGTCACCGCCCGCGGTGAGCTTGCCGACGATCTCCTCGTTGGTGGCGTGCTTGGCCACAGTGATGTTCGCCTTCGTGGTGTCGGTGAACTTCAGGGCGACGTCAGGATCCATGTAGGCATCCCAGTTGCTCACCACGATGGACTGCTTGCTCAGGTCGGCATTGGGATCGAGCGACGCCGAGGGGCTTGCCTCTCCGCCCGACGATCCCCCTCCGCATGCGGCCAGGAGGACGGCGCAGACCGCTCCCGCGATGCCGAGGATCGAGGCCCTGCTGGCCCGTGTCCGCTGTCGTGCCATCTCTTCTCCTTCTCTCCTGTGATGCCGGGTCACGAGGGCTCCTCGCGACGACTCAGTCGGATCTCGGGGAGGTCCTCCAGGGGAACCCCCAGCTGCTCGCAGGCGAAGGCCCGGAGCAGGTCACGCACTCGGTCAAGCGGGGTCCACGAGTAGCCGACCACCGTACGGAAGCACAGGCCGTCGACCATCGCGCTGATGCGCTCTGCCACGACCGACGGCTCGGCCACGGGCCGGAAGACCCCCGACACGGTGCCGTCGTCGATCAACTTGACCATCTCGTCGCGGTAGTCGGCGGCGAGTTCCTCGCACAAAGGCTGAAGCGAGGCGTCATGCGTGACCGCTGTCCATAGCTCGAGCCACAGGACGTACTCGTCGAAGAGAACTCCCGGATAGGGGAGGCTGACCTCGAGGAGGGTCGCGAGTACGCGCATGTGATCGCCGTCGCGTCGCAGTTCGGCGAACCGCTCCGCCGGCTTCCCAATGGCCCAGCGCAGGGCGTCGACGAGCATCTCGTCCTTGCTGCCGAAGTAGTAGTGGACGATTCCGGTGGAAACCCCCGCCTCGACGGCGACGTCACGCACGCGCATGCCCGCGGACCCGTCACGGACGAGAACGCGCGCCGCCGCGGCCATGAGGTGCTCCCGGCGGTTGAGGGCGTCATCCGCCGACAGATTCGGCGGAATCGCCACGCCCACGTCAGCCAGCGCCATACCGTGGGACTGTACTGACTGGACGTCCAGTTGGGATCGGAATCCGGGAAAGGGGCCCTCGTGCGTATCGGCGTCGTCGGCGGGGCGGGTGCGATGGGATCGGTCACCGTCACCGACCTGGCCGGCTCGGCGGGGGTCGACGAGGTGGTGATCGTCGACGCCGACCTCGATCGGGCGGGCGCCCTCGCGGAGCGACTGGAGGGCCGGGGAGCCGGCCTCGTGGCTCTCGGGATCGATGTTCCGCTCGATCGGAGCCTGGACGGGTGCGACGCCGTCGTCAATGCTGCGGGCCACATCCACAACATCGCGGTCATGCAGGCCAGTCTCGAGGTGGGAGCCCACTACACCGACCTGGGCGGTCTCTTCCACGTGGCCGTCCGGCAGTACGAATGGAACGACAGATTCGCTGATGCCGGTCTCACCGCAACCCTGTCCATGGGGTCAGCCCCCGGGCTGACCAACATGCTGGCCGCTCGCGGGGTGCACCTGGGGAGCATGGACAGCGTCGAGTCCATCGAGATCGCCGACGCCGTCGTCCCGGGCCGCGCGTACCACCCGTCCGAGCCCTACGGTCCACCGTACGCCGCCGTCACTCTCATCGAGGAGTACACCGCACCCGCTCCGCAGTTCCTCGAGGGAGAGATCCGCTACTTCCCGGCCGGCTCTGGAGCCCGCAACTACCCCTTCCCCGGGGGAGACGTGGAATGCGTCTACACCATCCACTCTGAGCCGGCCACCCTCCCGCGCTCATACGCCGATCGCGGCCTCCGGCGAGTGGAGTGGCGACTCGGCCTGGCCCCGGCCGATCACGTGCGTCTGCTGTCCTTCGTGGCCGCGGGTCTGGCCAGCGAGGAGCCCGTGGAGGTCGACGGGACCCGCGTCCGACCCGCGGACGTCCTCGCCGCGGTGCTGACACGGCAGGCCCGCCGGGAGGTTGCGACTCCCGATCCCGCGGCGGTTGAGTGGTTCCGCGTCATCACGTCGGGAATGCGCCAGGATCGCCCGGTCACCGTCACCTGCGACGTGGAGGTTACTGACCCGCCGTCGGGGGAGTTCCCCGGAGGCGCCTGGGCGACCGGCGTGCCGCCCTCGATCGCAGCGCAGATCATGGGGTCAGGCCGCGCCCTGCGGACCGGAGTGCACGGCCCGGAGCTCACCATGCCGCTGGACCTGTTCTTCACTGAACTTGCCGGGCGGGGCATGATCCCGCTAGACCGGATCGACGACTGAACCTCGGAGGCACCATGCCGGACCGACCGCTCACCGTGCTGCTGGCTGCCGAGAGCGCCTACGGACCCACCAACAACTGCATCGGGATCGGCGCCGAACTCGTCGCGAGGGGACACCGCGTCGTCTTCGCCGCTGAGGAATCCTGGGCGGGCAAGATCGAGCCGCTCGGGATCGAGGAGCGGCTCGTGTCCATGGCGCCCCCACCCGAGGAGGAGGCGGCCGCCGGGCAGTTCTGGATCGACTTCATTCGCGACACGTCACCCGAGTTCCGCAAGAGCACCTTCGAGCAGATCACGACCTTCATCGAGCCGGTGTGGCGCAGCCTGATGGACGGAGCGAAGTACGCCAATCCGCAGTTTGCCGACATCGTCGAGGATGTCCAGCCGGATGTCATCGTGCAGGACAACGTGTCGGCATTCCCTGCGCTCAAGGCCGCCGGTCGTCCCTTCGTGCGACTGGTCTCATGCCAGCCGCTCGAGATGACCGGCCCGGGACTCCCCCCTGCGCTCTCGGGCCTTCCCGCGGACGATCCGAGCCAATGGCAGGCATGGCGCGACGAGTACGCCCGCGTCAACGCGAGCCTCTGGTCGGAGTACAACGAGTTCTCCCAGGAGTCCGGTGCCGGCCCACTCCCGGATGGGGAGTTCAACTACGTCGGTGACGCCAATATCTACATCTACCCGGCTGCCGTCGACTACGTCGATCGCCGGCCCCTCGACTCCACCTGGCATCGCGTGCAGTCATCCGTTCGCCGCACCGAGCAGCCCATCGACATACCCGCGCACATCCTCGACGGTGACGGCTCGCTCATCTACCTATCCCTCGGATCGCTCGGGGGCGCCGACGTCGACCTCATGACGCGTCTCACCGGCTTCCTTGCAGACAGCCCCCATCGCTTCATCGTGAGCAAGGGCCCTCGCGCCGATGAGTGGGACCTCCCCGACAACATGTGGGGGGCCGCAATGGTTCCGCAGACGACACTGCTGGAGAAGGTCGACCTCGTCATCACCCACGGTGGCAACAACACCACCTGCGAGTCCTTCCACTTCGGCAAGCCCATGGTGGTCCTGCCCCTGTTCTGGGACCAGTACGACAACGCTCAGCGGGTCGACGAGACCGGGTTCGGCAAGCGCCTGGACACCTACCGCGTCGAAAGGGATGAGCTGACCGGGACCATCGACTCGCTCCTTGCCGACCGCGCACTGCGCGACCGCATGGCGGAGATCTCTCGCCAGATCAGGGCGGAGGATGGCGTACGCCGCGAGGCCGAGATCATCGCCGAACTGGGACAGTCCGCGGCCTGAGGATGAAGCCCGACCTCGTCGAACGCGATCTGCTCGAGATCCCCGCCCGTCTCGTCCAGCTCGCAACGGAGCTCGAGCACGACAATCCATGGCCCCCCCTGGCCCCCGCGGGTCCGCTGCTGAGCGGCATGGGCTCCTCTCAGTACGCCGCGCGCACGGTCTCGGGATGGCTGCGCGCCGCCGGGGTCGATGCCATTGACGAGATCGCGTCGACGGACCCCGGCTGGCCTGGCGGCGATGGCGCATGCGCGATCCTCATCTCTGCCTCGGGAGGCTCCGCGGAGACTCTCGACCGGATGGAGCGGCTTTCCGGAGGCACTCAGCGGATCGCTCTCGTCAACTCCCGTGACTCGGCCCTCGCACGGCAAGCCGACGTGGTCGTCGACATGCTCGCGGGTCCGGAGGACGGCGAGGTTGCGTGCCGCACCTACCGGCACACGCTGGCCCTGCTCCTCGCCCTCGCCCTGCCACGCCGCGAGGTGGCCGCCGCGTGCCGCGCGGCCGCAGAGCGAACCGAGGAACTCCTCGCCGACTCCGCCTGGCTCGACCCCGTGGACGAGGTTCTCTGGCCCGCGGGAACGACGCACTGGATCGCGCCGGAGAGTCGGATCGGATCGGCGCTGCAGTCGGCGCTCATGGTCCGCGAGATCCCGCGTCGACCTGCGGTGGGATGCGAGACCGGCGACTGGAGCCACGTCGACGTCTACCTCACCCTGACAACCGACTACCGATGCGTCGTATTCACGGGATCCCGGTGGGACGCGCAGGCGGCCGACTGGCTGTCCCGGCGTGGATCCCAGGTCGTCTGCGTGGGGGACGGGCTCGGCATCCCGGGGGAGACGACCCTGCCCATGCCTGCCGACCCTCTCGTCCGCATGCTCTGCGAGCCGCTCGTCGCAGAACTCCTCGCCCTGCGCTGGTGGCACCGAGACCCCGTCGTCGCTGCATGAGCCTGCTCGACCAGGTGCGAGACAGCACCCGAGGGCTCAAGGCGGACGCGCTCCTCCCGGCCCTTCGCCGCGGCCACGACGACGACATCGAGGAGATCACCGACGTCGCCGCGCTGAGCGATCGGTCGGCCGTGGCGGCCGTGCGACTCGTTGACGGACGCGACATCTTCGTGCCCATGGTGCTCGCCGCGCGGGACGGCTCAGCACGTCCTCGGGGGACCCAGCCCGACAGGGCATGGCGTCGAGCCGAGCCGGCCGACGCGATCAGCATGAGCGCGCTTGGAGCGCCACCACCGCTTCGGGTGGACCACGTCAATCCGCTTCCCATGCTGGACCCTCAGCGAGAGCGGGGACTCGACGTCGACATGACAAATGACGTGCGCATTGTCGATGACGCGGTGGTCGCCAAGTGGCAGCTCCTTCGACAACCGGACGCGATCGTCGGCCAACGTGTCGTCGCTCACCTTTCCGCGGCCGGCTTCACCGACATGCCCGAGCCGTTCGCGACGGTGACCTGGGATGACGACGTCGTCCTGACAGCGACCCGATTCCTCCCCGAGGCCGTTGACGGCTGGGACTGGATGCTCGACGAGGTCCTGCGGATGCTGGCTCACGGGGGAGCTAGCCCCTCATGGCCAGCCGAGATTGGAAGCCTGACCGCACGCATGCATGCCGCGGCCGCTCGACCGACTCCGGTGATCGACCGGCCCGTCGCTCGCGCTCCACTCCTCGACCTGGCCCAGCACTATCAGGCGCTGCTCGACACCGCGCTCGATCCCGAATTGCAGACCGCGGTGCAGAGGTGGCGCGCGCGTTTCACCGAGGCCATCGATGTCCTCGCTGGCACGCAGGACGCCGAGGTGGTTCCCCTTCACCGCGATCTGCATCCGGGTCAGTTCCTACGCTGGCGGGGTGGCATTGCCATATGCGACTTCGATGGCAACCCGGCGTTCCGGGCTGAAGAGCAAGACATGCGCGGACCGACCGCCTACGACGTGGCCGGCATGCTGCGCGGCTTCGATCACGTGGCCATCGCCGCCGCCAATCGCGCCGGAGCATCCGACGCTCTCGACCATGCCCGGGCGTGGGCGCGCGATGCGCGCCGGCAAGCACTGGATGCCTACCTCGCGGAACCAGGACTCCCCCCGCTGGACACCACCATCCTCGGCGCCCTCGAATCCCTGTCACCGTTGCACGAGGCGGTCTATGCCGCGACCTACCTGCCGCGCTGGCGCTACGTACCTCTCGCCGTGCTCAATTGGGGCTGGTGAATCAAGCGCTCATCTCGCGGGCGATCGCCGCGACGAACCCGTCGACGTCTTCGGCGGTCGTGTCCCACGAGCACATCCAGCGCACCTCGCCCGTCGCTTCATCCCACTCGTAGAATCTGTACTCACTTTGCAGCCTCGCCGTCACATCGCGGGGGATGATCGCGAAGACCGCATTGGCATCGACGCGTCGCCTGACCTCAACACCTGGGATCGCCTGAACCCCCGCGAGTAGTCGCTGGGCCATGCCGTTAGCGTGGCTGGCATTCCGCAACCACAGGTTGTCGGTGAGCAATGCACACAGTTGGGCACTCACGAAGCGCATCTTGCTCGCCAGCTGCATGGATGACTTGCGTAGAAACGGCACCGCCCGGGCCAGCGACGGGTTGAGTACAACGACCGCTTCGGCGCCCATGGCGCCGTTCTTTGTGCCACCGAAGGACAGGATGTCGATTCCCACGTCCGTGGTGATAGCTCGCAGGGGAACGCCCAGGCCCGCCGCCGCGTTGGCAATGCGTGCACCGTCGAGGTGGACCTTCATACCGAGGGAATGGACGTGTTCCACCAGCGAGCCGAGCTGGTCAACCGAATACGCGGTTCCGAGTTCGGACGACTGCGTGACGGTCACGACCGCCTGCTGCGATCGATGCACGTCTCCGACGCGCACTGAGTGGACATCGACCGCGGCCGGGGTCAGCAGGCCATCTGCTACCGGCACGGTCCAGAGCTTCAGCCCGGCCACCTTCTCCGGGGCCCCTCCCTCATCGACGTTCACGTGAGCCGTCTCGGCGCAGATGACGGCCTCCCAGGGCCGGCAGATCGACTGCAGGGCGACGACATTGGCTCCCGTTCCATTGAATACCGGGAAGACCTCTGCCTGGCCGCCCAGATGATCGCGCATCAGGTCGCGTAGACAAGCCGTCTCGTCGTCCTCGCCATAGGCCACGGCGTGACCGTCATTCGCTCGCGCGATGGCAGCGAGCACCTCGGGGTGCACTCCCGCGTAGTTGTCGCTCGCGAAGCCACGCCAGGTCACGTCAGCCCTCCGTGAGGTCAATGCGGCCGCTCTCCGGGGCGCCCGTCGGCTCCAGGATGCCAGCAATCACCTCGGCGAGTTCAGTCGTGTCGGTGTACCCGGGGAACTCCTTCTCCGGGCTTTCGACGCGCATGCTTTCGTTCACAAGGGCCTTGACCGCGACGATGATCGCCCGTGCGGACGTGTCCTTGAACGAGTTGTCGAGTCCGCCCACCCAGGTCTCTGCTGCCGCCTTGGCCGTCGCGTATGCCACGTTGCCGGCCGTGGGCTTGGCGGCGGCGGTGCTGGACACCATGACGTAGCGACCCGCATCGGATCGCATCAGCGGCTCCCGGAACACGACCGTCGTGGTTCGCACGGTGCCGAAGACCCCCGGGGAGATGGCATCCCACGCTGCGAGCGCATCGCCGTCGACGGTCTTCGATCCGCGCCAGCCGCCCACCAGGTGGATGACCGCGTCGATCCGTCCGTGCCTCGCAAGAAGGTCGTCGCGGAACCCGGCTAGCGCGTGGACGTCGAGCAGGTCCACGACCGCCCAATCTCCACCGACGGACTCGGCAAGCGGGCGCGCCAGCGACTCCTCGCGGTCGACGACGATGACGAACCAGTCCTGGGCGAGTGCATGCGCGACCGCCGTTCCTCCCATGCCAGCGCCGAGAATCACCGCGACGGGGCGGTTCACGCCGCCACCCCCGTGATCCCGCGGGCGGAATCAATCGTGGGCGCCAGGGCCTTGCGAAGCGACTCATAGAAGACGTTGAGCGGGAACTCGTCGGGCAAGACCGCGTCGACCGCGTCCTTGGGATCGCTCGGCAGGGCGACGGGTCCCTGGGCCCACACCGACTTGGGGTGTGGGGGGACGAGCGAACTCACGAAGTCGTACGCGGCCAGCCAGTGGCCCATCCGGGATCGTTCGATCCCCTCGCGATAGAGGGTCTCTACCTCGTCGCAGAGCTCGTCCATGCTGGCTTGCACCCGGCTCCAGTCGATGCGCAGCGTGTTGTCAGTCCACCTGATGACCCCGCGCTGGTGCAGCCAAGCGAACACGATCTGTCCCGCGAGACCGTCGTAATTGCGGACACGCTCACCGGTGGTGGGGAACCGGAATAGCCGGTCGAAGAGGATGGCGATGCGTACGTAGGGGGCAAGCGTCACGCCACGTTCCTCGAGCCGTGCCGTCTCACGGAATGTCGACAGATCGCATCGCAATTCCTCGAGCCCGTACATCCAGTAAGGCATGCGCTGCTTGATCATGAAGGGATCGAATGGCAGGTCGCCGTGGCTGTGGGTTCGATCGTGTACGAGATCCCACAGGACGAACGTCTCCTGCGCGAGTCGCTGGTCGTTAAGAAGCAACTCCGCCTCCGGCGGAAGGTCCACACGCAGGCGTTCGGCAGCGGCACGAGACACCCGTCGGAACCGGGCAGCCTCGCGATCGCAGAAGATGCCGCCCCAGCTGAAGGGCACGACCTCGCGCGTTGCCACGGTCTCGGGGAACAACACTGCGGAGTGGGTGTCGTACCCGGCAGTGAAGCCGAGGAACTCGATGGGGACGAAGGCGGCGTTGTCGTACGACGTGGCCTCGAGCTCAGCGATCCACTCAGGCCACACCGTGCGGATTGCCACGGCTTCGACGTTGCGATTCGGATTGCCGTTCTGCGTGTACATGGGGAACACGACAACGTGCTCGATCCCATCGCGTCGCACGGACTCGGGATGAAACTCCATGAGCGAATCCAGGAAATCCGGAACGCCGAAGCCCCCGTCTCGCCACGCCGCGAAGTCGACAGCAACCGCATCCATGTAGTCCGCCTGGTGCGGGACGAGCGGAGCCAGCTGGCTGAGCGCGGCCATGATCTCGTCGACCCGCGCAGACGCGACCGCTGCATCCCCCGCGATGGAACCGTCCGCGGCTTGAAGGGGGCGCAGCGCCTCGACCGCCGTGACGAGGCGGAGCCACGCGGGACTCGAGAGCACCGGGCTCGCCGGCATCTCACCGGTCTCGTGACGGGCGCCGGCGTGCGCCCAGGTGACGATCGCGCGCCACAGGTGGCGGTTGTTCAGGTCTCCCAGGGAGTCATCGCCCGCGAAGTCGGAGTCGGCCGCGACGATGACGCGGCCCTGCCCGCACGAGACGCCCGCGAGGAGCGGGGCACCCGCGGGAGACGCCGTTGCCGAGGTGCGAGCGAAGACATACGTGTCGGCAGCATCGGCGGCCAGCCGGAGCGCACCGGCTCGATAGAACACGGCTTCGCCCCCGCCCGCGAAGATGTCACAGCCGTGGGCCGCGGATGGTTCCAGTACGACCCAGGTGGAGACGTCGTTGAACCGGCTTACGGGATCCTGGGCGGTCGCATTCACGATTCCAATGCCGAATCGCTCGGACATGGATGCGAGATTGTTGCCGTACTTGGCCTGCTCGGTCTCCGCCAAGATGACGAGGCCGCCTCCAGCGACCACGAACTCCTCGATCGCGGCGATCTCGGCCTCGCTATACACGGGGCTACCGGTGGCCACCGTGGCCTCCCAGGCGTCCTCCGAACAGTGCGGGAGGACGAGCACGTCGATGTCCATGAGCGCATCCGGGGTGATCGGCCCCTCGATGTGGGCGGTCACCGCGAAGCCAGCCGACTCCAGGGTGCGTGCCGCTTCGGCGTAGGAGGAGTCCGCCGGGTTGGCAGGGCTCATCGCCGATGCCACCTCAGGCCGGATGGACCACGCCTGGCGATGACTTTCATCGACGAGGACACGGGCGAGGGGACGCACGGATACCTCCAGGGGAGAATGATGGAAAGACTAGTGTAGCAATATCAGGAAATTCTCCTGCATTTTCTGAGTTCGGCCGTAGATCTTCCTGGATTGTGCCCTCGGGCTGCCCGCTCGCTAGCGTCGGCACATGCGTCGCAATTGGTCCGGGACCGTCGACTTCCCCCAGGATCTGCTGCTCCCTACGAGCGTGGCCGAGGTTCAGGGCCTCGTGCGCACCCAGGAACACGCCCTCGCGGTGGGGTCGGCGCATTCCTTCAGCCCCGCGGCCGTCGGACCTGGCCCCCACATCGGGACGGAGCGACTGCCGGCGCAGATCGACGTGGCACCGGATCGATCCTCGGTCGTCGTATCCGCCGGGACCCGGTACGCCGACCTCGGGCCCGTACTCCACTCGCACGGTCTCGCTCTCTCCGCGATGGCGTCCCTGCCGCATATCAGCGTGGGCGGCGCGATTGCCACGGGGACGCACGGGTCCGGCGACCGCATCGGAACGCTGTCCTCCGCCGTGCGAGGGCTCGAGGTCGTCACCGCAGATGGCGAGGTGCGCTGGATCCGGCGAGACATTGATTCTGACTTCGCGGGCTGGGTGGTCGCCCTTGGAGCCCTCGGCGTCGTCACGCGCATCGAGCTCTCCGTGGAACCGACGTATGACGTCGCGCAGACCGTTCTGCTCGGGCTCGACCTGGACGTCGTCGAACGCGACTTCGATGCGGTGTTCTCTGCCGCGACATCTGTGAGCGTCTTCACCCGGTGGCGACCCGAACCTGACGCGCAGCTGTGGCTCAAGCGGAGAGTCGACCGCGAGGGCGCCTGGGCGGGTTCACCGGACTTCGGTGCCCGGCAGTCCGGCGGGAAGGTGCACCCCCTCGAAGAACTCGACCCGGTCCACTGCACCGAGCAGGGCGGCCACGAAGGCCCCTGGTACGAGCGCCTTCCCCACTTCCGAGCCGAGTTCACCCCGAGTTCCGGCGACGAGATTCAGGCGGAGTACCTGCTGCCGAGGTCCCATGCGGTCGAAGGCATCCGGCGGATGCGGTCCATGGCATCGATGATCACCCCCCTCCTCCATGTGACGGAGATCCGCACCATGTGCGCCGACGACCTCTGGCTGAGCCCGGCCCAGGGTCGCGACACGGTGGGAATCCATTTCACCTGGCAGAAGGATCGACGGATCTTCTCCGTGCTTCCCGCGATAGAGGAGGCGCTGCTGCCCCTCGGTGCCCGGCCGCACTGGGGCAAGGTGACCGTGGCCGCACCGGAGCGCATTGTCGAGGCATACCCGCTCTTCCCCAGCTTCGCGCGGCTCGTGGAGGCGGTCGACCCGCAGGGGAAGTTCCGCAGCGACAACGTGGCGTCACTGCTGCGCGCCTGATTGCGGGGCCCACCCCCGGTCTCCGTGAGAGGCTTGCCGCGTGACTGATCCGATCGTCGCGGTGCTCCCGTTCGCACTGGGCGCCATGATCAGCCCCTTCGTCCTCACCGTTCAGGCACTCATCCTGATCGGCCCGAACCATCCCAAGGCGCGGGGATGGTTCTACACGCTCGGGTGCGCGGCGTTCACGATGCTCTACATCGTCGTCGTGTACCTCGGCTTCCGGCAGCTCCCCTTGGGGCAGGGCACCCCGAGCCCGGTGCTGCGCGGCGTGGAACTCGCTCTCGCCATCGTGTTCATCGTCCTCGCGATCCGCGCCTTCATCCGCAAGAAGCCGGCGGGCAGCGAGCACCAGAGTCGGGTCAAGCAGATGGTGACCGATGCCAAGTCGCCGGCCTTCTTCGTCGTCGGACTCGCTGTCATGGCCGTGGACCTCTCGTCCCTGCTCATCATCATCCCCGGCGTTCGCGTGGTCCAGGAGACCCAGGCCGCCTTCGCCCTGCAGGTCATCGCCCTTCTCGTGGTCCTGTTCTTCACGCTGCTGCCGGCACTCGTGCCGGTGGGCCTCGCCACGCTATTCGGGCGGAAGGCCGACGCCTTCCTCCAGCGCCTCAATCACTGGGTGAACGCGCACACCAAGCTCATCTCCGCCGGGATCTGCCTGATCCTCGCCGCGTTCCTCCTCTGGGGTGCCCTGAAGTAGTCAGGCGGCCGCAGGCGTACGCGGCCAGGGCATGGCCTGCTCGAGCTCATAGGCCACCGAGAGGAGACGACGTTCCTCTCCCAGCGGGGCCGACACCTGGATCCCGATCGGGAGCCCGGAACTCGTCCGCGCCAGCGGGAGAGAGATCGCCGGAGCACCCGTGACGTTCTGCAGCGGCGTGAATGACGAGAAGCGAAGCAGCCGCACCATCTGCTCGCGGAAGGGAACGTTCGGACCGAGCTCGCCGAGTCGCGGAGCCGGGTGGCCCACCACGGGCGACACCACGACATCCTGCTGGGTGTATGAAGCATCTGGCTCCCGGGTTGCGCGCACGAGGCGCCGGATACTGAGCGGCACGCGCACCATCTGCTGCAGGAACATCGCGCTCAGGCCCCGGGTCAGGAGCTCGGTGCGCGAGGAGTCGAACCCGGGCCCGAGGAGCCGTGAGCCGCCCTTCTGGAATGCGAAGGCGATCAGCGCCCAGTACCTGAGGAAGTCCCGGCCGAACCGCTCGTCCACGGGCAGGCCCACCGGTGACACCACGTGCCCGAGTCCCTCCAGGACCGCACCCACGCGCAGAACCGCCTCTCGGGTCTCAGGATCCACCGGGAGCCCGGCGACGCTGTCAGTGAGGATGCCCACCCGTAGCCGCTGCTTCTCCGGTCGCACAACCATGCCAATGGGCGGCAGCGCGGGGTTCCGGTACATCCGCTCGGCCTCCGCGAAGTAGTACGCCGTGTCCCGCACGGTGCGAGTCACGACCCCCTGCGTCACCAGGTTCACCGGCATGCGTTCGAGTTCAGGCAGGTCCACGAGCCGTCCACGCGAGGGCTTGAGCCCCACCAGGCCACAGACCGCGGCAGGGATGCGGATCGAGCCGCCGCCGTCGTTGGCATGCGCGATGGGGACAGCTCCGGATGCCACCAGGGTGGCCGAACCGCCGCTGGATCCGCCGGGCGAATGATCGAGATTCCATGCGTTGCGGGTCGCGCCGTAGCGACTGGACTCGGTCGACGCGGTCAGGCCGAACTCCGGGAGCGTCGTCTTCGCCAGCGGCTCGAAGCCAAGGTCGAGGTACTGCCGCACCCACGGGCTGTTCGCCGCAGCGGGCCGTTCGTAAGGGGCCCACGAACCGTGCAGAGTGGGAAACCCCGCGAGGTCCTCATTGTCCTTGAGCACCGTGGGTATCCCAGCGAAAGGACCGCCCTCCGAGGCAGGCAGGTCCAGTTCCCGCACAACGGCATTGAGGGAGCCGTTGGCGCGACTGATGCGCTCCCGTGCGGCCTGGCGCAACTCCCCGGCGGAGACCTCGCGACGCTTCAGCCGGTGCAGCAACTCCATGACGTCGTCGTCCCCGAGCGCGTCGTCCGCGTGCGCGTCGACCACCCTCGCCGTCGCGCTGCTGGCGTTCCCTGGAGCGGACACGACACCTCACCTTCTCCCGGCGCGCCTGCTCGGGGCGAGCGCCCGCCCAACCTACAGTGACCGCATGACCAAGAACAGGAAGTCGATCATGGCCGTATCCCTGCTCGCGGGGGGCATGCTCGCCCTGGCCGCTTGCGGTGGTGGCGGTAGCTCCTCGCAGAGCACCAGCGCAGCGCCGGCGCCGGCACCGGCCCCGACCGACTCCCCCATCGGAGGGGGCGCGGCGGAGTGCACCACGGACGCCCTGGAGAAGGCGACCGAGGAGGCGGCCTCGGCACAGGGACTCGACCTCATCAACACCAAGGACTACGACTGCGAGGACGGCTGGGCGATCGTCTTCGGCATCACCAAGTCGGGTGACATCGAGCAGACCACGGCGTTCCTCTTCCAGGCCGAGGGCCCGTACTGGGTGACCAAGGACATCGGCACCATCTGCAGCGGCGGCGCCGATGACGGCATCCCGGCAGACATCAAGGACCAGGCCTGCGCTCTCCGCTAGTGGCGTGATCCCCGGGGGGCTCAGGCTTCCCGGGGCCTAGCGGTCGCAGACCACCACGTAGGGGTGGTCTGCCTCCGCGATGACCTCGCGCTTGCGGTCCTTGATCCACACCTTCGCGACGAACTCCGGGCGCTGCCGGTTCACTGCGGCGCACTGCTTCGCGGAAATGGCGTCGGTGTATCGATAGAAGCGCTCATAGCGCCATCCGGTCTTGGTGCGGACCATTCCCTTGTTCTGCGTGCTGAGGGCCTTCGACTCGCACAGGACAAACTCGTCCGCGGCAACGTTATAGCTGCAGGTCTTGATGATGTACGCCGCACGATCCCGATCCGTCACGACATAGGTGAGGTCGAACTTCGGTCCGGGACCCGTCGTGCGGACCTTGATCTCGTCCCCGGCTCGGATCGTCACCCGCACCGCGGCCGCCTGGACCATGGACGCCGGCATCGCGACTGCGAGCGCAGCGGACAGTGCCACCGCAGCGATAACCACCCGGGTTCGACGCACTCGTGCTCCTCTGACGAAGGGACCTCGAGTGTAAGCCGAGAAAGACCGGACTCACGCCGGAATGGATGCCGCGCGCGAGTGTTGGTCCTCGACGCCAGCGACCGCTCCACACTCTTGAGCGAGGAGCACGGCTTCGTGCCGAGTACGGGCCCCCAGTGCCCTGAAGATCGCCATGAGCTCCTGGCGCACCGTGGATTCACTGAAGCCGATTCGATGTGCGATAGCCGCGTTGGTGAGCCCGTCGGAGATGAGGCACAGGATCGCGGACTGGCGTTCCGTGAGGGTCCCCCGCTGATCCCCTGTCGCACGGTCAGGCGCGCGGGACGTATCCGCCGGCCAGACGAGGAAGAGCAGGTCGGCGATGTGCTGGAGCTGTTCCACGCACTCAGCAGGCAAGCTCACGCTCGTGTCGAAGGTCACGGAGATGGCTCCGCACGCCCGCCCCGGTGCCATGACGGGCGCGGCGATGGCGGGACGACTCGGCGGTTCGCTTCCGCTCTCGGCCGCGCTGCAGGTCCCCTGCAGGATCGCCCCGCACAGCGGGTGGTCGTCCCATACGGACAGGCGGGAGTACCGGCCGCGCTCCGGGCCGGATAGCCCGAAGGACCCCACCAGCCGCAGGCGGGCGCCCGGGTCAATGGCGACGATCGCGCAGGACCGGGCCCGGAAGCCTCTCAGGGCGGCGAGCGTGACGT